>JBJKPE010000210.1:0-18535 GCA_046706685.1 Thermodesulfovibrionales bacterium | reverse complement strand
GGGAACTCGCAGGACCCCCGAACTTCTGCGTACAGCGGCTGGAGATCATTATTCATATCACGTTGCGTGAGGAGATATCTTGTGATAGAAGTAACTTATGAATAAGTTCGTGGAAGATAGTGCCCTAAGAGACAGAAAGTACGTTTTCGAAGACAGACATGACGCAGGGAAATTGCTTTCCGGGAAACTCACGCGATATAAGGGCATAGGTGCCCTCATCCTAGCGATTCCTTCAGGAGGTCTGCCCGTCGCAGCCGAAATAGCCGAAGCACTCACCATGCAACTGGACATGATTATTGTGAGGAAACTTCAGATCCCATTTAATCCCGAAGCCGGGTTTGGCGCTATGGGGCCCGACGGGGAGGTTATCATTAATGAAGAATTACTCAGCCGACTGAGACTGACGGAAGAAGCGGTTAAGGCTCAGATCAAAAAGACCGGGGAGGTGATCCGGAAAAGAGATCACCTCTTCAGGAAAGGGAGACCTTTTCCATCGTGCAGGGACAGAGGCGTTATCGTAGTTGACGACGGGCTGGCGTCAGGCTATACCATGCTCGCCGCTCTTAAGGATATAAGAAGGAAAATGCCTTCCCGGCTTATTGCGGCCGTCCTTACAGGGCCGGAGAGGACGATCAAAAACATCATGCCGGAAGCTGATGAAGTCATCTGCCTCAATGTGAGGAGAGGTCCTTCCTTCGCTGTCGCTGATGCATACAGGAACTGGTATGACCTCACTGACGAAGACGTTCTGAGAATGCTGAAAGCTGAGGGCAAGACGTAAGGTTGTCTTCTTGCTGAACTGAATATCGGTTGACGATGGATCGTGGTGCGGTGTAAAACGGGAATTAAAAGGCCTTATCTCAGGCAAAGAACTCATTATACAAATAGGGGCGGGAGCATGCGCACATGAAAAAAATGCAGATCAGCAAGGCGTTCACGCTGATGGAATCTGGTCCAGTTGTCTTTGTTACTACAAGTGATGGAAAGAAGAACAACATAATGACGATCTCTTGGACCATGGTGATGGACTTTACGCCGATATTTGCCATAACCACCGGCCTATGGAACTATTCCTTTGCCGCTCTCAGAAACTCGAAGGAGTGTGTTATTTCAATCCCCACTGTTGACATGCTGGATAAGATCGTTGGGGTGGGAACATGTTCGGGCGCCAATACAGACAAATTTGAAAAATTCAAGCTGACTCCCGTGAAAGGAAAGCATGTACTCGCGCCGTTGATAAAAGAATGTCTGGCGAATATCGAATGTAAAGTTATCGACATCGTCAAGAAGCACAATATCGTCGTCCTCGAAGGCGTCGCGTCATACTTTGATAATTCGCGAAAGGAGAAGCGAACTGTTCACGCAGTTGGCGATGGAACCTTTATAGTGGATGGGCGGAAGTTAAACCGAAAGAAAATGATGCGGACAAAAATTCCAGCCGGACTCTAGTTCGTTGCCTAATTTGAGAGATCGCTTCGTATCGCCGGAACCTGATAATAGGCGGCGGCATGACTATCAGGATGATCTATGAAGAGTAGGGAGAAGAAGGCTTCCGTCACGTCTGTGTTTCAAGGTAGAGGTCTCCGGAGTCGTAATCGTAGGCAAAGAGTTCCGCGTACCTGCCCCAGTCTATGGCTATTTCGAGTTGGTTCCATGCCTCTTCCGACGTGAAGTGGTTTTCGAGTATCTCGATGAAGAAGTCCTCCGTTATCCTGTGCTTTGAAGATGAGGTCAGGACCTGCATTACCTGTTTTATCAACTGAATATTCTTCAGTGCCGTGTCTTTGAAAATCTCCTTCTTCTCGACGGCATCTGCCTCGGAGAAGATCTTTCCCTTTTCGGTTATGAAGAAATCCCCTTCCTTGATGGTCCCCAGGCCAAGGAACACCGCGGCCTCTATCAGCGGGAAGATATCGTCCACCTCCATGCTCAGTTCGGAGGCAAGCTGGGATATATCGACCTTTCCTCCCTTGTCATTGACGAGTTCCAGCAGTCCGGCCACGGCCCCGACTTTGGTATGAGGAAGGAACTGGTACCGCTCCTGTTCGAGAAGGAACGGCATCTCCTCCGGCGGTTTTGTGAGTATTGTATAGACCCTGTCGACTATGTACTTGAATTCCTTCGAATTCTTGTCTCTCGCGTTGTTACGCTCGATCTTCAGGTCCACCTTGACCCGTGCGGGGTTGTGGCTCAGGATTATCGCCCTATCCGACATGAAGACCGCTTCCTCGATATTATGCGTCACGAGGATGATCGACTTTATCGGCATCTTCTTTTCCATCCAGAGGTCTACAAGGTCGCTCCGCAGGTGGTCGGCCGTCAGCACGTCAAGGGCGGAGAGGGGCTCGTCCATGAAAAGCACCTCGGGTTCCACTGCCAGTGCGCGGGCTATTCCGACCCTTTGCCTCATGCCGCCTGAAAGCTCCCTAGGGTAAGCATACTCAAAGCCGTCAAGCCCCACGATGTCGAGCATCCGGAGCGACTTTTCGCGTATTACCCCCGCCTCAAGCCCCATCGGTTTCAGGCCTAGTTCGACGTTTTCCAGGACGGTAAGCCACGGGAAAAGGGCGAAGCTCTGAAACACCATGGCGATCTTCGGGTTTGCAGCGCCGAATGGGACCCCGTGGTAGTATATTTCTCCCTCTGAAGGCTCGGCCAGCCCCGCAAGTATGCGGAGGAGAGTCGACTTCCCGGCACCGGATGCGCCGAGTATGGATACAAATTCGCCCTCGCGTACATCTATGTTGATGTCTTCAAGTACCGAAATCTCTTTGCCTCCTGCCATGGGGTAGGATTTTGTGATGCCCTTTGTCCTGAGAATGATTTCCGCCATTCCGACCTCCCTTGTATAAATTCTCGCCTGCTCCCAATTGCAACATCAGGGTCTGTTGATCCTCTCTCCTCGAAATCCTTCATTCAAGCCTGTATTTCTCCTGCGCAAGGGCGAAGAGCCTCTTCCACAGGAGGCGGTTGATGCTGACCACGATTACGGCCATCGTCAACGTGCTCAGGAGCAGGAGTCCGAAATTGCCGGAGACGGTAGATTCGCTTATCAGACTGCCGAGTCCCCTTGTTGTGATCGTCCTGCCTCCGAAGGTTACGTACTCGGAAACAATGCTCGCGTTCCAGGCGCCGCCCGTGGCAGTAATAAGTCCGGTAATCAGGTAGGGGAATATCCCAGGGATTATCAGGACCTTCCACTTCCGCAACCCTCTGATGCCGTAAAGGGCTGCAACCTCCCTCAAATCCTGCGGAATTGCAGATGCCCCGGCAATTACATTGAACAGTATGTACCACTGGGTCCCAAGGAGCATGAGAAAGACGGACCCGACCGCAAGCCCCCCTCCTATCTTGAGAAGGAACAGGAGGATGACCGGAAAGACCGCCGTGGCCGGTACCGAGGCAACGACCTGGACGACCGGCTGGAGTATCTTTGAGGCGCGCGGGTTGAACCCGATATAGACTCCGAGAGGCACCGTCCAGAGCGACGCTATGAAGATCGCCGCCGTCGTCCTGAGGATCGAGTAAAAGGCCGAAACGATGACCGTACCGAAGTCGGCGGCGCTCAGGTGGGATAAGAGCACCGCGGCCTTCGTCAGAGACCACCCAACAAGATAAAGGGCCAGGGGAACAGTTATGAGGTAAAGAACCCTCCGGAGTATGGATGGTTTCCCGCCAGGGACTGTTTCCATCCGTGCAAAGAAGATTTCGAGCCTGTGCAATCCTCTGAAGAGCAATTTTTCGAACTCCTGCACGAGTGTCGATTTTCTTATAAAGTCGAGGACAGCCGATTCCTTTTCATCTTCGGCCTGGACCGTGTCGAACCTGAACTTCTGGGACCATGCTACAACCGGTCTCCAGACAAGGACGTCCAGCACCACGATCAGAAAAATCATTGTGCCTATTCCGTAAAGGACATGCTTCATGTCGCCTTTGATAGCTGCGGTCTGGATGTAGGATCCGAGACCGGGGAGTCTGAAGTCCCTGTCCTTGAGAACGAACATCTCGCAGGCCATCAGAAAGAACCAACCGCCGGCTACCGACATCATGCTGTTCCATACCAGACCGATGGCGCTGAAAGGCAGGTCGAGGGTCAGGAACTTCGTGAAGCGGCTGTGTTTATAGATTTTTGTGACTTCCGACAATTCCTTCGGTATGGTAGTAATGGAATTGTAATAGCTGAAGGCCATATTCCAGACCTGTCCCGTAAAAATCAGGAGTATGGAAGCAAGTTCGAGCCCCAGCCTTTTGTGGGGGAATATGGCGATCATCGCCAGGACCACCGTCGGGAGGAAGGACAAGACAGGAATCGACTGTAGTACATCGAGGAGAGGGATCATGATCTTTTCATGCAGCCTGCTCCTGCTTGCGGTATAGCCGTACCAGATCGAGAATAAGAAAGAAAGTATATAGGCGCAGAATATCCTGGTGAGTGAATTTGCCGAATAAAGCGGAATATTCACCGGGTCAAGGCTGATCTCGACCGCGGGCTGCAGTGTATAATGCCAGCCCGAGCCGACGTAGATCAGCAGTGAAAGCACGGCGATCACGAAAATCAGGACAAGCAGGTCGACCAGCCTGAACCTGACAGATATGAAAGGAATGGAAACAGGTATCTTCAGCATATATTAATGAGCAAGAATATTAATTATTTTCAGTCTTTTCATTATATACTGAATAGGAAGAGCAGGTTAACCGTAATTTGTGTTCGGGAAGGCCATGCTCGCTTTTCTTGCGCTGTTTGCGCGTCTGTAATTTAAGAAAAAGAACGTAAATGCATTACAATAACTGCATCAGTGAGGGAGGTTTAGGCGTGAACAGGGCTATTGAGAGAATACATTCGGATGACAGGAATCTCTGTCGGCTTTGCCTGAGCGAACTGGGGGAGATATATTCGGACCTGGCGCTTACAGCTGAAGAACTGGACCTTCTTGACATGCCGAGGCGGTCGTTTACGGTGCATTTCCCGGCCCGGATGGACTCCGGCAGCATAAGGATGTTCGTGGGGCACAGGATACAGTACAACGATGCGAGAGGACCGGGAAAGGGAGGTATCAGGTTCCACCCGGAGCTGACGATAGATCATGTAAGGGACCTTTCCTTCCTGATGGTGCTTAAATGTGCAGTGGTAAATATACCGTTCGGGGGCTCCAAGGGAGGGGTTGTCGTAAACCCCAAGGAACTCAGCAGGAACGAACTCGAACAGGTTACCAGGGGATATATCAGGGCCATCGCCGACTATATAGGCCCCTACAAGGACATCCCGGCTCCCGATGTTTATACTGACGAGCAGATAATGGTCTGGATACTCGATGAGTATGAACGCATAAAGGGGATGCATGTCCCTGCGGTCGTTACCGGCAAGCCGATCGAAATGGCCGGAAGCAGGGTGAGAAGCTATTCCACTTCCCTGGGAGGGATATACGTCCTGGAAGAGGCGATGAAGAGGGTAGGCATGGACAAATCCGAGGTGACCGTTGCCGTGCAGGGATACGGCAACGTCGGAGAAAACGCCGCCCGGATACTCTATGAGAAAGGCTATAAGGTGATAGCTGTGAGCGACTCGAAGGGGGGTGTCCTTAACCGCGGAGGGCTTGATATACACCGCCTGAGCGAACATAAGAAGAAGACGGACTCGGTTGCAGGCTTCGGGGGGAGCAGCGATATCTCGTATGCCGAACTGCTTGAATGCGACTGCGATATCCTCATACCGGCCGCGCTTTCGGAGCAACTGCATAAGGGGAATGCCGGTCGCGTCAGGGCAAGGATCATTCTCGAACTGGCCAACGCGCCGACAACGACGGACGCCGACGAGATTTTTTTTGACAGGCAGGTGATGCTGATACCGGACATACTGGCCAACGCCGGCGGGGTCGTGGTGAGTTATTTCGAATGGAGCCAGAATCTGAACAATGATTATTGGGAAGAAGAAAAGGTTCTTCGTAAACTGAACCACATAATGATAACTGCCTTCAATGATGTCCATTCCCTGTGTCACAGCGAGAGATGCAGAATGAGGAGGGCCGCATACCAGCTGGGGGTCAAGAGGGTCCTGCACGCGGAGAGACTGAGGGGCAACCTGTGATCGCCGAACGCCGCTACAAATATCAGCGTGAAGACTTTGGAGAGCTGCCGGTGACGCTCCATCATCTCACGATCTATCTGAGTTTTGAGGAGGGGCACGTGGATGCATCCAACTGCCTCGAAATGACCGCCCGGACCCCCCTCCGCGATATCGCGCTGGACGCCAACGGCCTGGAGGTCATTAAGGTCGAGTGGTGTGAGAACCCCGGCGACGAAGGCGAACCTCTGACTTACGAATACCGGAGGGAGGACAACAAACTCATCGCGGCTCTGCCGAAGACCGTGGAAGCCGGGGACCGGTTCTGCGTGAGGACCCTGACCCGCTGCTTTCCGTCGGACCACATCCTTGAGGGAATATACAAGGACGCTACGCCCCCGGGTGCCCCCCAGCAGTATGTGTCCCAATGCCAGCAGTGGGGATTTCAGAGGATCATGCCGATCTTCGATGACTGCAGGGCAAAATGCACGATGACGACGACGATCGAGGCTGACGCGGCGTATACTCACCTTATAAGCAACGGCAACATAAGCAGGGACCGGAACCCCGAGGGCAGACCGGTGCCAAAGGAGGGCGTGACCGGCAGGCAGGTCATAACCTTCGAAAACCCCGTGCCCATGGCACCGTATCTCTTTCTGGTCTGTGCAGGCACATGGGATGTGCTCTCCGATAAGATCACTTACGAGTCGGGCCGGATGGTAAAACTGGAATACCTCGTCCCGCGCGGCGACGCGGAGCATGTCCGAATCCCTATGGAGATACTGAAGGAGTCGGTCCTCTGGATAGCGAAGACGCAGGACTACGAGTATACGGGCGATACCTACCGGACCATCTGCATGAACAAGTCGAATTTCGGCGGGATGGAGAATGTCGGCAATACCACAATTGTGACCGATGCGGCCCTTGTTACGGAGCATACACTTGACTTCGGGCTTCTGTATGCACATGCCGTGATCGTCCACGAATTCGAACACAACCAGTGCGGCAGCGAAACGACGATGGATACCCCCTTTGACGTGTGGCTGAACGAAGCGTACACAGTAGATGTGGAAAGGCAGTTCATGGCCGACGTCTTCGATCCCTCCTTCATCAGGCTCAACCAGCTGGATGGTATACGCAACCCCCTGCTCGGGCCGCTCGCGATAGAAGACGCGGGCCATGCGGGGCGCATCGTCCGGGAGGGCTTCAACGATCCCGATGAGCTGATCGATGGAGTCACTTATGTCAAGGCGGCGGAGGTCATCAGGATGCTCCGGCTCGTCCTCGGGCGGGAGAAGTTCCGTGCCGGGAAGACACTGTATTTCACCCGTTACCGGAACGGGAATGCGGATACCGACCAGTTCTTTGCCTGTTTTGAGGAGGTTTCAGGGATATCCCTTGATACGTTCAAGACGGGCTGGCTATACAGGATCGGATATCCGAAGGTGACTGCGCGGAGCGAATATGACAGTCTGGCAAGACGGTATCGAATAAGGTTTCGGCAGGAGGCCGGGCCGGGGCAGGCACCCTTCCATATACCTCTGGAACTTGCGCTGGTGGACGCCTCGGGGCGGGATATAGCGGGGACCAGCCAGGTTTTCCAGTTCACGGAAGAAGACGCTGAACTCGTCTTTGAAAATATCGATGCCCCTCCCGCCTTCGCCTCTGTGAACCGCGACTGCTCTTTTTACGGGACCTTCCGCCATGAAAACGCCGGGCCGGATGTCCTGGCGCTGCAGGCCAGGCTTGATCCGAACGCCTGCAACCGGGTGGATGCCGTACGCCAGATAACAGACTACGAGCGCATCAGGCTACTGAAAGATCCGGAAGGGGAGGTGGGCGGACACTGGCTCGACCTCTACGGGGAAATTCTGTCGGACAGGGCTGTACCCGCGCCTCTCAGGGCCTATTTTCTCCGTATCGAGGAGCAGCCCATGGACCGGGAGTATGTGACATGGTATCAGGAACTCGTCCCGGCCAGGGAAAAGCTGGTTCTCGCCGTGAACCGCAGGTTCCGTGAGCGTCTTGTCGAGCAGTTCCTGCAGATCGACACTTACGGGAAAGGATCATCGCCGGGTGAGGGGATCGGGGACCGTATGCTGAAGAACGTATTGCTGGAACTTATAGCGATCGATGATTCAGAAGAGAGCCACCGGCTGGTGCTGGATCATTATCGTGCCGCCACAACGTCGACTGACAGGGTTGCCGCCCTTTCACTGATGAACAGAAGCTGCGCTCCCTGGAGGCGTGATGTCCTGGAAGAGGCATACAGCGCCTGGCATGAACATCTCAGCGGCTACGCCAATTACCTGAGGGTTGTTGCAAGCGGGACGCGTGAGGACGTCTTCGACATGATAGAAGCCGAAAAAAGGCGGCCGGGCTTTGACATCACCCAGCCGACGTGGTCGAGGGCTCTCTTCCTTCCCATGGCGACAAACAACAAGATGGTCTGGACCGACCGCGGGATCGAGTGGGTCGCCGGTACGGTCATGGAGCTTGCCCCCTTCAATGCGACTACCGCAGGCCGTCTCCTCAACACATTTCAGCACGTACGGAAGATGAAGCCTCTGCTGCGGGAAAAAGTGACAGCCGCCCTGGAGCGTATCCTGCATGTTGTCTCCGTAAAGGAGAGTCCGGCAGTATATGGCCAGGCCAGGGCATATCTGGCGCTGAAATAGAACCGTCTCCACTTCCGAAAAAACCCCTTGACGGGCATCCCTTTAGGTGATAAGTATTAATCAAGGCCTGTTTGTTAGCTCTTGCTATCGGCCGCCACTCGACTTGCCGGGAAAGACAAACCGGAACGTATTAAAGACCGGATTTTCCCCGGCGGGCAATGAACTGAATCTGGAAAAAAGGAGGAGGAGACATCATGGACGTCAAAGACTATTGCGGCAACGTTGTAACTGAACTGACCGGATGGAAGGCGAAGATGTATGATGTAGTCAGGCAGCTGGACAAAAAGTCCACGGGAGAAAAAGAGAAGTTTGCGCCACAGATCAATGAAATTCACATGATTATCGAGGAGCTGAGCGAAAGGATAGAAAAGCTTCAGAGAGAGTGTCCTACCGAGTGGAAGCCAGATGAAAAGGAAATAAGTACAAGAGTGGCCAAACTTAAGGACAAGATGAAAGACGTATGGGATCCGCTTCACATAGGCATGTAACAGGAAGTAAACGGGGGTAGTTCCTGGGTGGAAATACCCCCGGTCTTGCAAAGCGGATCAGGTTTTTTTCTCAGGCCTGTTTTCTGAATTCTTCCAGGAGCTTGTTGAAGTCTTCCTCTCCCATCTCCTTCGTCAGTTCCGTGATGAACCCGTTGACTACGTTTACATCCGGCGAACCGAGTTTCTCGAAGATGTCGAGGGCGATGAGGTAGTCGATGAAGGCATCGACGTAATTCTTTTTCATCTGCATTGTTTTTCCGATCATGCCTATACTGCTTGCCAAACCGGCGATGTCCCCGACCTTCTTGGCGATTTCCATGGCCTTCTGATAATGTTCCAGCGCCAGGTCGTTGTCTCCCCTCAGTTGATAGACGGTCCCGATCTGGTGGCAGCTCTTTGAGACACCGGCGATGTCGCCTATCTTCTCAGCTATGCCCATGGCCTTCTGGTAATATTCGAGGGCCAGGTCGTTGTCTCCCCTGTTCTGGTGGACGATCCCGATCTGGTGGCAGCTTTTTGAGACGCCGGCGATGTCGCCTATCTTTTCAGCTATGCCCATGGCCTTCTGGTAATATTCGAGGGCCAGGTCGTTGTCTCCCCTGTTCTGGTGGGCAATCCCTATCTGGTGGTAGCTCATAGATACTTCAGCGATGTCGCCTATCTTTTCAGCGATGCCGAGGGCCTTGCGGGAAAAATCAAGCGCTTTGTCCTGATCACCCCGGTTTCTGTGAATGATCCCTATCTGGTTATAGCTCTTGGCGACCCCGGGAAGGTCGCCGATAGTCTCAGCGATCTCAAGGGCCCTGTGAGAGAACTGGAGCGCCTCGCCATAATCGCCCTTCAGTTGGTGGAGGAGCCCTATCTGGCCGTAGATTCTCAGAATTCCGTAAAAGTCCTCGGTGCGTTCCTTGATCTCGAGGGCCTTGTGAGAGAGCTCAAGGGCCTTGTCATAGTCACCCTTCTTTTGATGAACGATCCCGATATTCTGGTAGCTCACGGAGATCATTGCAATGTCCCCGATCTTTTCGGCTATCTCGCAGCACTGCTGGAAGAAATCGAGTGCCCAGTCATAGTCGCCCCTGTTCTGATGTACAATGCCGATCTGGTTATAGCTCCGCGAGACGCCGGCCAGATCCCCTATTTTCTTGCTGATTTCGAGTGCCTTCTGATGAAAATCGAAGGCAGTGTCATAGTCCCCTCTCTTTTGGTGGACGATACCGATCTGGTGGTAGTTTCTTGAAACCTCCGCTACGTCTCCTATATCTTCAGCGATATCCAGTGCCTTCTGAAAAAATTCGAATGCCCCGTCGTAATCGCCCCTTTTCTGGTGGACGACCCCGATCTGATGGTAACTTCTGGAAATCTCGGCGACGTCCCCTATAGTTTCAGCTATGCCGAGTGCCTTGTGGGAGAACTCAAGTGCCCTGTCATAGTCGCCCCTGTCCTGATGTACAATGCCGAGCTGATTATAACTTTTTGAGATCCCGGCTGTATCCCCGATACTTTCAGCGGTCTCGAGTGCCTTGTGCGAGAACTCGAGGGCTTTGTCGTAGTCGCCTTTCAGCTTATGGATCAGTCCGATCTGGCCGTAGACCCTCAGAATTCCGTAAAAGTCCTCGGTCTGCTCCTTAAGATCAAGGGCCATGTGAGAAAGCTTGAGCGCCCCGTCGTAGTCTCCCCTTTTCTGATGGATGATACCTATGTTCTGGTAGCTGACGGATATGAGGGCCTTATCGTCGATTTCTTCAGCGATCTTGAGAGACCGCTGATGGAAATCCAGGGCGGTGTCATAATCTCCCCTCTTCTGGTATATGATGCCAATCTGGTTGTAACTTCTGGCGATACCGGGCCGGTCGCCCGCCTTCTCGTTTATCTCAAGGGCCTGACGGTGATAATCGAAGGCCCTTTCGAAGTCGCTCCTTTTTTGGTAGACGACCCCGATCTGATAACAGTGGCTGGCGACCCCGGCGGTATCGCCGGCATTTTCCGCTATCAGAAGCGCCTTCCGGAGGAATTCGATAGCCCGGTCGTAGTCGCCCTTTTTCTGGTGGACCAGGCCGATCTGATGACAGCTCCCGGCGGTTCGGGCGGTATCACCCGCCTTTTCCGCCAACCGAAGGGCTTTCTCAAGAGACTCTATTTCGCGGTCATGTGTCATAGGGGCAATTGGGCAATCTTCAGAGGTCATCATCCCGCCTCAGACGGGATCTCATCTATATTACACTATACAAGCAGAGGGTGTATACGCCCTTTAAGACCGTTCAGCCCGTGGATAGTGAACAGTGGATGGTGAACGGTAAAAAGTGAATAGTAGAAAGAAAAATCTGTTTGTTCCCGGCTTTTTGCCTCTCGCTTCTATTTATAGCTTCGGGGTGCGCCGCATTTTTTCTGCGGCAACCATAATGAGCGAAAGGGCGGCGGGGGTCATGCCCTGTATCCTGCCTGCCTGGCCGAGGTTGACGGGCCTCACCTCTTCGAGCTTTGAGAGGATCTCCTTCGAAATGCCGGGCAGGGACTTATAATTGATCGTTTCCGGGATCTTCTTCTCTTCAAGCCTGACTAATTTGCCGGCGCTTTCCAGCTGCCTTGCGATATATCCCTCATATTTTACAGTGACTTCGACCTGTCTTTCGACCTCCTCTCCCAGTTCGACATCGGGAGGCGAGCATTTTTTTATCGTTTCGTAGGTGACTTCCGGTCTTTTCAGAAGCCTTTCAAGGGTTACATCCTCGCTGATTTCGGATGTGCCGAGGGCCCGCAGCGCGCCATTTACCACGGCCGGCTTGATCCTGGTTTTCCGCAGCCTCTCCAGTTCCTCGCCGATCCTGGCCTTTCTAGCCCTGAAGTTTTCGTATGTGTCCGCATCGAGAAGACCGATATCATGCCCCTTTTCCATCAGCCGCATATCCGCGTTGTCATGCCTCAGGAGCAGTCGGTACTCGGCCCTGGAAGTGAACATCCGATAGGGTTCGCTCGTGCCCTTGGTCACAAGGTCGTCTATCAAAACACCTATGTAGGCTTCGTGTCTTCCAAGGACAAGGGGCTCTCTACCCTGTACCGCCCTGGCCGAATTGATGCCTGCCATCAACCCCTGCGCCGCCGCCTCCTCGTACCCCGACGTCCCGTTGATCTGCCCGGCAAGGAAAAGGCCGCGAATGTCCTTTGTCTCAAGCGAGTGGCCCAACTGGGTCGGGAATACAAAGTCGTATTCGATGGCGTAGGCGGGTCTCATTATTTCGGCCACTTCGAGGCCGGGTATTGTTCTCACAAACCGCAGCTGGATATCGAGGGGCAGGCTTGTCGATACGCCGTTGGCGTAATATTCATTAGTGTCGAGGCCGTCGGGTTCGAGAAAGACCTGGTGCCTGTCCCTTTCGAAGAAGCGGATCACCTTGTCCTCTACGGAGGGACAGTATCTGGGGCCGATGCCTGTTATCTTCCCGCTGTACATAGCGGAAAGGGCTATGTTCTCCTTGATGATCCTGTGGGTCTCCTGGTTCGTATAGGTTATATAGCAGGGGAGCTGGGGGTTGTCGATCCTGAGAGTGCTGTGAGAAAAGGGCACCGGCGGATCGTCTCCCCACTGGGCCTCGGTCCGGGAGAAATCTATGGTCTTCGCATCAAGGCGCGGAGGGGTCCCGGTCTTCAGGCGTCCGAGCCTCAGTCCCAGTCCAGCCAGACAATCCGCCAGGCCTATCGAAGGAAACTCACCCGCCCTGCCCGAGGCAAAACTCTCATGGCCCACATGCATCAACCCCTTCAGGAACGTGCCTGTGGTGACGATTATGCAGGACGCGCCGTAGAAGATGCCGAGTGATGTGAGAACCCCCGTTACCTTGCCGTCCTCAGCAAGGATTTTTTCTGCCGTGGCCTGCTTGATATCGAGGTTTTCCGCGGCCTCGAGCACCTGCCTCATCTTCAGCCTGTAAAGCAGCCTGTCGGCCTGTGCCCTGAGGGACCAGACTGCCGGCCCCTTCGACTTGTTGAGCATCCGGAACTGTATGCCGGCCCTGTCGGTGACCCTTGCCATCTCGCCTCCGAGGGCGTCAATCTCCCTCACCAGGTGGCCTTTCGCAAGGCCCCCGATGGCGGGGTTGCAGGACATCTGTGCGATGGTATCGAGGTTCATCGTGAAGATGCAGGTGGACATGCCCATGCGCGCGGCAGCAAGCGCCGCCTCGCAGCCGGCATGGCCCGCGCCGATTACGATAACGTCATAGGATTTAGTCGGGTTCACAGCCCTCCGGGATCAATAAGAAATGGACACCGCTACGAAAATTTATTTTAATCCAAAGCGCCTTAATATTTCACCAGGAGCATGTTACGTCGCGCCCTATCTAATCTCTCCCGGCGAGCCTTATGCCGGCATCCTCTATGATGATGATCCTTTTCCTGTAAAGAGCGCCTATCGCCTTTTTATATGTCTTCTTGCTTGCGCCGAAGAGGCTGTAGATAACCTCAGACGGCGTCTTATCGCTCAGGGCAATAAATCCGCCCCCGGCCTTCAGTTTGTCGATAATCTTTGCCGCGATATCATCGACCTTTTCGGGTCCCGGTTTTTGAAGGCAGAGATCGATCTTGCCGTCGTCCCGCACCTTCTTGATGAATCCTGCAATATGCTGCCCTTTCCTTAAGGTCTGAAACACCTCGTTCTTGTAAAGCAGGCCCTCCCGTGATTTGTCGATAAGCGCTATGTAGCCGATATCGGTCCGGCCGCCGATCAGCAATTCCACGCTTTGGCCTTCCTGAAGTTCGGCCGGTCCCTCATCAGAATACCCTTCCGGCTTCGCGGAAGCAACGCTTCGCCTGCCTTTATCAGAAGGTTTTCTGACGACTTTCTCCCTGTCAACTTTCCCTTTTTTTGCCATGTATCCTCTATGCACAAAAAATCTCCTTTACGCGTCCAACATCGCCGTTTTCAAGACGCACCTTGATCCCGTGCGGATGGGTCGGCGAACTGGTCAGTATATCTCTTACTATCCCCTCCGTCAGTTTCCCCGTCCGCTGGTCCTTTTTCAGTACGATCGAAACACGAAGTCCCGGTCTTATGTCGCACCTTCTCGTCCCATTCATGCCTTAGCCTCCCTCCGAAGCCGGAATATTTCTCACTCCCGTCCTTTCGGGATGGATTCCAGTGACTCCCAGCGCTCGTATGCCGCCGGGATCTCCCCGTCGAGTTCCTCGATCCTCGCCCTGACTCCCGGAATCCTGCTTCCGTCCTGTCTGTAGAAGTCGGGGTCCGCGAGTGTCTCATAGAGGCCCGCCCGCTCCGCCTCCATGGATTCGATCAGAGCAGGCAGCTCTTCGAGCTCCTTTTTCTCCCTGAATGTCAGGGTGCGCAGACGCTCCCGCTGCGGCCGGGACTTTTCCGGCTTTTCCTTCTTTTTCGCCTTCTCTGTATCTCCCGTGAATGAAGCACCGCGCTGCTGGAGCCAGTCGTCATAGCCTCCCACATATTCGATGAGCCTTCCGTCGCCTTCAAAAACTATCGTGCTGGTGACGATGTTATTCAGAAACTCCCTGTCGTGACTCACCAGGAGGACTGTGCCCTGGTATTCCATCAGCATCTCTTCCAGAAGTTCCAGGGTGTCGGCATCCAGATCGTTCGTCGGTTCATCCAGCACCAGCACGTTCGAGGGCTTCGTGAAGAGCTTCGCCAAAAGTGCGCGGTTTCTCTCCCCGCCGGAAAGGACCTTTACCGGAGAACGCGATTTTTCAGGAGGGAAAAGGAAATCCTCCAGGTAGCCTATTATGTGCCTCGTCCTGCCGTTGACCGTCACGTTGTCATAGCCGTCTCCGACGTTGTCCCTGACGGATTTTTCGTCATCCAGCTGCGCCCGGTGCTGGTCAAAATAAGCGACTTCGAGGCGGGTGCCCATGCGCACGGAACCGCGAAGGGAGCTTAGCGAGCCGAGCAGAATATTGAGCAGGGTCGTCTTACCCGAGCCGTTGGGGCCGATGATTCCGATCTTGTCGCCCCTCATGATGACCGTGGAGAAATCGCTGATCACAGGCCGGCCCGCATAGCTATGCCCTATCCCTTTGGCCTCAAGGACCAGCCTGCCCGATCTTTCGGCCTCGTTCAGCCTCATCTCGGCAGACCCTGTCTGTTCGCGCCTTGCCGACCGCTCCCTCCTCAGTTCTTTCAATGCCCTGACCCTTCCTTCGTTGCGAGTGCGGCGGGCCTTGATCCCCTGCCGTATCCAGGCCTCCTCCCTGGCGAGCTTCTTGTCGAAGAGCGAGTTGTGGACGGCCTCCGCGTCAAGTTCCGCCTGCCTTCTGGCCAGGTAGGTCTTGTAATCGCCGGGCCAGTCGGTGACTCGCCCGCGGTCAAGTTCGATTATGCGCGTCGCGAGGGTCTGGAGAAACCTCCGGTCGTGGGTTATGAAGAGTATGGCGCCCCGGAATTGCAGGAGAAATTCCTCGAGCCAGCCTATCGATTCGATGTCGAGGTGGTTCGTGGGCTCATCCAGAAGCAGAAGGTCCGGCTCGTTCACCAGCGCCCGCGCCAGAAGGACCCTTCTTTTGTAGCCGCCGGAGAGTCCGGCCGCGGCAGCGTCAGGGTCAAGGCCGAGGCGGGAAAGGACCGTCTCGACCCGCTGCTGTGTCTGCCATCCGCCCGAGGACTCGATAAGATGCTGCACCCGTTCGAGGTCTGCGATAATGCCCGGGTTGTCCCCCATGGCGAGGCTGCGGCCAAGGGAGTGATATTCGGATAGCAGGTCGACAATGCCGCCGAGTCCTTCAGATACGACGTCGAAGACCGTTCCGGGCATATCCAGGGGCACTTCCTGTTCCAGAGATGCGACCCGCGCGCCTCTTGACTTTATGATCTCGCCCGAATCGGGGGTGAGCCCGCCGGCCACGATCTTGAGGAGCGTGGATTTACCTGCGCCGTTTCTGCCGACAAGGCATACGCGTTCCCCCCGCTCGATCTGGAGGGTAACCCCGTCGAGCAGGTCAGGCCCCCCGAAGGCGATCCTCACCTCCTGCAGACTCACCAATGCCACGTTTCACCTCGAAAGAATTAGATCAAGAAGTTCATTACGACTTGCATGCTGTTGAAACATATAAAGTCAGGGCAGTGCCGATCACGTAACGTCACAGGATTTAGTCGGATTCACGGCCCTCCGGGATCATCAAAAATGGACACCACCATGAAAACTTATTTTAATTCAAAGCAGACCAATATTTCATCAGAACAAGGTTTTTTTGAGGAAGTGGGACTTCAGCGAGCGGCTTTGCATGATCCGGTTTTCACCGCCGGTCCTCTATATCGACTTCGTGCCGGCAAACAGAAAACCGAATGTTTGCAGAGCGTTCCTTAATGATCTATCTTTTGATTAGAGCCGCATACCGCGGCCGGCAGTCATGAAAACGGGAGGAGGTTGAAGTGGTCTATTTTGCCGATATGACTGATGTAAAAGCACTTAGGTAATCATGTCTCCTGTTGTCCGTATCGCAAAAAGCACACTTGCAGCAGTCAATCGCCGCGGTTTCAGACGTTTTCTCTCTCCATAGGGGTCCCAATGTTTTTTCGGCCTAAAAAATAGACGGTGGTAGCCCCCAGGGCGCAGAAAAAGCCGCCCGCCTGCAAGGCGTGGCCCGAACCAATCCTTTGGGCGACTGCGCCCATCCAAAAGCTTCCGATAGGCATGCTCCCGCCGAAGACCAGGGCCCAGATGCCCATCAGTCTGCCCCGTAGGTGATCAGGGGATTGGGTCTGGATAATGCTGTTTCCGATGGAGAAAAATAAGATGATGCCGAACCCGGCAAAGAAAAGCAGGAAGGCCGCTCCGACCGGTTGACGCATGAAACCGAAAAGAATGATGAACGCTCCATACATGCCCGCGCCGGCATAAAGTGTTTTAACGCGGACGATACTGGACCCCTGGGAGGCGACGAATAAAGCGGCGGTACAGGCGCCGAGGCCATTCAGGGCCAAAAGCCATCCATATCCCTGGGCACCCATATGCAACTGGGTTACCACGAAGGCGGACAGCTGGGATTGGTAGGCCCAGCCTCCCAGTCCCATGATGAAAAGCAGGGTTACCGCCTGGGCTATAGTGGAATGTGTTTTTAGATATTTGAAGCCTTCCAAAGTATATTTCCAGTCGGCTTTTACCTTCTTGGGCGCGTAGTGCGACGCGGGCAGCTGGATCCTGTGAAGTGCGTAGAGAACCGCCATATAACTTATGGCATCCAGAAGAAAGCACCAGGCAGCCCCGAAGGAAGCCAGTAAAAGACCTCCAATGGCGGGACCGATAACCCGGGTCGAATTCACCATGGCGCTGTTCAGCGCTATGGCGTTCACCAAATCTTTTTTGCCCACCAGTTCCACCATGAGGCTCTGCCGGGACGGCATCTCAAAGGCGATCGATAACCCCCAAAGGGCGGAAAAGATCATGAGATATCCAATATGGACAGGGCCGCGGAACAACATGACGGCCAGAATTAATGAAGAGAGCAATGAAAACCAGCTCGTCAAGGTAAAAATCCTGATTTTGGGAATACGATCGGCCAGAGAACCGGCATACACGGCGAAAAGGAAAATAGGCAGGGAATTTAGCATGAAAACAAGACCCAGCAAAAATTCCGAGTGGGTGAACTGAAAGGCAACCCAGCCTAAGGCAGCCGTACGGGTCCAGGTGCCGATCAGGGAAATGCTTTGCCCCGAATAAAAGTAACGGTAATTCGGGTTGCGCAGGGCGGAAAACGTGTTGCGCCATCCAGTGGAAGGGGGCAGCCCCGCGCTATTCGCCTCGGCTTGTTGCAATGTTTCCTGGGAGTCCTCCGGCCTCAATCATTCCCCCTGCGCTGCACTCGCTTAAATGGGGTGTCAATATCCGGAACTTCAGGATAGCCTTCGGAAAATCCATGGATAATTTGAAATTGTCTCTTTCGGGCAAATTCCACGGCTTTGGATGCATTCGGGATGATTGCAACAGCGAAATCAAGCGTCAGCAAAGCTGTCCCTTTTGGATAAAGCTTCATGAGTCTTCCTTTCTTGTTCGATGACATCAAAAAACATCGCAACTGTGCGATTCTGCATAAAAATCCTTCAACTCGCGATGACTCCGGGCAAAAAAGTTCATTCTGGCGAAGTGACAAAAGCCCGGCTAAATTATACATAACACAGAACGGGCTTGCGCGTCGGGTGGAAAACGATGTCTCAGAAGGATCTCACCTCGTCATCCATGAGCGCGACCTGACGGTGAGCACGGCCCAGGGGAAGATCCAGAAAAGGCCGAAGAAAGAGAAGTAGGCGTAGAGCATGCCGTAAAGGAAGTCCCAGGACCGCTCGCTTC
>JBJKPE010000209.1:0-13274 GCA_046706685.1 Thermodesulfovibrionales bacterium | reverse complement strand
CTTCCGACAGTTCCTTCCTTAATTTTTCCTGAAAATCCTTTCTTACTTCTTCTTCAAGGAACCGCATCATTTCCTCCATCTCCCGCTGCATGATCTCCATCCTGTGTCTCATCCTGAGGATAATGTCGACACCCGCCTTATTCACCCCGAGTTCCCTCGTGAGCTGCAAAATCAGGTCCAGTTTCTCGACATCCTGCTCTGAATAGAGCCTCTGTTTCCTGGTGCGCCGGGGGTTGATCAGCCCCTCTTTCTCGTAAAGCCTCAACGTCTGAGGATGGACGCTCAGCATCCGGGATACAACGCTGATCATAAACAGGGGCTGCTCCTTGTCTCTCTTATTCACGGGTTTTCATCATCCCCTTTCTGGGAGATTCTTTATAAAGCCCTTCTATTTCGGCCACAGCTGCCTTCGACCTCTGCGGTATGTCCCTCGGAACGACTATTTTGATGTCCACGAACTGGTCTCCCCGCCTGCCTGTCTTCGGATTCGGGAACCCCTTGCCGGTCAGCTTGAATTTCTGTCCTCCCTGCGTCCCCGGGGGGAGCGTCATGGCGGCGGCTCCGTCAATCGTCGGGACCTCTATCTTCGCGCCGAGGACGGTCTCGCCGAAGGTCACCGGGAGGTCCAGATATATATTGTCCCCTTTTCTGGAGAAGAGAGGATGGGGTTTCACCGTCAGCTCAATCTGGAGGTCTCCGGCAGGACCGCTGGCCTGCCCCGCTGCACCCTTCCCCCTTACCCTGATTTTCGAACCGTTATCGACGCCGGCCGGTATTTTGACCTTGATGGATTCCGTATGCATGACCTTCCCTCTGCCGCCGCAGTTCCCGCAGTATTTTGTGATTTTTCTGCCGGTTCCCCCGCAGGCCGGACAGCCCTGGGCCATCCTGAAAAAACCCTTGGATGCGGCGGTCCTTCCCGTGCCCTTACACTTGTCGCACTGCTGCCAGGTTTCTGCTCCGGACCCCGAGCAGGTCTTGCATGTGATCTCCCTGTTAAAGGTAATGGGCTTTGTAACCCCTGAGAATGCCTCTTCAAGGGAAAGTTCGAGGCCCATGACGAGGTCGGGCCCCTTCATGTCAGCCGCTTCGGTCCCGGCACCTGTTCCGAAGAGGTCGGAAAAAACGTCACCGAAGCCGCCGAAATCAGGTCCTCCCCCCTGTGTATATGCACGGTAATCGAACCCCGGGCCTCCGCCTTCAAAAGGCGAACGGCCGTATTGATCGTATTCGGTCCGTTTCTTCTCGTCCCCGAGGACATTGTACGCCTCGTTGATTTCCTTGAACCTGGCCTCGGAGTTCTTGTCCCCGGGGTTGAGATCGGGGTGATATTTTCGTGCAAGTTTTCTGAAGGCTTTTTTTATCTCATCCTGAGATGCCCCCTTGCCTACACCCAGCGTCTCATAATAATCTTTCACAGACGGCGCCATTTCAGCTCCTTGAAGTCAATTTTATTCGTTACTGTTTATAATATTACTTTAGTAAGGCCTTGTCAAGTATCATTCAATGATACTGTATAACAATTTTTTGCGGAACCCTTCTTTTTTATATCATACCAGCTTTTTTGACCGCGTCATAACATCCTTTTTTTGGGGAAAGCGTGAGTAAGATTTCTTATGGACAAAAGGCTTATATGAAGATCCTCAGCAGCAGGAGCAAAAAAGGGATGAGCGGCGAAGCGGCGGGAATGGATGTACCCGCCCTTCCTCCCCTGTACCACGAAGAAGAAGGACGGGCATTATTTATGCTTCCAGGATATCTTCCGGCAGCTCCTTCCTTATCAGTACGGGTTTAACGGTCTTGCCGACGATGTCCGTCGTATTGCCGACCCTCAAAGTGGTGAAGAGCAGGTCGAACTTTTTCTCCAGTTCGTCCATGATCGGCCCTCGTATATCGGCCCCAAGATCCCACCATTTTTTCTTGAGTGTGCCGAACCCCTTCTTTCTCGTACTGTAGATGAACTGCTCCTCGGTCTGCCCTTCTTTTTTTTCCTTCGCGAATTCTGTCCTGATGTAGCTGTAAACCTCTTCCCTGAAAGCTGCCGGAAGGTGCGTGCTGTCATAGATTATGTTCTGAAAACCTGTGGCCAGATGGACTTCCGACGTCCCCGTCTCCGGGAACATGTGAAAAGCCTCCTCCGGCAGCGTCGATGCGCCGTGCTGCACCGCACCGGAAAGCCCGTGCTCCTTTCGCGCGAGGTCGGACAACTGCCGCAGCGTCTCGAAATCGATCTTTACCTTCGCCAGCGTGCCGTCCGGAAGGACAACGCCGCCGTGGGACGTGCCGGTCTGAACACTCAGTTTGCTCAGCCCCTTGCCCCCCTTGAATGTTTCCCTGAAACCGTCAAGGTAGGCCTTCATCTCCTCGGGCGTGCTGTTCTTCTTCCCGATTTCCCCGATCTCCCCGCCGACTGAGATATCGATCCCCCCGGGCTGTATTCCCCTGATGAAGTCGGCGAGTTCGGCCGTCTTCTCGAAGTTGGGTCTCTGCTGCTCTTTTATCGTCGGTTTGTCAAGGTCCACAAGGGTCGACGAGTCGATATCGATATTGTAAAACTCGGCCTCGATCGCCTCCTGTATCAAACCCTTTATATATCCGGTCTCCGCGGCCGGATCGCCGAGAAAATTCTTTCTCACCAACTGGAAGTGGTCACCCTGAATGAAGACCGGTCCCTGGAATCCCTCCTTTACCGCAGCGGCCAGGACGACCGCGGCATATTCCAGGGGCCTCTGCTTTGTATAGCCGATCTCGGAACGCGCGATCTCGAAGATAAACGCCCCCACCTTCTTCTCCAACGCCTTTCTGAAGATCGCCTTCGCAACGTCATAGGTGAGGCCCCGGATGTTGATCGCCGGCACGGTAAACCCGGGATAATTCCTCCCCATCTCCTCGTACAGATCATGGATCGAAGCGGGCATGGCCCCGCAGGCCTTCGCGATCTCCTTCACCAGGGTCAGGAGTTTCTTCTTTCTATCTTCTTCCGAGAAGACCGCCTCGTAAATGAGACCGTCCATGAGAGAGGAAAGGGCTTTGCGGTCCTTTATCACGACCCCTTCCTTCCCGATGCCGATGGCTCCGCTTAATTCCTTGATATTCATATGCCCTCCTTCCGAAATTTGATGGGAATTCATTGTTATGAAGCCTTAAATGTCTCAGGCTCTATTATACTAAACCTTACATTGCATGGAAACCACGGAGGCCCTGCCTTTCAGATTTCATCGGACCTCCTGAAGTATCTGTTCAGCACTGCTTCTATGTTGTGCACAATGCTGTCTTTCGAGTTTATTATAAAAATTCTGTCGCCTGCCTGAAAGAGCTCTTTTTCTATCCTCCGGACCTCCGTTCTGCCTCCGGACCTCCTTTTCAGTTCCTCTTCGAACATGGGGACGATCTTGTCCTTCATCCTGAGCTCCGTGTCCATAAGAAAGACGGCGATCTCCGGCGAAAGGTCTGTGACCCTGTCGAGAAACGCGGCTATCTCGTTTTCGTATATCTGCTTCGGAGGAGAAGACTTTACCTCTGCATAAAGGATCGAGCCGTCAAACTTGGCGATAACGTCGTAATCGCCGCCGACATCAGGTCTCCTGAACTTCACCCCCCAGACCGCTTCAGTCCCGAACTCCCTTGCGAGCACTTCGGAGACATACCATTCAAGAGTCTCTCCAAAGCTCCTGACATGCCTGGCAAGCACGTACCCGTTCCCCTTTGCCCCGGCCAGACCCGCGCGCGTCAGATATTTGATATATTCAGATGTGACATTTGAAGTGGCATACCGGGTCACATCCTCAAGCGTAAAAAAGTCCTGATGTTTGATAACATCGCGAAGGAACAGGCGGAAGGAATACTTCCCCAGCATGGTGTAATATTCGTCGACCAATTCCGGTGACGGCAGGAGCAGAAACTCCGCCGGTTCCTTCTTGAAAATGCGGAACCCGCGTCTCTTTAAAATGATATCGAGGCCCGGGGTCAGCAGGTTAAGCGACCTCCTGAGCCTCTTTACCTCTTTCCTCAGATAGGAGAGTTCGTCGAAGCTTCCGTCATCCGGCACTTATCGCTGGGTCCTCCGGGAGAAGCAGGCGCGTACGGCCTTCGGGAGCCGGTCTTACTTGTCGCTCATGAGTTTGAGGGCTACTCTCCGATGCCTCGGCCCGTCGAACTCGCAGAAGAATATTGACTGCCAGGTGCCGAGAACAAGCCTCCCCTCGTCTATAAATACGTTCTGGGAGATGCCCACAACCGTTGCCTTGATATGTGCCGAAGCGTTGCCTTCCTTGTGGTGATAATCGCCCTCGAAAGGGACAAGCCTTGTCAGCAGGCTCTGTATATCGCGCTGCACACTGGGGTCGGCGCCTTCGTTGATTGTCACCGCAGCGGTGGTATGAGGGACATAGAGATGGCATACTCCGCTCACGATCCCCGCCTCTTTCACCGCCTCCTGGACCTTCTCCGTTATGTCGATGAACTCCGTTCGCGCCCTGCTCTTAACGTTTATGTAATTGATCACTTGTCATCCTCCTCGGCGCCTGGCCTACGAAAACTGAACAACTCTTCGTAGAATCTGTCTTCGGCGCAAAACCGGATCTCGGCTACGACAAGAGAATCGGCCATGTCCCGGTTTCCGATTTTTATTATATCTTTTTCGGTGGTAACAATCCACTCCGCACCGCATTTTTCGGCCTCACTTCTTATTCTTCGGGTGTCCGCTTCGCCATAGTGATAATGGTCCCTGTACGACTTGAAACCCGCGACTTCAGCGCCTGCCGCGGTCAGGGTCCTTTTGAAGGAAAGAGGGTCGCCCAGGGCGCAGAACCCGAATACCTTTCTGCCGGAGATCCATTCCTTTTCCTTCCTCTCGCCCGAAAGAAATCTCCAGGAGACAGGCAGATGTGCAGACTGAAAAACAGGGGCTCCGGTATTATACTTCCTCAACTTTTCAACAAGGCTGCCGCACTCTGAAATCTCGTTGTTTTCACCCATTTCATTTTTAGTAACGACTATGATATCGGCCCTCCCCAAAGATCGGAGCGGTTCCCTCAGCCTTCCGAAGGGGAGAAGCAGGTGCCTTCCGAAGGGGTCGGCAACGTTGATCAGGACAACGTCCTTGTCCCGGTAGAGGTGAAAATGCTGGAACCCGTCGTCGAGGATGAAGACGATTTCGCCCGCAGCATCCTTGAGAGGCGATTCAGCTGAATGCAACGCGAACATGCCTCCTTTGTACCGGTCGGCGCCTTTCACGATCGGGACTCCTTTCAGCTTGTCCGCCATCAGGAACGGCTCGTCGCCTGCATCTTCAACCTTCAGAAGGGGACCGTCTCCCGTGGTTACGAAACAGGGGGCGCTGCCTTTCCCTCTGTATCCCCTGGTGAGAATCACAGGCATGAAACCCCGTTTTATCGCCTCTCCCGCAACCGCCATGACGGCGGGCGTCTTTCCGGTGCCGCCCACCGTAAGATTGCCGATGCTGATGACCTTGTGGGGCAGGCGCTTCTGATTTCGGAGAGAATAATGTTTCCTGGCTGAGAAGCCCAGATAGTACATTAATTCAAAAAAATGCATGGGCTATATAATACCATTTTTCCTGCGTAGAGGCATTCCGGAGCCAGTTTCCTGAACCCTTGGAAAAGCATTTTGTCTGCCGACCGACAGAGCTGGACACTGATTCCTAATGCAAGGTTGACGAATATGTGTGGTTACGCCAATTTTTTTGCAATCCAGAGAAGCATGACAGCTCCGACCGTCGCCGTGACGAGGGAACCTATAAAACCGTAAGAGGAGACGTGGAGAAGCCTGAAGATGAACCCGCCGACAAGTGCGCCGAGAATTCCCACGACAAGGTTGCCGACCGCGCCGAACCCTTTGCCCCGTATCAGCTTCCCCGCAAGCCACCCTGCCGTTGCGCCGATTACCAGAAACCAGAGCCAGTGCATGAAGACCTCCTCTCCTGATCTTAACAACTTCGAGGATCATGTCAAGCCGGGGGCTAAAGATATCCTTCGACTATTCGAATCGCCCTGCCTACTGCGCCCGCATTGGCGGCAAAAAGCTTCTTCGCTTTTTCCCCCGCCTCCTTCGCTTTTTCAGGGGTGACCAGGAGTTCACGCATCTTTTTTGCGAGCTCGGACGGACTTGTTTCGAAGGCAGCCCCTTCACGGTAGAAGTCCTCGATAAAAGGGAAGTTCTCCATGTGGTGCCCGCAGATTATGGCCTTTCCCCAGT
The DNA here is from genome assembly GCA_046706685.1 of Thermodesulfovibrionales bacterium. Classification (GTDB taxonomy): domain Bacteria; phylum Nitrospirota; class Thermodesulfovibrionia; order Thermodesulfovibrionales; family UBA6898; genus JARRRD01. Next base: position 7,058 of record JBJKPE010000209.1, on the reverse strand, counting down.
ATGCCGGCTCAAGGGGGTTCTGGCCGCCGTGCCCTGTGAAGCTCTTTCCTATCACCGCTATGTCGGCGATGCCGTAGACGGAGGCCAGCTCTCCAACGCTGTCGAGAAGTACGACACCATATGAGGACGCATTGCGAAGATGCCCGGCTGCCAGATCAGAACGCTTTGCGAAGACTAAATTCTTTGCCCTGAGCATATCTTCCACCTCACTGAAGCGTTCCGGATGCCTCGGGGCGAGGATGAGCTTGAGAGCGGGAAACCTGTCGATGTTCTGGAGGTAGGCGGAGAGTATTATCTCCTCCTCGCCCCTGAAGGTGCTCCCCGCCACGATGACCGGTCCGCCGAGCGCGGCAGCCCAGGAGGGTATCTCCTCCGGCATCGAGAGGTCGAACTTGAAATTTCCGAGTACGATGATCTTTTCCGGGTCGGCTCCGATCTCTCCGAGTCGCCGCCCATCTGCCGGACCCTGCATGCCGAATACCCTTACGTGACCGAAGACCTTCTTCATGAAAAAGGAGACCTTCCTGTATCCACGAGACGACTTTTCGGATATCCTTCCGTTGAGCATGACTACTGGTATGTCTCGCGAGGACAGCGTCCTGAAGAGGTTCGGCCAGATTTCGGTCTCGATCACAATGAAGATGCGGGGCCGGATTTTTTTTATAAAACCTCTCAGGACGAACCCCAGGTCGAAGGGCAGATATACCACCACGGTCCCTTCAGGTGCCTTGTCCATTGCCACTCTCCGCCCCGTGTCGGTGATTGTGGAAAGAATGATCGGGATCTCCGGATGCAGGCCTTTCAATTTCCTCAGAAGGGGGATGCAGGCCCCGACCTCGCCCACGGATACCGCGTGAACCCATATGCACCGCGGGTCCGTCGCCGGAATTTCCGGACCCAAAAAACCGAACTTTTCCCTGAGCCATCTCGTCCTGAGATCCTCAGGTCTCTTCAGATACTGCGGTATGAAAAGGAAAATGAGAGCCACTGCATACAGGAAGCTATATATCAGATACATCGGCATCCCTTCCGATTAGCACTTCTTTACCCTTTGCTCCCTGAGCTGTCTGCGATAATGCCGCCGCAACAGGGCCTTTTCACAAATCCGGCCGCCCGTTCCTCCTCAACCTTCATCGCCATCCCGCCATCTCCATGACGATTCCGGCAACCCTGTCGGATGCGTCTTTTCCGGCAAACATTCCGCTGACTTCATCGCATGCCTCCAGCATTTTCGCCCTGTAGGATTCGTCCGTAATGATCCTCCGCAACTCGCCGACTATATTGTCGGCGGTGACATTCCCCTGGAGGAGTTCCTTGACGACCTCGCGGCCCGAGAGGATATTCACCAGCGATATGTATTTGACCCGGACTATCATCTTGCCAAGCCAGTAGGTAAGAGGAAAGAGCTTGTACATAACCACTATAGGAACTCCGAGGAAAACCGCCTGCAGGGATGCGGTACCCGAGGCTACGACAGCCGCGTCAGAGGCAGCGAGGGTCCTGAGCGATTCTCCCTGGTTTACCGCTACTCCCATTCTCCGGAGTTCCCCCACCTCACCGGCGTAACGGCCCAATTCAGTGTTGGGTGCAAAGGGAACGCAGAACTGGAAGTCAGTGAACTCTTTCCGGAACTCCCGCACTACTGCAGAGACCACCGGTAGAAGCCTGCTGATCTCATTGGGCCTGCTCCCCGGCAGAAGCGACAGGAGGGGCTGACCGCTTTTCAGCCCGAGCGACTCCCTGAGCTCATTCCTGCCGGTCGCCGCCATACCCCTTATCTCGTCACGCACGGGATGCCCGACGAATTCCACGGCAAGCCCGGTCTCCCTGTAGATAGCCTCTTCGAAAGGAAGAATTACCGCCATCCTGTCGACGAGAGCGGCGATCTTTTTCACCCTCTTTCTTCTCCAGGCCCAGACCTGAGGGCTGACGTAATAAAGTATCCGGATGTCGTTCTTCTTCGCCTCTCCGGCCAGTTTCAGGTTAAAGTCCGGATAGTCTATCAGAACGAGGACTGCAGGCCTGTCGGTCCTGAGCGCCGCGACAGCACTGTTGAAAGTCGCCCTCAACGTCCCGAGAGAAGATATCACCTCCGTGAGACCAAAGGCGCCCGAGATACCCGAGATCAGCTCTACGCCGGCCGCCCTCATCCTCTCGCCCCCTATCCCGGTGATCCTGAGGCCGGGCATTCTCTTTCGGAGGGACTGCGCCAGGAGAGAGCCGTAAAGCTCGCCTGAACTTTCCCCCGTGACGATCATGACCGAATCGGACATTACCGATCACCCCCGCCATATATGGGCTTTTTCTGCATACCGTCCCTCTTTATTATGGCGCATCAGGGGCAGGTCAGGAACAGAGATGGTTGATACTGTCGGCGATCTCCCTGATCTCTGCCTCCTCGAGTTCCGGGTACATGGGCAGGGAGAGGACCTTTGCCGCAGCGTCTTCAGCAACAGGGAAATCTCCCCGTTTATACCCCAGAAACTCCACCGCCTCCTGGAGATGCAGGGGGACCGGATAATACACCACCGACGCAATGTCCCTCTTGCGGAGACATTCCTGTATGCTGTCCCGCCTCCCGCTCCTGATCGTATATTGATGGTAAACATGGGTTGAGCCGGGTTTTTCAACCGGACGCTGGACACTGTCCGACAGAAGCTCGTTATAAAGGGCCGCCTTCTCCCTCCTCAACCCGTTGTATGAGTCTATGCGTTTGAATTTGATGAGGAGCACGGCCGCCTGAAGCTCATCGAGTCTGCTGTTGAAGCCGACGGACTGATGCTGATACGGGCCTTTGGTCCCATGGTTCCGAAGCTTCCGGATATCCCCGGCCACGGTCGAGTCATTCAGCAAAATCATACCGCCGTCCCCGCAGGCTCCCAGGTTCTTGGAGGGGTAAAAGCTGAAGCAGCCTGCGTCTCCGAAACTGCCGGCCTTCTTCCCGTGCAATTCGGCCCCGAAAGACTGGGCACAGTCCTCTATCACATTCAGTCCATGCCGGTCCGCTATCGCACAGACGGCATCCATGTCGGCCGGATGGCCGAAGAGGTGGACGGGCAGGATCGCCTTCGTCCGTCTGGTGATGCGTTCTTCAATCCTGGAAGGGTCTATGTTCATGGTATCCGGCTCTATATCGACGAATACGGGCGTTGCACCGGTGTAAAGGATGGCCTCCGCTGTTGCGAAGAAGGTAAAGGGGGTTGTGATCACTTCATCTCCTTCTCCTATGCCCAGCGCCTCGATGGCAAGATGGAGGGCGTCCGTCCCGGAGGCGACCCCGACGGCCTGCTCCAGGCCGTGATATTCTGCGATCTTTTCCTCGAGTTCCGCAACCCTCGGGCCGAGTATGTATTGCGAGCTTTCCAGTACCTCGGTGATTACTTCGCAGACCTCTCCCCTGATGTCATTAAACTGCTTTTTAAGGTCGACCATGGGAATCATATGAACTTTCTCCATTCCACTATTTAGTACCCGCTTTCTTTTCAGTCAAAGCGAACCGTTTCCGGCCCGCTTTACGTCCGGTGTCCGCCTCTCACGGCGTCGCTTATCTCAATCACGGTCCGCAGCGCTTTGGCCGCATCATCGCCCGAAACCCTCGGTTTTGCTCTTGTCATTACGCAGCGCACAAAGTCCTTCAGCTCTTCCTTGAGTGGTTCCCTGACCTCGGGCGTAATGATCTCGGGCGAAGCGCCGCCGTTCTTCCGATGGCGCGCGATCCTCTGGTTCTGATAATCGACCGATATATACGAATCCGCCTGGAAGACCCTGAGCGTCCGCCGTTTCTCCTGCTCAAGCCTGCTTGCGGCAAGCACGGCCGTGCATCCGTTCTCAAATTCCAGCCAGGCCTTTGCAACATCGATGTTCTGCGTCGCGATGCTTCCCCCTGTCGCCCGAATGTCTCTAAGACCGGACTTGACCATACTCATTACGATGTCGACATCATGGATCATCAGGTCCAGTGTGACATCCACATCGGTTCCCCTTCCTAGAAACGGGGAGAGGCGCTCGCATTCTATGAACCACGGGTCCGTGATCATTTCCGAGACGGCAACCACTCCGGGATTGTACCGTTCGAGATGTCCGACCTGAAGGATCAGGTTCCTGCGCCGTGCCTCATCAATAATATCGCCTGCCTCTTCCAGACTTTTCGTGATCGGCTTTTCGATGAGAATGTCCTTCCCGCCCCTGAGGCAGTCCAGTGCGATGTCGCGATGGGTCGACGTGGGAGTGACGATACTGACGGCATCGCAGAGAGCTATCAGTTCCCTGTAATCGGCATATGAAATGCAGCCGTACCTGCCGGCTATCTCAACGGCCGCCGCCTTATCGAGATCGGCAACCCCGGCCAGTTCGACATTTGCGAGTTCGGAATAAATCCTCGCATGATGCCGCCCGAGATAACCTACACCTATTACGCCAACACGCACCGCCACACTCAGCCCCCGCAAAAAAGTTTAAGTGATATTTTGCACTATCGCGCATCTTTTCGGCAAGATACAGGAAGGCTCCGCCATGGCCCTGTATAAGTCCGTCCCGGTTTATCATTGGCCTCAAATACCCCATTACTCCTTGTCCTCTTCCTCGCGGGAGAGTCGGAAGGGCCTTTCGGGATTGACGGGGGCTCCGCACTGCGGTGTATATTATAGAGAGGTGCGGACGTCCGCTGGAGCGAAAAAATTCAGATTGCGGGGAATCCGGTGAAAAGATCAGTCGCGGCCGGCAAAGAGTCTTTTGACGCCCTTGAGACCCCTCTGGGGACCCTCTACCTGACCTTCAACGGTTCTGTTCTGACCGGCATAACCTTCCTGCGGCCTCGCGGAATAATATTCAGAAGCGGCCATGCGACCGCCGTTGCGAAGAATGAACTGACCGAATACTTCGACGGAGGAAGAACGGATTTTTCGTGCGAGACCTCTTTTGAGGAGGGGAGCGAATTCGAAAGGCAGGTCTGGAATACTCTTAAAGAGGTCCCTTACGGGGAGACCAGAACCTACAAATGGCTTGCCGGCAGGATAGGCCGCCCCCGGGCATCCCGGGCCGTGGGTAACGCACTGGGCAAGAACCCCATCCCGATCATTTTCCCATGCCACAGGATCATAGAGTCCGACGGCTCCATAGGAGGCTACTCTTCCGGCGTCGACATCAAGAGAAGACTTATAGAGATAGAGTATTATTCAAGGAAATCGGGCCGAAACTAACCGATTCTTCTCAGTCCTTCCAAAGACCTCGCATGATCAGGGGATTTCCTTAATGCCTTGTCGAACAGGCCTCCTGCCCTTTCAGGGAAGCTTCAGACCGGCTGCCTATCGTCGATCGCGGCAACCTCTTTTCATCTCTTACCTGATTATAGTCAGGTCCCCGGCCCCCATCCTTTTCAGTTCACCCGAGGGCAGGCGCACGAGCAGCATGCCCTCATCATCGATGTCTTCGGCAAATCCTGATACCTGCCGGTTTCCCTCGGTTACGCATACATGATTCCCCGGCGTACAGGACATCTGTCTCCATCTGTTGACGAGGGGGGTCCTTCCTACATTCACGAGGGTACTGTAGGATTTCTCGAGTTCCTCCAGTATCGCCGCGATCAGTCCGCTCCGTGAGTGATGCCTCCCCCCCTCGGCCTTTATTGAAGTCGCCGTTTTCCTTATAGCGGCGGGAAAAGAGCCGGAATCCATGTTCACGTTAATTCCGATGCCTATTACGGCCCAGGCGATCCTGTCGGCTTCAACCCTTGTTTCGGTCAGGATGCCTCCGACTTTCTTCCCCTTTATCATAAGGTCATTGGGCCATTTTATCGAAACGTCGACGCCGCATCTCTCCCTCAGGGCGTTTGTACAGGCCACCGCGCTCAGGATGGTCAACAGGGTCGCATCCTTCGGCGCGATCGAGGGCACCAGGACAACGCTCATGTAAATATTGAGTCCCGGCGGGGAAATCCATTGTCTCCCGAGCCTGCCCCTGCCCTTTTCCTGCGTGTCAGCGACTATGACAGTGCCCCCTGCCGGCTTCCTGCCCGGGCAGAGTGCAGCAGCGATCTCGTTGGTAGAATCCACGGATTTGTAGCAGACGACTTCCTTCCACATGCCGCCCCACACCCTGGAGATAATCTCTTCTCCGGAAAGGTCAGGCGATTGTATCAGCCTGTAACCGCGTGACGGCACAGCGTCGATAACAAAGCCCTTCGCCCTCAAGGCCGCGATCTTATTGCGGACGGACGTCTTTGTCATGCCGAGTTCGGAACTGATCTTTTCGCCCGAGAGGCACCCTTCCCCTTTTGGGAGCATACGGAGCACACGGAAAGGCATTATTCTTCCTTAAGCATCAGAACTTCAATTTTGCCTTTCAGGCCTTCCGCAAACTTTGCTGCGTCGGCATCCGTTCCAACTATGGAACCGTAATGCATCGGGATCGCGACCGAAGGCCGGATATCGAGGGCCGCCATGACCGCCTCTTCGGCGGTCATGACGTATGTCCCTGAAACCGGCAGCAGGGCTATGTCGGCCTTGAAATCCTTCATCTCCGGTATGCGGTCGGTATCGCCTGCAATATAGATCCTCTTTCCGTCCACCGTGAACATATATCCAACCCATCCCCTGTCCTTTGTGTGAAACTTCTTGTTTGTATTGTAGGATGGGACGGCCTCGATGCGTATCCCCGCGACCTCTATCACATCACCCGGTTTTACGACTCTCACATCGCCTGCGAGCTTTTCGCGGCAGTCCGCCGGGGCTACGATCACTGTCTGCGGAGAGCTGATCTTCTCGACGTCCTCGGGCGAACAATGGTCATGATGCTCATGTGTTATAAGAATGATATCAGCCGTATCTCTTTTCTTGATCCTGAAGGGGTCCGTATATATGACCTTTTCACCCGTTATCTTGAAGGTATCGTGCCCGAGCCAATGAATGTTTTTAAACATGGAAACCTCCTGTCCGTTCTTGTATGATTATCACACCCCTGGTCTCTGTCACAGTATCAGCCATTATATCATAGACCCGCGGCCGTCTATCACCCGTCACCGCGGCGGTGATGGATGAATTTCCTGAAAGGTTATATAATGC
>JBJKPE010000208.1:0-7125 GCA_046706685.1 Thermodesulfovibrionales bacterium | reverse complement strand
GACATCCAGGATTTTTCGGCATATCCACCTTCTTACATGCCGGGCCAAGTCTGAACTTTCTTGTTCTCCTATGTTTTTAACCCCTATGCCCTATGCTCCATGCTTAATATACCGGCTTGATTCCTCCGGCCTCCTTCAACGTAATCTCTATCTTCGCGGTCTTCTTCATCTGATTTTCCCACTCCTCTTTTCTTTTTTCGACCGCCTTGTTCATCAGCTGTTGCTCGATAATATGTCTTGCCTCTTTAAAGGTCAAAGTGCGGGCGGGCTCTTTTCCCTCCGCTTTTACTATATGAAGGCCATCTTTTTCCTGAATTATCCCGCTTGCTTCACCTTGTTTCAGGCTGCCAAGACGGCTATAGATATTGGGAAACATGTCCTCAGTAACCAGCATCTTCCTTATAACAAAACTGCCATCCGAAGTCAGTTTGGACGGATCGTTTCCATTCGCTTTTAACTCGGCAAGGACATTTTTTGCCTTATTTCTTGTTTCTTCGTCCTGCTTGCCGGCAAAGAAGACATCTTCCGCAATGTAAGCTTCCGGCATCACAAAGGAGTTCTTCTCCCGGGCATATATTTCTTTCAGTTCCTTTTCACCCGGTTTGACGCTCTTCACCTTCTGAACAATCTCCTTCTGTGCGATCTTTTGGAAAAGGATGTTGTCAGTTATCAGCTTCCTGAACTCATTTTCAGTAAGCTTACGGGAGACAAGATAGGCCTCGTAAGCTTTCTCCGAACCGACCTTGGCTTTCAGGTTCTTGATGACTTCATCCACAGCTTCCGGACTTGCCTTGATGCCCTGTCCTTTTGCTTCCTGAACGGCCAATGCTCCGAATATGAGTATGTCCAGAGCCTGCTTTTTCACCTTCTCATCCGTACCGGGCGCCGGGGGTTGACCCGGCCTGACAAAATTCGGGGCTATTACGTTCATCTCGCGGATGAGATCGTTCATGGTGATCTTGTCCCCGTTTACGTTTGCCACTACCAGACTCTCTGACTGCTCCAGTCCTTTCTTCATTTCCTCGACCATTTTTTCATGGTCTGGAGGAAGTTCCTTCTTTGCCTGCTGCTCTTTTTTGCTGCATGAGGTGCCGAGACCGACTATTATCATGAGCGCAACTACAGCTGATATAAGAAATGTTTTTTTCATCCTGCCTCTCCTCTTGATCGAAACTCTACGTTCCGAAAAAATACGCTAAATCATAGTATAACCGTTCGGAAAATAAATTTGCTGCATGAAAGAGGAGCATTGCCTCTGTCGGAATAGCCGTTAGCGCATGGGCGGAGCTCACTTCCCCCAGTCTCTTGTGATATCATATTACTAATTTGGCAGTTAAATAGATGAAACGTGTCGCTGCTTGTCATCCGGCTTGTCCGGAATCTTTCTTTGTTTTCAGAAGGATTCCCGAGGCCTGCCGGCAGGCAGGCGTTTCGCTTGCGGGAATGACAGCTGTTTTAAGTATTTAATTGTTGCGGTAATAATGTGATCTTTTTTCATGACCCGAAGGACTTGTTTTGGATAATTGCCTGCCGGGTGGGGTATGGCAAGCTTATTGCTTGTTTTATGAAATGATAAATGTAACCAAGGAGGACAGGATGTTTGTGAAGAAACTTTTGAAAGGGAGTGTGATAGCGGGGATAGGAGTGCTTCTTCTTTTTCTTGCGATGGGAAAAAGCGCCAGTGCGGAATCCTATTCTTTCAGAAACCAGATTGGCGGGTTAAAAGCTCCACTGGATGTTGCTGTCGGGCCTGACGGAAGAGTATACATCGCAGATCAGTCGCACTTCCGCGTCGTGCAGTTCGACGAGTTCGGCAGTTACGCGAACCAGTGCGTGTTTCAGTCGTTTCTTCCCCAGGCGCTGGCCGTGTCTCCGGATGGAGGAGTTTATTATGTGACAAGGTTCGGCCCCAACGGAGATGTAATCAGGTTCAGTTCTCCGGACAGCTGCAATTTTACCGAGGTGGGCACAGCGTCTCAGTTTACGATCGACTATGGTGTCGCCGTTGCCCCCGACGGCAGCCTGTTCATTTCTGATTTCTATAACGACAATATATTGAAATTCGGTGCCGATGGAGCGTTCGTTAAGCAGTGGGGGACGCAAGGGAACGGAGTCCCTGATCCCGGTATCTGCAGCGCATCCGGCGGGCAAGCCGGTTGTGACGCGGAGTTCAATCATCCGAAGGGACTGGCTATATTCGGCGGGTCGGTTCTCCTGGTGGCGGACAGCGACAACAACAGGATACAGGCGTTCGATTTGAATGGGAATTTCCTTGGAGCTATCGGCTCGCAGGGAACGGGTCAATGGCAGTTCAATTCTCCGGATGGCATCGCGGTGGATCCCCACGGAAATGTCTATATTTCGGACACAGGGAACAACAGGGTGGAGAAATTTTCCATTGACGACGGGACCCTTTCTCAGATTGACAACGGCACCCTTTCGAGCCCCGAGGGGCTTTCGGTGGACCAGGCGGAGAATGTATACATTACCGACAGCGATAATAACAGGGTGGCCGTCTTTACGCCTGATATCGTGGTGTTTGAGAACGGGGCGTCCAGTAAGGTAATAACAGGGCACGATCCTTTTGGGGCAACAGTAAGTATAAATCCGGACGTCTACTGGCAAACTGCTCCAAAGATCGAACTCTACATGTGGCTGGAGGGATTTGGCTTGAAGGCCTATTGGGCGGGTCTTCCCCTTGACCTGGTGTTGTTCAGTTCGCCCTCGGAAATGAAGCCGCTGCTTTCGGCGGAAATAGGCGTGCCGCCCGTCAACAACTTGAACCTCGAGTTCCTCAGTGATTCTAGCGGGCTTCCGGCGGGGACATACACGCTCCATCTTTGCATCGACAGGGACGTCAATGGAACGTTTAATCCTTCGGCTTCTGTTTGTGACAGCATAAATATAGTGCGTCAATAGTCCTTCCAAAAAAGACATAAGTAAGACAAGAAAGTGAAGCGGCGAAAAGCCGCTTCACTTTTTTGTCAACAGAGAAGCGTGGCGAGTTTCCCTCCTTTGCTGGTTCAGAAGGTCTTTTACAATGAGTTGCGACCTCTGGCACATAAATTGCTTTCTAAAAAGAAAAAAGTGGCAACGGGGGAGAATGAACAGGAGCGTCCTTATAGTCGATGACGACAACTTGACCTGCTGGGGACTCGAAAAAATGATGTCTTCCCATAGCCTGCTCATCACCGCGGTTAACAACGGGAAGGATGCCATCTCGGAGGTCGGGAGTCGTGCTTTCAACTCGATATTTCTCGACATTAATCTGCCCGATGTGAGCGGGTTCGACGTGCTTAGGGAGATACGGACGTACGCTCCCGAAACTAAGGTGGTTGTCATGTCGGCCGACGGTTCAGAGGACAACCGAAGAAAGGCGCTGGAAGAGGGCGCCTTCCACTTCATAGGAAAACCGTTCGGTGTTAAGGAAATAAGGGAAATACTTGACGCCTGTGTAGGGGGATGCGCCAAGAAACAGATTATCTGATCTGGAACTTCTTCATCCGATAGCGAAGTGTGTCGTAGCTGATATTTAGAAGCCGTGACGCCTTTCTCATATTGCCCTTCGCCTTGTGCAGGGTTTCCTGAATGAGCTTCTTCTCGACGTCGTAAAGGCAGAGGCCCGAATCAGGGACGGCCGATAAAGACGGCAGTTCTTCAGGGACGATCTCCAGTCTCTGAAAGATGTGCTCCGGCTGTATGATATCCGCCTTTTCCAGAAGACAGACCTTTGCAAAGAGGCTTTTCAATTCTCTTACGTTCCCCGGCCAGGAGTGGGTCACGAGGACTTCCATCACCCCGGGTGCCAACTGCATGTCTTCTCTTCCGAATTCCTTCCTTGAAGTGGTGAAGAAGTGATCGGAGAGCAAGGGGATGTCCTCCTTTCTTTCCCTTAGTGGCGGGATCCTCAGTGTGAACATATTAAGTCGATAAAAAAGGTCCTGGCGGAACTTTCCTTCCTTCTGCAACCCGGTGAGGTCCCTGTTTGTGGTGGCGATAACCATCACGTCGAAGGGTATCTCCTTTGTGCCGCCTATCCGTCGGATAGTCCTGTTTTCAAGGACCCTCAGTAATTTTGCCTGAAGCGAAATATCCATATCGCCTATTTCATCGAGCACCAGAGTCCCTCCGTCCGCTTCCTCAAACAGGCCTTTTTTTGTCCCCTTGGCATCTGTAAAAGAACCCTTTTCATGGCCGAAGAGCTCGCTTTCGAGGAGCCCCTGGGGCAACGCAGCGCAATTGATCGCAACGAAAGGGTTAGCATGTGCCGGGCTGGCATTATGTATGGCACGCGAAACGAGCTCCTTTCCCGTACCACTTTCACCCAGAATAAGGAGGTTCTGCACCCGTTGTTCGGCGAGTTTCTTGATGTCCTCTACCAGATGATGCATGGAGGGAGACTTTCCTATGAGTGTATTGCTGACGGTATCATCCCGGTATTGTTCGATGGTCCTCTTCAGTCGTACCGACTCAAGTGCGTTTCTGACAATGATCTTCAGTTTCTCTATTTCAAAAGGCTTTGTTATATAGTCGTAGGCGCCGAGTTTAAGGGCATTTACCGCCGTCTCCGCCGTGTCGTCCGCTGTAAGCATGATCACCGGGAATTTATTTCCCCTGCGTATGAGTTCCTCGAGGATCTCCAGGCCGCTCACACGCGGCAGACTTACATCCAGAAGCAGAATATCGGGTATCTCCTTTTCCAGCCTTTCCGGGACATCGCCGAGTCCGGCGTCGGATACAACGTCGTAGCCTTCCTTCTTGAACCCCTGCAAGAGGACCAATGACAGAAGTTCATCGTCTTCGACGATAAATAACTTATCTTTCTTCCGGGCCGACATCTTATCCTTATCCCTCCACTGTATTAACGATAGCCTCTACGGAGTGGTCCTGCGTCAGGGGAAGGGTCAATGTGACCGTCGTACCTTCTCCTGCAACGCTTTCCACCTTAATCCCGCCGCCGTGCCGCTCCACTATTCCCTTTATGATAGGAAGTCCGAGGCCTGTACCTTTGATCTTGGTTGTGAAAAAAGGCTTGAATATCTTTGACATTTCCTTCTCCGGAATGCCCTCGCCAGTGTCGGACACCGAAATAACGATGTGCGAGTCGGCAAGGGCGGTGCCGATCCCGAGGGTACCGCCGTTAGGCATGGCATCGTAAGCGTTCAGCACAACGTTCATTACGGCCTGCTGTATCTGCATGGGATCAGCAAGGATTTCGGGCATGTCCATGCCGATCGATTTTACCACCTTGACTGAAGAATGACCGTTTGACTGGGACGAAACAGCCTCAATAAAGGAAACCGTTTTTTCCACAAGGGCATTGATATCTGTTTTGCTGTACTCGGGTTTTTTGGGCCGGGCGAAATCCAATACTTCCTTGATGAGTGATTCCATCCGCTTGATCTGCGAGAACGAAGCGTACGCTATCTCACTCTCCGATTCGGAAAGGTTCTTGTTTTCAAGGAGCATCTGGAGGGCGATCTTTATTCCGGTCAGGGGGTTCTTGAGTTCGTGCGCTATCGAAGCGGCCATCTCGCCCACCACGGTCATCTGTTCGGCCCTCTGCATCTGGTTCATCTGTTCGTTCAGAGAATGGGCCATCTCGTTAAAAGACGCGGCCACTTCTCCGAATTCGTCCTTCAGCCCTTCTATACGATATCCGAGATTGCCCGCCTTGAGACTTCTGGTAGCGTCCAGAACGGAGTTTATAGGCCTGGTTATACCCCTTATGAAGAAGAACCCGATGCCAAGCGCGAGCAGCGGTCCCAGCGGCACCAAAATGTAAAGGATGAGCTTCATGTGGGCTATTTTCTTGAGAGATACGCGGGTCTTCTGTTGCAGTCTCACATTGGCAAACTGCACCATATCGTTTACCTTGGTGACGAGGTCTTCGCCAAGTCGGAATGCCTCATCTTCCTCCTGCGCAAGCCGGCTGTCGTTTGCACTCATTGCGATGACCCTGCTTAATCTGTACTTGTATTGCTCGATGTGATCTCTGACATCTATTAGCTCCCTTTCGAGGGCCTCAGGATGGTGGCAGTTAAAGCAGATATTGGACATTTCCGTGAGATTTTTCATGTTTGTCGCCACAGTGGCAACCCCGCGTGCGTAGCGTGTATTCTTCAGGTAGAGGTCGGATTGAACACGCTTGATCTGCAGGAGGAGGTGTTCCCGGATGATTTCGATCTGATGAAGTTTTATAAGGTTGTCCAGTGTCGAGGTGGCTGTCTCGATGCTTACGATCAGATAAACGCCGCCAACGAGGAATATGAGGGAGAAGAGGCCCATACTTATAAGGATCTTTCTTTTCATCTCGGTCGGTTATAAATCATATCCCTTTGGAAAAGAGACGTCAGAGGAGATTTATGAGAATTATCGCATTCTGCCGAATAGCTATTGGCGGGGTCCGATTGTATTCTGATGCCGGTTATGCGACAAAAATCTGTGTCTGGAATCAGGCGGAAACAGGTTGCCCCAGGTAGTCGTGACATAGGCAATTATAACATGAGGGACCTTTCTGAAAACAAGGGGAGAGTTGGTTAGTTGGTCATATCACCAACTAACATCTGGCCATATCACCAAGTTGTCAGGCAATCGCTAATCCGGCTTGCCGGCGGATTACCTCCTTTGCTCTATGCTCTTTGCGCTATGCTTTTCCCGTATCGTCGTTTGACTTAACAGCCCGGCGCATTTTACTATTTTTTATATGAAAAAGACCCTTTTTGTCCTGGTGCTGGTTTCGGCCGTCGGTCTTTTGGCTTATTCCAATTCATTCAACGTTCCCCTCCAGTTCGACGGTCTCAGACAGATTGCCGAGAACCCAATGATAAAGAGCCTGGATAATTTTGCGCCGGCCCTCGGTGGGCACGCACTTCGTGCCCCGGCTGGATCTGAATACAACAACAGGCGTTTGACCGGCTACCTGACGTTGGCGCTTAATTACCGTTTCGGGGGACTTGATGTGACTGGGTATCATATCGTAAACCTTGCGATACACTTCATAAGCGGCATTCTTGTATATTTCCTCATAATCCTGACGTTTAAAACGCCTTATTTTGAAGCGCATAGTGCAGAGAGCATAGCGCATAGAGTAACCGACAAACCGCAAGGCGCAGAGAGCGTAGC
>JBJKPE010000207.1:0-4841 GCA_046706685.1 Thermodesulfovibrionales bacterium | reverse complement strand
TCTTCTTACCCATCGCCTTCCTGAGTATATCCGCCTGGCCGAGCGAGAAGTTCGCCAGCTTGTTGGCTATCCTCATCACCTGCTCCTGGTAGAGGATGACCCCGTATGTCTCATCGAGTATCTCTTTCAGCTCGGGGAGTTCATACTTAACGGCGACCTTTCCCCTCTTCCTCTTTATGAAATCGTCTATCATGCCGCTGCCAATCGGCCCCGGTCTGTACAGGGCCACAAGCGCGATCAGGTCCTCAAACCTGTTCGGCGACATCTTCAGCAGGATGTCTCTCATGCCCTCGCTTTCGAGCTGGAAGACGCCGGTGGTCTGTCCGGAACTCAGAAGCTCGTAAGTCTTCCGGTCGTCAAGAGGCATGTCCTCCAGCAAAAATTCCTTTCCCCCCTGCCTGATATGGTCAAGTGTCTTCCGGATCACGGTAAGCGTCTTCAACCCCAGGAAATCGAACTTCAGAAGACCTATGCCCTCCACGGAGCCCATGTCGAACTGCGTCATTATGCTGTCGTCGGAGGGGCTTTTGTATAGAGGCGTGTACTCAGTCAGCGGCACAGGCGCTATCACGACCCCTGCCGCATGCGTGGACGCATGTCTGTTGAGACCCTCGAGGCGAATGGCAACGTCCAGAAGCTGCCTGACCTCATCGCTGGTGTCGTACAGTTCCTTGAGCTGAGGCTCCGCCTTGATCGCCTCCCCGATCGTTATCTTCAGGGTGTTCGGGACAAGCTTTGCGATCTTGTCCACTTCCGCATAGGCCATGTCCATGGCCCTGCCGACATCCCTGATCGCCGCCTTTGCGGCCATGGTACCGAAGGTGATTATCTGGGCCACGCGGTCCTTCCCGTATTTTTCGGCGACGTAGGTTATTACCTCTCCCCTTCTGTCCTGGCAGAAATCTACGTCGATATCCGGCATGCTTATCCGCTCGGGGTTGAGGAACCTCTCGAAAAGCAGGTTATATTTTATCGGATCGATCTCGGTTATCCCGATGCAGTAGGAGACAAGGCTCCCGGCCGCCGATCCCCTCCCAGGCCCAACCGGAATCCCCTTGCCCCGCGCATAACTGATAAAGTCCCACACGATAAGGAAATAGGACGCGTACCCCATCCGCCTGATCACATCGAGTTCAGTCTGAAGCCGCTCCCTGTACACGGCGGAGACATCATCGCCGAACTTTTCGGCAAGCCCCTTGTACGCCATCGCGTCCAGGAATTCCTCGGGACTTTCCCCGCTTTCCACTTCGTACTTCGGCAGGAGAAAATCTCCCATCTTGAAATCCACGTTGCATCGTTCCGCTATGATGCGGGTGTTCGTAACGGCCTCGGGTACGTCCTTGAACGCCTCCTTCATTTCGGCGGGCGACTTGAAGTAAAACTCGTCGGTGCTGAATCTCATCCGGTTGATGTCCTTCAACGTCTTTCCGGTCTGGATGCAGAGAAGGATTTCGTGGGCGCGTGCATCCTCCTTGTTAAGATAATGGCAGTCGTTCGTGGCTACAAGGCCGATATGCAGTTCTCGTGCGAGCTCTATCAATTTCTCGTTGGCCTCCGCCTGCTCCCGCAGTCCGTTTTCCTGTATCTCGATGTAGAAGTTGTCGGGCCCGAGGATATGCTTGAACTGGAGCGCCCTCTCCCTGGCCCGTTCGACATAACCCCGCTGGAGGCAATAGGGGATCTCACCCTTCAGGCAGGCGGAAAGGCCTATAAGACCCCCGCTGTACTGTTCCAGAAGCCCCATATCGATCCTGGGCTTGTAATAGAAACCCTCCAGGTAGGCACAGGTCACAAGCGAAACCAGGTTCTTATACCCCGCGTTGTCCCTGGCAAGGAGGACCAGGTGGAAGGACGCCTCCTCGCTTTCGGTACTCCCCTTGTCCAGCCTGCTTCCGGGCGCAACATATACCTCGCAGCCTATTATAGGCTTCAGCCCCGCCTTTGTCACCTGCTTGTAGAATTCGACCGCGCCGAAGAGGTTGCCGTGGTCCGTCATTGTGACCGCCGGCATCCTGAACTCCTCTGCCTTCTTTACCAACTCCTTTATCCTGATCGCACCATCCAGAAGGCTGTACTCGGTGTGGACATGGAGGGAGACATAATCCGAATGTGAATGCATACAGAAATATTAACTTTAGGGAAGGATTCAAGTCAATTGAAGCCCGACGTCCCGCCAGTGGCCGCGGGCCGGAGCCAGGACATGTCAACTACTTGATTTTTCAGTATTATTGCTTATTTATGGTGAAGTTCAGGTTCTGCTCGGATTCGCCGCCGCGGCCGTCTTTTACGACAGCTGTAAAGGACACCTTGCCGCCAAAATCCTGCGGGACCTCCCATCTTATAGCTCCCGTTTCCGGATCCACGGTCATGCCTGACGGTGCGTTTTTCAGGGAATAGGTGAGAGGGTCCCCATCGGGGTCTGTCGCCTTCACCTGATAGGTACAGACCCGCCCGTCAAAATTGAATCTGCCGTTTTTGTCTATCACCGGAGGTATGTTACTAAGCGTCACAGGTATGGTCACAGGGTTGCCCTGGCTCCATGCGTCGGAAGGAGTAACCTTGACCGTGACCTTATCGCCCCTCTTGAGGTCCGTTTCGAGCACTTCCCCGTTCCCCGCCGGCTCCCCGTTCTTCGTCCACTCGTATGCAAGGGTCACCCCGTCGCCGTCCGGATCTTTAGCTTCTGCTTCTACACGCAGCCGTTCCGCAGTGCCGGGGCTTTCGGGAATGATCCGGGCCTTCACGATCTCAGGGGGCGTGTTACCTATCGTCACGGCAGAGGAGAAGACCTCCTTGCCGTCCACCGTGGTCTTCGCCCGGACCTCATCCCCCCTGCTTAAGTCCCGCGCCGGGTATGTATAGGCATAAGGGCTGCTCACGGCCTTGCCGTTCACGATCCATTCAATCCCGGCACCGCCTGGGGAAAATCCCTGAGCCTTCACGGAAAGGGTTGAATAGCGCGTCGGGGCCGAAGGGATGATCTCCATCGCATACTTTCCGCCGGCTGTAGCGGCATGGCTGGACGTCCCTGCGGATGTTGTCGGCCCGGGGGCGCCCTCCCTGGCGCCTGTGACAGCCGGTTTTTCGGCGCTGCACCCAAAGGTAAGCAGCAAAACGAGAAGCGCCGGGATGCTTCTCTTCCAGAAGCCGTTTCTCATGCCTCTAATACGCGTAGAGTATCGAGTATCTCGACACCCCCCTTTTGCTGCTGTCCTCGGCCTGGACCTCGATCCTGTAGAGATAAGGGTTTGCCGGGGGACGGTATTCGTTTGAATTGTCGGTCGTCCCCCGGAGACTCTGCGTCCCGACCCGTACAAGCCCCGTTGTGTCCGAACTGCCGGGGACGGTGTCGACAATCTTTGCGTTGACAGTAAAGGTCTGCCCCGAGCTGCCCTGGAGGGGCAGCGATATGTCCCAGTTTGTCTTGGGATCATAGGACTGCTCGTCCGCGCTGCAGTTCGTCCAGTTAGCCTTCGCAAGCGTCAGTTTCTGGACTAAACAGGCCGTGTCCGTCGTCTTGCTCCCCAGGACCGGATCGGCGAGGGTGAGGTTCTGCGTGGCGTTCGTGACGTTCTTGTCGACAAACTCGGCTGCCAGGTTTGCGCCGCCGAGACCCGCCTCGTCGGCCGTTCTGAATATCCTGTGGGCCCCGGATACCCGCGTCCCCTGGGTGAGCATAAACATAAGCGCAGCCACAATCGCAAGTCCTATAAGGGAAAGGACCATCACCATAACAAGGGCAATCCCCTTTTCGTTTCCGAGCGGTTTCATAGTCACCTCAAATTATACGGCTGTATAACCATGTTGTATATTCTCCAGCGGTAATGGATATCGTCCGCGCCCATTGTCGAAAGGGTCAGGGTATTCAGGCTGCCCACGTTCGGATCGGTCACTGTTATAGTCTGGGTGCCGTCAACCGGGTTTTTGTATATATATGACGGGTCTTTCCGGCCCTCCTGGACCACGAGATAAACCCGCACCTCTTTAAGCTGGTCCCTCACGGTCTGCGCCGCTGTCGACGCCGCCGCGGGCCATGATCCGTACTGGTATGTATCTACTGCTCCGTCATTGTTCGTGTCCAATCCGAGAACGATCTGCATGTCGGCAACGCAGTCCATAAGGGGAAGCTCTGAGAGTCCGCCGTCAGCATGATTCAGCGTCCCCTTGTAGAGCACCCCCGTCCCGGGCGCACACCTGGAAGGCATGCCGGTCGAAGGCTGTTTGATATAATAATCGGCCCTGTTGAAAGGCATCCTCGGAGCCTGGGTCGCGCAGTCATTCTTGATTCCATAAATCAGATTGAAAGTATTATTGGCCGGCAGAAAGGCGGTTGGCCAGTCTGCCGCCGCTGGTTTATAAGTAGCATAAAATTGGGGAGAGGCAGCGGCAGCGTCTTTCGCAAGTTTCCTGGCAGTGCCCGTCATTACGAGTACGCAGTCGCCGTCTGCCAGGTTATCGTCTGAAGGACCCCATAACATCGGGTCGTTTGTCACTCCCCCGGCGTTGACCATATAGGTCCAGCGATAGGCCGCAGCGTTCGTTGCAACGTTCGTCGCCTTTATGACAAGGACTTCCGAGCCGTTCATCAGGGGACCGCTGCCTACAACGACCGCCCTGGGGGGATTACTCGCATCGTTGTATGTGTCAGCAGTGAGTGTCCGGCTATTGTCGTATTTGGTGGCTGAGGCTTCAGTATAAGTGAGACCGTTCATGTCCCAGGGGAGCCCGAACCCTGCCTGCTCGATATCGAACCGCAGCATCTCAAGCCCTGTAAGCCCCTGTATGTTCGTCTCGGCTATGCTGCTCTGCTGCTTGAACTGGGTCAGCAGTCCGGTAAATAT
>JBJKPE010000206.1:0-36319 GCA_046706685.1 Thermodesulfovibrionales bacterium | reverse complement strand
TGAATTCCACCGGGTAGAGCGAGATTGTGTCGGCGTAGTCATAGGCGTCAAAGTTGATAATGTCGGCTCCGCTTCTGATTACGAGAGGCCAGTCGGCATTGCCGCAGCAGTGAATGCCCGCGACGGCCCCTTCGGAATGCACGGCGGCCGTCATCTCCGTGAGCAGCCTCAGGGCTTCTTCGCTGTCGACACCGAGGTAGCTGGAACTGCCTAGCGCCGAGAGGATCGGTTCGTCTATGAAGATAATGACTCCGGCGGCATGCTGTTTAAGCATATCAATCTGCCACCGCGTCTTGGCCTTCAGGAGCATAAGGGATATCTCCCGGAGTTCCTCATCGAAATATACCGCTTTGCCCCCGGAGTCCTTCAGGCCGAGCGTAAAGGTCAGAGGACCAGTGACATGGCCCTTAACGTAATCAAAGTGTCTGCCCTGCCCCATGCCCAGGAAAGCATGAAGGCCCTTCGCGTAATCTTCGGAGATAGCGATCCTGCTTTCCTCTGTCCAGCTCTCGTAAAACCGTTCAAGCTCGTCGGAGGAGTTTTTTTCGACCCATACAGTCTCTTTTTCGACGTCGATCTTCGCAAAAGGCATTCCTTCGGAATACTGAGGGATCATATACTCCCTGAAAGACACTTTCGGAAGCTGGGGCCAGAAGGGGATATCGAATGTCCCGAATATAAGTCTGCATGCCTCCCGTGCGTCCAGAAGGGGGAGGCTGCCGATTCCTGTTGTAGAAAAGGGTTTTAACATATTGAATGATACCCTATCGAAGATCATTGTTTCAAAGCCTTTCGATTCGATATGTCGCAATTCATGAGAAAAGTGAGTGATGCCGCGGGAGACGATTCCCGCAAGCGTTTTTACACTACAGTTGCAAACAGTTTGTACAAGAAAGCGGGAAAGCGCCGTCATTAGGCGTTTTACAGGATGTTACGCCGCCTAATGAGGAATTCACAAATAGTGAACTCCTCATTGGCTGTCATTCCTGCAAGTGAAGCGCGCCAGGAATCCTTCTGAAAGCCCGGAAAGATTCCCCGTGAGGGTCGGGACAGGCCGGACAAGCCGGAATGACAGATTACATGACTTTGCCAAACAATGATTTTTTTGCAACGTTAGAGTTTATTGAAAAAACAGGAAAGACATGCCGTGCGAGCTTCAGGTCCCAAAGCAGACCCGCTGTATCAGTATCTCGGGCTGAAGGCCCTTCCGGCCGAGGGGACAACCCTGGTTAAGGCTCTCATAATAGAAGGGACTTTCGTTTGTTTTCTTCTGTCATGCCCGAAGTCCTTAGTCGGGTATCCATTCGGGGTTTGAGGCCCTGAACTCCCGCTCAACGCCCCGCGGCAATGACGGCGGCGTTGTTACTATTTTGAGGCTGTTAATGACTGCAAGGCTGAGATGCTTTAAATCTTACTTGTTCTTTCTTCTTTGATGCTTCGTTTTCTTGAGCAGCTTCCTGTGCTTATGCTTGCTCATCTTTTTCTTGCGCCACTTGACAACGTTCCCCACGGACTCACCTCCTTTAATAAAAATAGTAAGTAGTAAACAGTAAGTAGTCAGTAGTAATCAGGCAGCAGATGGCACGGGCACGAGAAATCGCCGCACAAACTCTTCAAGAAGAATCACTGCCAACTATTTACTGCTTACGGCTTCTGTCATGCTCTTTCGCCTGGTCCATGAATGCCTCAAGCTGAATATCCGAGGTCACAGACTCGGAACCATCGTAGGGAATGCTGAGACACGGGATATCGTAATCCACCGCAAGCCCGCGCATCAGTCCGCTGACGATAGTGCCCGGCATGCAACCGAACGGCATCGCATTTACTATGCCGGATGCGCCCCTGTGAATGAGGTCGATACTCTTGCCCATACTGAGGATAGCCTCACCCTCGAACGAAGGATGGACATACGGGGCAGCCTTGTCAAGCAGCTCTCCAGTACGGGGTTCATGCAGGGTTTTCAGGAAACCGCCGAAGTGTTTCCCGAATCTCCTTTCTATTTTCTTTTGAAAGAACCCCTTCAACAGAAGATTAATGATACCAGAGAGGTCCTTTTTTATCAAGACCCTCTGCAGTCCCGTAAAATTTATGTAATGTATCCATTCCTCCACGGGCGACAGGTAAGCTTCCCCGCCGAGGGACTCGATTTTTCTCACGAGGTCCTCGTTGGAAAACCTGTTGGAACGGACAAATATTTCACCGACTATCCCGACAAGAGGTTTTCTGCCGGCATATTTCGCGATATTCTCGAAGTCCCTCTTTGCCTTGACCAGGAGAGATTGAATGTCCCCGTCGGACCCCCTGATCGATAAATAGGCCCGTTTAAGATAGTCTTCATATACCGCATCCGCAGTACCGCTCTCTTTTTCATAAGGCCTTGTCTCATGCAGGCATTTTTTCAGGAGTTCGATGGCGATGATGCCCTGCCATGACCTTATGCTGAAATCCTTTCCAACAATGCCGAGATGTTCGTAGAAGTTCTCATCCTGGTTAGGGGAAAAGACCGGGACACCGTCAAGCCCGAGTTCCTTCATGACGAGGTTATGGAAGATGTTATATTGGCCGAATCTGCACGGTCCGGAACCCGACGGCATAAAGAAAGCCGACTTCTCCGGATCGAACCCGGTTTCGAGGGCTTTCCCCACCATGTCGCCGGTGGTCACGGCACAGGGATAGCATTCTTTTCCGGATACGTATTTCCTGCCCAGGTCGACCGTGTCGCGCGAGGACTCGGGGAGGACCTCGGCCCGGATCCCACAGTATTCAAATGCGGCGGAGAGCGCGAAGGAATGGTCGGACATGAGAGGTATATAGATGGTCCGTGAAGCGAGAGGTGAGGGGCCTGATCCGTTCCGGGAGGTTTTTCCCTTTTCTTTAGTCTTTTTTTCCGTCTTTTTAATTTTGTCTTCCGCCTCTTGTTTTCCGCCTTCCGAACCGCTTATGCTGTCGAGGAACGCCTCGCATCGTGTTATCACCCCCGCGTCGGCACTGTGGGCGTCTATCTCTATATGGAGATATGGCTTGCCGGCCATCTCGATATCAAAAAATTTGGCGATAAAGGAGTCCGGGCCGCAGGAAAAATTTCCTATATAAAGGGCGTGGAGCAGCGGGTGGGACCTGATGAACCTCGCTGCGCTCAACATCCTCTGGCCTGCCCGCCAGTACATGTTGGGCCAGTCATCGCTGAGACCTGCCGGATCAAGCGGCAGGAAATCCGCCGGGATCGCCTGTATCCCAAGGTCTCCGAGCTTTTTCGATATGTTGAGGTTGACCCCGCTGTCCAGGGAGTTATAGGCCCTGCCGACAATAACGACGGCCCTTTCCTTAAGAGAAGAAAGGACTCTTTTGCCTTCCTCTTTCATGCCCTGTACAAACTCTTCCTGCGCCCTGTTGGCCGCCTTCAGCGCTGCAGAAAGCTCCCTCTGCTTTATTCCGTAGCGTCTCAGGACGCGTTTCAGTTCTTTTTCCATGAAACTGCCGCCCCGGCTGAGGTCGATGACGGGAGTCAGGAAATGGAGCTTTCTGAAGGCAATCCTGGCGCTGTAAGGAATAGTCTGCGTATAGGGACAGGCGAGACCCCTCTCGAATGTTTCCCCTGCGCTGTTCAGATTTACAAAACTGGGGAGGAATATGGCATCCACTCCCCTGTCGAGAAAATATTTGATATGACCGTGGGCGACCTTCACCGGGAAGCAGGTTTCTGATAGAACGCTCTCGAGGCCGAGATCGACTATGCTTCTGTCTGTCTTCGGCGAGACCTCGACTTCGAAGCCCAGTTCCCACAAAAGCGTGGTCCAGAAAGGCAGAAAGTCATGAAAATAGAAGACATACGGCACCCCGATCCTGGCGCGTGAACCGCGAATTGCGGAATGATTTTCTTTTTTCTTCCCTTCACTTCTTACTCTCAGGCCTTCCCTGTTCCCCGGTTGCCTGTTTTCTGACTTCTGCATTCTGACTTCCGACTTCTCCTTGTATTTCAGGTGCTCCTTCCAGAGCATTTCGTCCCTCAATGCCAATAGATCGGGGACAACTCCGGCTTTTCTGTCACGCTTCACATCGTATTTTTCGCACCGGCCTCCATAAAAGAGATAACCCTTTTGACCTTCGACTTTTACCCTGTTGATTTCGCAGACATTGGAACAACCTTTGCATTCGAACGACGATATCTCATAAGGTATCTTCGACAACTCGAAACCCTTAAATTTAGTCCCGGCAATTTCACCCCCCCCTCTGTCCCCTCCCCTCAAGGGCGGGGAAATATTCTGTCCCTCTCCCCTGGCGGGAGAGGGCATGGGTGAGGGGGACTTCCGACCTTCCATCTGTTTTTTGGCTATCAACGCCATGCCGATGGCGCCGGTAACGTCGTGGTTCGGGGGAACTGTTATCTCTTTGCCGAGATATTTTTCGAAGGCGGCAACAACCGATTTATTGAAGGCAACGCCGCCCTGAAAGAATATCTTCCGGCCGATAGGCCTTTTGCAGACAACTCTGTTGATGTAATTCTGAACAATAGAGTAGGCAAGACCGGCGAGCAGATCGTCCTTGCCCGTGCCCCGCTGAAGGTTGGCCATAAGGGAGTTCTCCATGAATACGGTGCAGCGCTCCCCGAGCCTGCAGGGGTTGGAGGAACTGAAGGCGGATTCCTGGAATTCACCTTTTATCGAAATGCCCAGCTTTTCGGCCTGTTCCTCCAGAAACGAACCCGTCCCTGCGGCACAGGCTTTGTTCATCTCGAAGTCGGCGATTACCCCGTCTCTGAGAGATATATATTTGGAATCCTGACCGCCGATTTCGAATATGGTGTCTGCATCCCTGTCTATGAAGGCCGCAGCCGTTGCCTGCGCTGTGATCTCGTTTTTTACGACGTCAGCCCCGATATAATCGGCTATCATGTATCTCCCTGAACCGGTTGTCCCGACACCGGCAATCTCTACCTTATCCCCTATTTCCTGCCCGATCTCGGAAAGTCCCCGCATTACAGCCTCTATCGGCCGGCCGGCCGTCATAAGGTAGCGTTTGGACAAAAGCCTGCAGTCCCCGTCGATCACCGCCAGGTTGGTGCTGATGGACCCTATATCGACCCCGAGAAAAACCCTGATTTTCGTGCCGGAAATATCGTTAAAGTCAGAAGTAAGATTGCAGAATGCTGAATTATCCGGATCAGCATTGTCTGTCCTTTGTGTCTTAATTCGCGTGTTTGGATTTTTTACTTCTGCATTCTTACTTCTTACTTCTGACTTCTGAATGTGCCTCTCAAAAAAGGTGTCTCCTTTATTTATAAGAGGCAGATGGCCTTTTTCCATCGGCCGTGCGGACCGGATGAACCCTTCAAGCAGCGACAGGTCGAAGAGACGGCGACTTCCGGTTTCCATGTCTTTCAACGCCGCGCCGATTGCGCCCATCAGCGCATGCTCTTCCGGCACGAAAAGGTCCGGAAGGCCGAGGACTTCTTTGAAGGCCCTGACCATTCCGGAGTTCGCGGCTACTCCACCCTGAAAACAGGCAGGCGGAATTATCTGCCGGCCCCTCGCGATCGAACCCTTGAAGTTTCTGGCTACCGCAAAGCAGAGGCCGGCTACGATATCATGCACCGGTGTGGCGATCTGCTGAAGGTGTATCATGTCCGATTTAGCAAAGACGCTGCAGCGTCCGGCGATCCTGGGAGGGTTTTTCGACTTGAGGCTCAATTCGCCGAATTCCTCGATCGAGAGCCTGAGCCTCTCGGCCTGCTGGTCGAGGAAGGAACCGGTGCCGGCCGCGCAGACCGAATTCATCGAAAAGTCTTTGGCAGAATTTGAGTCCTCCGAGAGGACGATGAGTTTGGAGTCCTCGCCGCCCAGTTCGATTATTGTTCTTACGTGAGGATAGAGCCGCCGTGTTGAGTATGTGTTGGCCACCACTTCGTTCACCGGCTCAATGCCGAGAACAGAACCGATCAGCCTGCCAGCCGATCCTGTAAGAGAGAGACTCAGGTCGTCTTTTGAACAGGACGCAGAAGTCCTGGATTCAGCTTCATTTGAGACGATCTCATTCAGAACCCCCAGGGCGGCTTCGAGCGGTTTCCCCCTATGCCTCCGGTAGGTCCCGTAAATCTTCGACCCCTTTTCATCAAGCAGAACGAGTTTTACGCTTACGGACCCCGCATCAAGACCGATAAATTTCATTCTTAGCCTTGCAGAACACTGATTTTGTGTTAGATTATACCATAGTTCATTCCCCCATATTGTCTCGCGAGCCTGACAAAACCTTCCCCATCGACGGGGAAGTGGAAGGCAGGGGTGATCCCGTGGGATTTTTTGAGCACTTATGGCATGAGTTGTGCTTGTTTTTGGACAAACGAGGTATAGAGGCATAAAATTGCAGGGGAGGCGTGGTTGACTGGCACCAATATAATCTTGGTAGTTGATGACAAAAAGGGTTTTACTCTTATCGAACTCCTGATAGTCGTGGCAATCATAGGCATACTTGCTGCAATCGCGATCCCTGGATATCTCGGCATGCAGGAGAGGTCGAGGAGGGCGGCACTCGAAAGTGAAGCGACGGCTGCCGTGCCCGAACTTGCCGCCTGGATGAACTCGGCACGCAAGTCCGGGACGTCTCAAGGGCGGCTCATGGAGGTGGATTATGACTTTAGCGGTTCAGTTGGCGATGCCGGCGATAAGACGAACAACGAGCTTGCGGACGCAGGCGTTGTCGGCTCTTATGTCGCAGGTATGAATGTGTCCTTAAACAAAACGTCTTCATGGTTTGCCGCCAAAGGACTCTGGATGGTCTCTCGTTCCTGCGGGCCTGCTGCTAAAGGTCAGATAGCCATATTCGGTGAAGGGAATGGGGCAGGTATCAGCATTATAAGACTATCTGTCTGCGACGAAAACGGGGTTCTCATCATGGCGAAGACGATCGTGGCCGACTGAAAAGGAATTTCCGGCTGCGCTGATTATTAATCAGAGGCTGTTTATAAAGCCGCAATTTATGTCTTTTGCCTGTCATTTCCCGACCCTCACGGGGAATCTTTCGGTGGTTTGCGGAAGGATGCCCGCGATTTCTGACAAGCGGGGATCCTTGATATCAATAATGCGGGCAGGTATAATCATTGAAATAATTGAAATATATATGAGACATGCTGCGAGATCCTTCATGAGTTTTTCCTGGGCGGGATTTTTCAGTCGGTCCACTCCTTCAGAATGGCAGCGAAGGGTTCAGGATGAAGGCGAGCGAATTCGTGCAAAAGACTGATCAAGTGTTTTTGCCGGATGAATGACTTTTTTGTGGAGTATTTTCGAACGGGGAAGTTACGGATATGACAATATTTGTCAGCAGCTATGACATTTTACAGTTTTTAGAAGTTTTTTTTGGCCGCAATTTCAATGATATTACTTGTAACAAATTAGTGTGAGTTCTGGCACGGAAAGTGCTGTAATTTTAGAAAGTTTTGTTGATTTATTCGAGGAGGTGATGTCGGGAAGGGCTAAACAGTGTTAAGGTTACCGCGGCCTTTGGCCGCAATAAATCAGACAAGGAGGTGTTTTGATGTTTAAGGCGATGAATAATGTAAAGGAGCAAAAAGGCTTTACCCTTATCGAGCTGCTGATAGTCGTGGCAATCATAGGTATACTCGCGGCGATCGCGATCCCGGGATATCTCGGAATGCAGGAAAGGTCAAGGAAGGCAGCCGTGCAGAGTGCGGCAACGTCAGCTGTGCCCGAACTGGCCGCGTGGATGAACTCGGCAAAGAAGTCAGGTACGCCGCAGGGAGGTCTGAAGGAGATCGATACCAATTTCAGCGGTTCGGTTGGCGATACTGCCGACCTGACCAATACTGCACTTGGGGGTATCGATTGGGTAGCATTATATGCCCAAGGCCAAAATTTGTCCCTGAAGCAGATGTCGCCCTGGTTTAACGTGGGACTGTTCAAAGTGGACAATGCTGGCACCTGCAGCACCGACCATGGCTTGATAATTCTGAAAGAATTCGGGAGTCTGGCGAATGTAAGCAGAGTAGACATTTCGGTGTGTGACAAGACTGACGTTACACCTATCCTCACGAAGACGGTAGTGTCCGATTAAGAAGGAAAAGGGCGGGCTTTTGTCCCGCCCTTCCCCTAATGCTTGTATTCTTTTCCGTTTTTGTCCTTTACCTGGTTACGCTCTGCCCGACTATTTATGTGGGGGATTCTCCGCTTTTCGCCTCTGCCTCATTCTCTCTCGGGACGGCCCATCCTCCCGGATACCCATTTTACATACTCCTTGGGAAACTGGGCACTCTTCTGCCGCTGGGTAACATTGCATTCAAGGTAAACCTCGTAAACGCCACTTTTGGCGGCCTTTCGGCCCTTATGACATATAAGGTGGTTTATTACCTCACTGACAACAAATACGCGGCGTGGTCGTCTGCCCTTTTCCTTGCGGTTGTACCCGTCTTCTGGACCGGAGCTATCAATGCAAAAGGGGTTTATTCACTGAACACGTTTCTATGCATGATCATTTTCCTGCTAATTGTAAAAATGCTGAGATCGGACGGAAGTCTTTTCCGCCAGCTAATGCTTGTGGCATTCCTTTTGGGCCTCGGAATGGGAAACCATCAGACTATCGGCCTTATGGGATTATCGGCAGTCCCTGTATTTCTTATAAAATGGAGGAAAATCAGGATGCGCTGGGTCCCGCTTGCGGTAATTTTCCTGCTCGCAGGACTCTCGGTAAACCTTCTCATTTATGTCAGATCGAGGGTGGCCGTGACATCCGGTATAGATATTCTCTACTCATACGGCGGGACATTTGAAGCCCTGAAGAATGTATTTCTCAGGAAGGCCTACAAGGTAAATTCGGTTGTCGCCCTGAAGCACGGGACATGGGGTGTGATCCCTCATTTTCTTGCCGTTACCGTCAATGTCCTGAAGAATATCCTTGTCCCGAATGTGAAATACGGAATACCGCTTATCGCGCTTGGCCTTTTCGGAGCTTTTAGGGACAGAAAATTGCTAGCTTATATCGGTTTCCTGCTTTTTCTCTGGATTACCTTTCTGGGCAGCGTGTCAGCCGGGACAAGTTTGACCGAGGAGGGTATCCAGGTCATATCGGTCTATTACGCGCCTCTTTATGCCTTCATGGCGGTCCTCCTGGGTCTTGGAGTTGCCCTCGTGCTCGAAAAGGCAGCCGCCATATGGAAAGGGTCGGGTTTTGTCCCGAGGTTTCTCGCCTATTCAGCCGTCGCCTTTCCCCTCTGTCTTGCGCCTCAGGCATACGCATTTGCCGCCCCGGTGCAATATCCGCTTGCCTATACGTGGGCGAGGGACATGCTGGTCACTCTGCCGGTCGGATCGATGCTCCTGAATTATAATGATAACCCGACGTTTACATCTTTTTATATGCTGTCGGTTGAAAAGTTCAGGGATGACGTCCTTCAGATGGACGCCGGCGGCACAAAAGACAACTACGGCCTTGAAACAGCCCCTGTCTGGAAATATGGTGGGCTCTATCCTGACTTTTACCGGGCTGAGAATGTAAAGGTCAGTTACCTCGACAGGAAATTTGCTTTGAAAGGCAGGTTCTTTACCAGCAATCCGAAAGATATGACACCGGTCTTGAAAAAGCATTACTCATTTAGGGTGGTGGGACTGACATCGGAACTCTTTCCGAAGGGGGCTGTCCCGGGGCCCGATGTGATCGACAGTCGGAGTCTGAAGGCAAACAAATTCCTCAACTACGAATTCATCAGGAATCTTCCCTATATAGATGATTTTCTGGCTGTCGAACTTGTGAACCATTACGCGCTCTGTCTGCTGATTTACGGGGACGCGATGAACGAGCGCGGCGACCTTCAGGCCGGGAGGAAGGCCATACTCGAATCGATTTCCCTGGGCGACCCCAAGGTGTATCTCGGCCCATATATCAAATATCTTATGGACGAGGGCATGACAGGAAAGGGGCTTGATTTTCTCAGGAAACTGGAAAGAAAAGGGGACGAAAGACAGCGCGCCGTGGCTAATATTCTCGAATACAAGGTCCTCTCCGTCATCGGGAACAGGGAAGAGGCGGAACGTAAGTATGAATTCGTAAAGGAAGAAGGGTTTGCAAAGTTCCTGAACGTTCACTTTTAGAAAGTTGCTGCGGATGTTGTCGAAATTGCTATACAGGATAGGGAGATAGTCCTTTCTTGTCCTGGGCAGAAACTCCAAAAGTCAAACGAGGTTTTGTTATAATCAGTATCGGATGTCCGAGACTATTGATTCTTCGCTAAAGAGAGCAGCCAAAGGAACCACCCTTGTCTTGGTCCTCATCGCATCCAGCCAACTCCTCTGGTTTTTTATAAAGATCCTCATTGTGAGGAATACCACCAAGGTCGAGTTCGGCCTTTACTCGCTTGTGCTTACAGTCTTAAGCGTTATTTCGGCTGTTATCTTGCTCGGAATACCTTCCGGTTTGTCCCGCTTTATCTCCGTTTACATCGTCGAGGACAAAAAGGAAGAGGCCCATTATATAGCGAGGGCGGGGATGCAGATGTTGCTGCCGCTTGGCCTGGCATCCTGTGCGGGCCTTTATCTTTCCGCCGGCTTCATAGCCGGAAGGGTCTTTTACACCCCGGAGCTTGCTGCCCCGCTTAAGATTATATCCCTGCTGGTCCCGTTCAGCGTGACAGGCGCCTTGGTGAGTGGGGTGCTTCTCGGCTATGGCATACTCAGGCAGAGAATCCTGTCCGATGTCTTTACTCCCGTCTTATACCTTATTCTGATCCTGGCATCGATCTTCTTAGGCATGCGCCTGAAGGGCATCCTCTACGCCTTCGTATCGGCGGGTATCGTAATAGCAGCACTTCTTGTAGTCTACGGGGTCAGAAAGCTCGGCGCCAATCCTTTCCTCCTTAAGGGGGGGAGACGGCACATGGAGTTGCTGAAGTTTTCCATTCCCCTTCTGGCCTCATCCATTATGTCTCTTGCCCTCATGTGGGCCGACACCCTGATGCTTGGGCGATACGACACGCCGGCGGCCGTGGGAACTTACAGCGTGAGTGTTTCCCTGGTAAAGCTGCTTCTTTTCCCGTTGTCGGCTCTCGGTTACGTATTCCTTCCTATAGCGGGCGAAATATTCGCGAGGCACAAGACTGAAGAACTTAAGAGGGTATATCAGGTACTTACAAAATGGGTTTTTGCCGCTACACTGCCCATCTTCTTTGTCCTCTTCTTCTTCCCGGAGATGACCATAACTCTGCTTTTTGGCGGCAGATTTGTCGATGCTTCCCTGTCGCTGAGGATCCTCGCTATCGGGTTCATGTTAAACGCCTTTCTGGGCACAAACGGAATACTCCTCATGGTGCTTGGACTTACCAAGACTATTATGAACATTTCTATTGTCGGAGCTACACTAAACGTGTTACTTAACTACATACTGATAAAGCGGCTTGGGATGGGGATTACAGGTGCTGCTATTGCCACTATGGTGTCATATATAATCATCAATGCCCTCTATTCGCTGAGCCTTCTCAGATATAATGGCATGCATCCCTTGACTGCGGCCTACCTGAAGCCGCTGGCCGGGGCATTCCTGATGGGAGCGGCGATATATGCCCTTGCCAAGAGCATCCCCTTTCATTTCTGGCTATTGCCGGTTTATTTTCTGATGTTCATGGGGGGGTACTCGGCAAGCCTTCTTGTAACAAGGAGCCTTGAACGTGAGGATATCTTTATTTTTCGGGAAGTGACAGAGAAATTAGGGATAGACGGAGCAAGAGCAGTCGGGTTCTTGGGGCGGTATGTGCGGTGAAACTGAAAAAATCTCCCGGCTTTTTTTACTCACTGAGTTCTTGGCCTTCATCAGGAGCAACCAAAAATCCTTTGGACGTGCGACAAGAAAGTTCCCTATAAAGGTCTGTAATTCGCTTAAGACGTATTTCCATAAGAATGCAGCGGCCATCTTCTCACTCTCAGGTCCGTTTCTATCCCGACAACACCGGTTCCTGTCGACAGGCATTTAAAGAGAAATAAATCGACTCCTTAAAAAAGAGTCGTTCAAAAAGTTGCTACTTTTTAATCCCCTTTCCTGAAAATAACCAATAAATGGTCATAGCTGGTAGTCCATGGGGGTGAGACAACTCTTTCCGGCTTCTTGAAAGAATTTCTCAGCCTTTTAAGCCACGCATACAAGGTCGGGTTTAAGAACAGTACATTATGGATCAACTGGGTAATGACTTTGGCGAGGGTTCTTTCATCTTCATGAGAAAATTTCTCCATCTGTATCAACTGCAAATTTAGTCTTTCAGCGACGAACTCACACCACTTCGTATTTATAAAAGATATATGCTCCGGTATGGCATAATACCAATACTTTTCCCCCATAATCCTGGCAGTAAACGCTTCAGAATTTCCTGAAGACACCACAATATATCCGTGTCTCTTAGTCATTTTCGCAATTGCCGATATCAGCGCAAGTGGATTGTCCGTGTGCTCTATAAAGTCAAACGCAGTAATTATGTCAAATCTATCGGAGAGTTTATTTATATCGGAAACATCTTCTGCAATAATATGTATATTCTTTGAAATAGCCCTCTTCCGCGCTTCACGATTGATTTCGATGCCATAACGATCCCAGCCTGTGAATTTGTCCAAAAATCCCCCATCCCAGCATGCGACATCTAAAATAGAATCTCCGGCAAAGTCGTTATCTCTTATCCATTTGAGTGTTAACGCCCAGTCCTTTCTGTTTTTATAGTGCCAGACATCGATGCTGACCTTCTTGTAAAGTTCATCCAGTTCATGCTTAGGAAGTCTGGGCCACCGAAAATATAAGTTGCAGTCCAGGCATTTTAACAAGTTGCTGCTTTGAGGCGCAGGCTCCAGCTTAAATCCAGCAAATGAGTCATAGGGGAGTATCTTTCCCCTAAAGACCAAGTTTTTCGACCCGCAAGATGGACACGATTCATTCATAACCAAAGGTTTTTTCGCTGTAGAGTCCCCCTCTTCTTAACATAAGACACCGTGGCCGCCTGTTTCAGCGTTTCCCTCCCCTTCCCTTAGACACTAATGATCTCTTCGCAGGCGCCTGTACAAAGCGTAGATTTTCTTGTCCCTGACCAGATGATACAAAATACCTTTCCACACTTTATACCATTCTTCACTGGGTGCGAAACGGTTTTTCCATGTTAAAATATCTGCTTTTCTATGTCGAAGAACGAACGGGGGATGCACAAGAGGGAAAGTCATCTCCCGCGTCTTCATGTGAGCCAACGGCGAGTTTACATCCGTGGTATGTGAAGCAAGGCTGCCGAACCCTATGTTTACAACAAGATTAACATTCGGCACCACAGTCAGGGCATTCTGGGACAAAGTTGAGAATATCCACCCATAATCCCAATGAAATTTCTTTTTGGTTTGTGCGGCATTGAAGATTGGTGTCCAGTACTTTACGATGCCTTTGTCTTCAACGAGACCCTCCAGCCATCCGCCATCCCTTATTTCTGGCCAAGTTTTCATGTCCGGGTCAAAGTTTCTCCACGCTCTACGCCAGGTGGCCCAGCCCCAAGTCAGGGCATAGTGTGAAAAGTAATAGCTAAATGGAACAGCCAGTTGTCCGAACAGAAAATTGTTGCCGCTTGCCATCGTGATACGGGTATCGTGCCTATAACGCTCAAGTATCTCCTCACAGAAGCGAAAAAAGGTCGGATGGGGTAGGCAGTCGTCTTCAAGAATGATTGCCTCTTCGGTGTTCTCAAAAACCCAGTCAAGTCCGCTCGGGAAACGGAGCGGGCCACCCATATTCACGTCCGAGTAATTGGTCAGGACTTCGCAGTCCCAGTCCACCCTGTCGATTATAGCGCGCGTTGCTGCGCAAGCTTCGGCTTCCCCCGGCTTGTTCTTTCTGGGGCCATCGGCTACTACAAAAAGTTTTACAGGTCTAGCCCTGGCTATTTCACGAAAGACTTTTTCTGTTACGTCAGGTCGTTTAAAAATAAAAAAAGCTACAGGGGTCTCTAGTTTCCAATCACCCATTTTGAGGTCCTTTCGCAACAGCGCAGTCCCCAAAAATCAGGGTATTAACCGTTTTGGCGAGCATTTTATAACCATTTTCGTCAAGATACTTGTGGACAGGATCTTGCAAAATTTCTTTGGAGTCTTTCCACAGGGCTTCTACAAGAATGTATTCGGGCCTGAAAAGTCGCCAATCATTTGATTGTAGCACCTCCAAATCCAAGCCCTCAACATCCACAGACAGGAAATCTATCTTTTGACCCTCGGGCATTTTTTCTTTCAGAACTTGGTCAAGTGTTGTTGTCCTGATATTTCGTTCTTCGATAACGTAATTTGCTGCACTATAATTCTTTCGTTTTTTCCTGCTGAGGACAAGTTCCCTGTCGAAGGTGTTCAGGGCTGGCTCATTGTATATAAAAAAAGTCATTTCCCTTTGTTCTTTACTGATGGCCTTCTCTACATTGATGTCTCTCGTCCTTTCTTTGTTGAAGGCAGCCATACTGCCCGGAGTTGCATCTATGTTTATGCCAGTCCAGCCTCTCTTATAAAAGTAATAGGTATTGGAAAACCTTTTTGGATGAAGCGCTCCAACATCTACGTAAAATCCCTTCTCCCGCTTTTCGAAAATGCGCGCCAAAATCCTATCTTCACCTTCCTGAGAATATGATTCGAGAGCATACCCGTCAAAAATATCGTTTCTGAGTTTCCCGAGAATAAGTGCGATCTTTCCTGGAAGAATTCTCTTTAATAGATTCTTCATCACGCGATTGATGTGGTGTCTTTAATCTGAAGAAGAGTTTCCGAAGGGCGGGAGGACAGAAAATCATTCTCTAGCTCTATTGTCATATCTCCAACTTGATATCCGCACACCACTTGGATGTGCAATGTATCTTTGAGATATCACAGCGGTCTTTGTACTTCTTCGCGATGTCCATCACCTCCACCATCAGGCCCTCGCTCAAGGTAATCGGGGCCAGTCCCAATTTAAGGAACTCCTCGTTAGAGACCTTCAGCTCATTTTCGGGTGCTTCGCGCCTGGGATTGGGGAGGTAATCGATGTTTGCCCCGGTCATCTTCGATACCATTTCCGCGAGCCACTTGACACTATGTGTCTCTGTGGCCTGGTTGAATATTTTAACCCTGCTGCCTCCGGCCGATGGGTTTTCTATGGCGAGCTTTATGCATTTCACGGTGTCCCGGATGTGTATGAACGCCCTCGTTTGTCCTCCCTTCCCGTGGACAGTAAGGGGATGTCCGATAGCAGCCTGCATCAGAAAGCGGTTCAGTACGGTACCATAGTCTCCGTCATAGTCGAATCTGTTTATCAGTCTTTTGTCCATTAAGGTTTCTTCCGTATTGGTACCCCATACGATACCCTGATGCAAATCGGTTATTCTCAACTTGTCATTCTTGTTGTAATAATAAAACATGAGGGCGTCCATCGTTTTAGTCATGTGATAGATGCTTCCCGGATCGGCCGGATAGAGTATTTCCAGCAATTTGCTGTCGCCCTCCACGTCCACATTAACCTTCAGATAGCCTTCCGGTATCTTCATGCCCGCCGTTCCGTAACCGTATACACCCATCGTCCCCAGGTGCACCATGTGGAGGTCGAGCCCGGATTCCACAATAGCGCAAAGGATATTGTGACTGGCGTTTATATTATTCTGGACTGTATATCGTTTGTGGAAGGCCGATTTCATGGAATAAGGCGCCGCCCTCTGCTCAGCAAAATGTACAACTGCCATAGGTTTGATTTCTTCCATCAGTTTCAAAAGTCTGAAGTAGTTGACCGCTACATCAAAATTATGATACTTGATCGTCTTGCCGGTATTCTCTTTCCATGCCTTAAGGCGAGTACCCATCGACTGAATAGGAGTTAAGGAATATGCCTCCAGTTCATTGTCAATGTTCCTGCGGCTTAGATTATCAACTATCGTCACTTCATAGCCGTGTCTGGACAAATACAATGAAGTTGGCCAACCACAGAAACCATCGCCTCCGAAAATAATGACATCCTTGCCCAAAAAATGCTCCTCCGCCACGTGAGCCGATAGACCACCCGGCACTCTTTTCGTGACCTTATTTTAACAAAGTCCCAAACATAAATTCACATACCCGCAAAAAGTCCGACAATCTTCAAGCCATAATACGACACTATGAAATCAAAGCCCCCAGAAGCTTAAATATTTTTTCCTGGGTCTTGACGTCGAAAACACAGGGCGGGTGACCGTTTCTTTGTTATAATAAAAAGGCTGAGGTTCCATTGAAACGGCATGAAGACAACTGGGCAAACGGTAGTGAAACGGAATCGGTTCCGAGTCTGACAGGCCTGCCCGTCCCGGATGGTCATTTGGTCAGTATCATTACGATCGTCCTTAACAGAGCCGATTACATAGAAGGCACCATAAAGAGTGTCATATCGCAGGACTATCCTTTCATCGAATATATTGTCGTTGACGGCGGCTCTTCCGACGGAACGGTTGAGATTATAAAGAAATACGGCGACAGGATTTCCAAATGGGTTTCGGAACCCGACAACGGAATCTCCGATGCTATGAATAAGGGGATAAGGATGGCTTCGGGTTCTATTGTCGGAATGATCCACGCCGGTGACTATTACGAGCCCGGCGCGGTGAGCGCCGTCGTGCAGGTTTTTCTGGATTGTCCGGATGCGGGAGTTGTGCATGGGAACATGCTACTTATGCATCCGCAAGGATCTTCCACAGTCCCCTGCAGGCCTCTTCGCAATCCGGAAAAAGAGGCATGGAAGACTATGCCTGTCTTGCATCCTACAGTCTTTGTGAGAAAATCCGTATATGAAAAATACGGCGTTTTCGACCCGGCTTACAGTATTGCGATGGATTATGATCTCGTCCTCAGGTTTCTGAAGAACGGGATATTGTTCAAACACGTGCAAAGAAACCTTGTTACTATGACAACGGGCGGGGTCAGTATGACAAACCTGAGTGACAGGTTCGGAGAGGTTCGAAGTATAGCAATCAGGCATGGTTACAATCGCTTCAAGGTCGCTGCGGCATATGCCTGGAGTACGATATTTCGTCCTTTGGAGACTGCGGTGGGTAAGTTCCTGCGTAGCCATGGGTTGTCAGGCTTTGCCCGGTTGTACCGTAAGCTATTCTATTCCAATGTCCCAAGAGATTTTTAGAGTGTGAGCGGCTTAAACATGAGACCCTCGGTCAGCGTCATAATACCGACTCACAATTACGGCAGGTTTCTGGCCGAGGCCGTTGAAAGTGTCCTTGGTCAGACTTTTGTCGACTTTGAATTGATTATCGTAGACGATGGATCCACCGATGATACGGCTTATGTTGTCAAGCCATTTCTGAAAGACCAGAGGATCAGCTATATCTATCAGGATAAGAGAGGTCCTTCTTCAGCACGAAATGCCGGCATCAGAGAGGCGCGAGGTGAATTCATTGCCTTGCTGGATGCTGATGATGTCTGGCTCCCTTCAAAAATCGAGAAGCAGATACAGATGATTAAGGAATCGGCGGATGTCGGGCTCGTATACTGTTTAGCTGAACATGTCGATGAGAAGGGAGGGGCGCTGCCCCATGTACCAATGCCTCATATGGAACATCCGACTTATAAGGATTTACTGCATTTCCCCTTGACCCTTCCTTCTTGCGTACTGATAAGTAAGCAAATTTTTGATGAAGTGGGATTATTCGATGAAACTCTGACCGCCATCGAAGACGCGAATATGTGGATAAGAATACTCAGACACCATAAGAGTGCCTACGTTGATGAGGTTTTGGTTAAGATAAGGAAGCATTTGAAAAGTTCTCAAACAGATCTTGCGAATATGGAAAGAAACCTCCTGCTCCACGTGCAGAAGTGCATCGAAATGTTTCCTGAACTGGAAAGGGGGCGACAAGAGGCTTATTTTGAGATTTACAAGGGTCTGATGTATCTAGCTTATATGTACAACAAGAAAAGGGAAATGGCGCACTATTATCTTAAGACAGGCTTCCTGAGACCGTCTTTCTTTTTTACGAGCATAATCGCCTATCTAGGGAAATATCTTTTCCGTGACAGACAATTCGAGTAAAGATCTGAAAGGCCGTGAATCTTATTAATGTGCGAATTACATGAGACAATTGCATCAGAATTGTTTAGAATATGGCACGATCTTTCCTGACAGAGAAACCGCTCGCGACCACGGGAAATTCAAATAAGATACGGGGGTAATTAAGATGCATCCGATAAACAGACTTCTCAATAATTTTGGGCTGCGACTTGCCTTTGTCACGAGGATGCCCAGGGCGTTCAAGAGGGAATACAGGCGACGGTATGCAGAGGTTAGGAGGAACAAAAAGGGCTTCGGTGTTTTCAAGGAGATATATTACGAAGACGGTGCCCATCCATTGCAGCACAGCGACTTCGAACTTGCTTTCGCCTCGCGCCTAATAGCGGAGTACAGACCGGAAAACATACTTGACATCGGCTCATGGAGATACTGGATCATAGGTCTCCTGGCTTATTATAACGTAACGACCATCGACGTTCGGGAGAGGAAGCCGGTTATGGGCACCGAGACGATTGTGACCAGCGACGCCAAACAGCTGAGACTGCCGGCAGATACATTTGACGCGGTGACGTCTGTCTGCGCTCTGGAGCATTTCGGCCTCGGCCGATACGGCGACGACTTCGACCTCGACGCTGACAGAAAGGCGCTACGCGAGTTGGCGCGAGTGCTGAAACCCGGAGGACATCTCATCTTTACTACTCAGATTACGCGCGGTCAGCCGTCCATAGGTTTCAATGGAGGCAGGATCTATAGTTATGAGATGATACGGGAGATGTGCGCTGGCCTGACCTGTGTGGAAGAGAAATTCTTTAACAAAGACCTCGAAGGCTTCTGTCGTCTTGAGGAGGTTCGTGCGAAGCCGAGACACTGGGATGTGTATTGCGGGTGCTGGACGAAGCAGTGAATCGGCATCTTGCTGACAGCCGTCAGTGGCTGCTGACGGATCAAGAGACTTCACCTACTTCCGGCAGGAATCCACTTTTACCACATGTTCCTTAGAAGCAGAACAGAATATATCCGCACAGACGAAACTTTATCCCGGTTATTGAGGATTTGAAATTGTGGTTTAAACCATGAAGAGCAAGTTTGTCACGATTATGAGAAGCCCTTTTTTTTATTTTTCAAGAGTTCTGAAAAAACTGGATAATAACCTGACAGTCGGACTTCTGGGAAAGATCAAGCGGCGGGCTGGGGAAAAAACATATGATGCTTCCAAAGGCCGGCTTTTGTTTGTCCTTGAGAACATAGGTGACGCTATACGTGCCACACCAGTCTTAAACAGACTCGGCGGAGATGATTGGGTAGTGTGTACGAAATATAACAGGGCGGTCATGGAGATGCTCGGGCTGAAAAATATTATAGCCCTTAACAGGGACCCGGGCCTTTTTGATTTCTTGAAGTTGTTGTTTACGTTGAAGCCTATATCGTTCTCCGCCTCCATTGTCCTGGACTGTTCCAAGTCGGGAGGTTTCGGAATTGTGTGCTCAAGATTCCTGAGAACGGGCAAGGTATATTCCGGGTTCGAAACTGGTGTCAAGGGAGACGTACACGCTGCCGAAATCCTCATTGACGACAAGAGTGTAGATATGCTTTCGCTTGCCAAGGCGAGCATTGCGGAAGAGATTTTTTTCGCCGCGGAAGAGCGGCCGAAAAAAGAGATCAATATCCAGTGCTATGATGCATTCAAAAACTACGGAGATTTTATCGGCATTCATATCGGCGGTTTCGGTTCTGTAAACTATGCCGTATCCAGGCAATATCCTGAAGCGCATTTATTTGAGCTTACAAGAATTCTTTTAAACATGGGTTATAAGGTTCTTCTTACGGGCGATGAGGCCGATAGAAAGAGGTTCGCGAAGCATGCGAACATGCTGAACGGCGAAAAGGGGTTTGCCGATCTTTCAGGAAAGCTTGATATCAAACAGCTTGCATGCCTTCTGAAGTCACTTAAGTGTTACATAACGCCGGATAACGGCACCCTTCATCTTGCCCAGGCGGTGGGCTGCAGGAAGGTTTTTGCCGTTACAGGGCCGACTAGCCCAGACCTCGTCAGAGGGAAAAACACTGAGATAATAAGGCTTGGTTTGCCATGCTCA
The DNA here is from genome assembly GCA_046706685.1 of Thermodesulfovibrionales bacterium. GTDB lineage: Bacteria > Nitrospirota > Thermodesulfovibrionia > Thermodesulfovibrionales > UBA6898 > JARRRD01. The sequence continues at coordinate 16,211 of JBJKPE010000206.1, read as the reverse complement.
CCGTGTATTGAATTCATAAAGTTTCCTCAACGGTGCGTCAATCGTGAAAATAACGCTTGCCTCAATAACATGAAACCTGAAATCATTTTGAAGAGTCTGATCCCTTATCTGGAGAGCGCTCCGCGAAGATGAAAATTCTCCATCTCATCTACGACCACATTCATAACCCCTGGGTCGGCGGCGGAGGAGCTGTTAGGGCGCGGGAGTTGTATGGAAGACTTGCGGAACGACATGATATTACGCTCGTCTGCGGTAAATACCCCGGCGCGAGGGATAGCGAAGAACGAAATCTCAAAGTTAATTTTGTGGGGACGGAGATTAATAATTATTTCGTGAGTACTTTTGCCTATGCTTTTTTTGCCAAGTCGCTGTTGGAAAGAAAACACGTCAACCACGACGTTATCATCGAAGATTTTGCACCATGGAACCCTCTCTTCAGCTACAGGTATCAAGGTAAGACCGCGGTCATGCTTCAGATCCAGAATTATCTGGGAAGGGAGATCCTTCGCAAGTACAGCATCTTCGGCCTGCCCTTCTATTGGACGGAAAAAAAATATCCCCTGAAATTCGAGAGGGTGATCGTCGTAAACAGAAATCTTGCGGTGAGGTTCGGCCTATCAGGGACAAATGTTCTGAGTAACGGAATAGATTCTGGCCTGCTGGGGGGGAACATCTCCGCCGATGGCGATTACGTGGGGTATATAGGCAGGATTGACATGAATCAGAAGGGGCTTGATGTGCTGCTCGAGGCGATTAAGGACGTCCCTGTCAAACTTAAAATTGCGGGAGATGGGAAGGACAGAGAAAGGTTTCTGGGGATGTTGCGGAACATGCGTGATGCAGAATGGGTGGGAACGGTGAAAGGTGGGGAAAAGATAGAATTTTTCAACAGAGCGCAATTCCTTGTTGTCCCATCCAGGTTTGAGGGTCAGGGGATTGTCGTTCTTGAAGCCGCAGCGTGTGGGAAGCCCGTCATTGTCAGTGATATCCCTGAACTGAGATACGCAGTCGACGCCGGATTTGGAATTCCTTCCAAGACCGGCGACGCGAAAGACCTGGCCCAAAAGATCACATTTCTCCTCGGTAATGAATCAGTCAGGCGGGAGATGGGGCGGAGAGGGAGAGACTATGCGAGGAAATTTACATGGGACAGGATGGCGGAAGAGTACGAACGATTCCTGATGGGGGTAGTGCCCCGCATAGAGGGCATTTGAATATTAGAGTTCCGTGAAAGACCTTGGATATCGGAAATGACCTGGCAGTCGTATAACAAATGAATGAAGAGTGAGGATCAGGATATGATAGAACAAATTTTATCGTTTTTTGTTGCCTGAAAGACTTATGGAGCATGGACAAAGTTAATTCTGCATCCTATTTACAATATTGACGAGGTTCCTATGACAAGTCGACGTCAGGCATGACATGCGATGAAACCCGGAGGCTACTGAAGAAATGTCAGCCGATATTCTAGAATGAGAATTCTTATTTTAAACAGGCGAGATATCGGTAATCCGGCCGGCGGTGGAGCAGAGATTTATACTCATGAGATTGCGAGGGGCCTCGCGGAGAGGCACGCATGCGACATGACCGTATTTTCCTGCTCCTTTTCGGGTTCGCTGCCGGAAGAGGTAATCGATAAGGTTAGATATGTCAGGGGAGGTAGTGAGGTTACCGTCCATGCCAGGGGATTCTATTTCGCATTGAAGAACAGGTCCCGTTTTGATCTCATCATTGATGAGTTTAACGGCATCGGATTTTTCACCTGGTTTTTCCCTAATTCCATCCTCCTCATCCATCAGTTGTATAGGGAATTCTGGTTTAGAGAACTGGGTATTCCGGGAGTTTTTCCCTACGTCCTTGAATCTGTCCTTTTACGGTTGTACAAGAGAAAAGTGGCTCTTACCGTGTCTCCCTCTACAAAGGAAGATCTGGACCATATAGGATTTAGAAATACACGTGTCGTAATGAACGCGATCAAGGTTTTTCCTTCCAGTCAAGTCAGAAAAGACGATGAGCCGGTCATGACTTTTTTGGGGCGGCTCAGAAGTACGAAGAGGCCGGAAGATGCCGTAGAAATATTTAAAAAAGTAAGGAGCAGGATTCCTCGTGCCCGGCTATGGGTGATCGGGCGAGGTCCGGAAGAAGAAAAGCTGCGGCAGTCGGCAGCCGGTCTCGCTGATATAATTTTCTGGGGATGGGTTGAAGAGAGCGAAAAACTGTCACTCCTGCAGCGATCTCACGTCTTGATTGTGCCGGGTGTAAGGGAAGGATTCGGTATAAACGTAATAGAGGCCGCTTCTGCCGGCACCCCTGCGGTTGGATACAACGTACCCGGTCTCAGAGACTCAATTCGGCATGGGGTGACAGGTTATCTGGCGGACTCTCCTGACGAGGCTGCAGCGAGGACTATAGAGTTGCTGACCGACAGGGTAAAATATAACATTATGTCAAAGAATTGTCTGGGATATGCCGAAGAATTCAGCTGGGCGAAGAGAATTGAGGAATTCTGGCATTGCATACAAGAGATCAAGCTGAAGTGAAATCCTGGCAGGTGAACGATGCCTTTTCTTCAGCGGCACGGAAGTTGCTATAATAACTGCGATGAACAAGGCCCTGGTGATCATACCTACTTACAACGAGAAGGCCGGTCTTCCAGGCATTATAGGTGCTGTCCTGAAATATGAAACCTTCGACATTCTCATTGTCGACGACGCCTCTCCTGATGGCACTGCTGGAGTGGTCAAGGATATTATGTCCCGGAACGACAGGGTATTCCTCGTCGAAAGACCCGGGAAACTTGGCCTTGGAACAGCATATGTTGAGGGTTTCAAGTGGGGTCTTCAGCGCGGCTATGAATATCTTATCGAGATGGATGCCGACGGGTCCCATAATCCTGATGCCCTTCCGTGGTTTATCCGGGAAATAGAAGGGTACGGCCTGGTAATCGGGTCGCGCTACCTGAGCAAGAGGATAAGCGTTGTCGGATGGGACTTCAGACGGCTGCTTATGTCGAAATTTGGCAATATGTATGCCTCCGTTATACTCGGCATAGGACTTACGGACATGACGAGCGGTTTTCGGTGCTACACACGGGAGGCCCTCGAGGCCATTGATCTCGACAGAATTCACTCCAGCGGCTACTCCTTCCAGATAGAGATGGCATATCTTGTGCTGATGTCTGGCTTTAAAGTTCATGAGATGCCTATAATATTTTATGACAGGAATTCCGGATCTTCGAAGATGTCCGGGAAAATAGTCAGGGAAGCTATGGCGCTGCCCTGGATGCTCAGGCTAAGGGAAATGCGGCATGCGGCAGGAAAGTTATTCACGGGGAAAAAATATGAAAAAGAAATATCTCGTTAAGGGCCTGATCGCCTGCGTCTTTTTTATTGTCCTTGTCTGGGGGAAGGTAGTTTATATGCAGAGGAGCCACTTTCTTAAGGCTGAGGAGTATTATAAAACAGCGGAATGGAAGCTTGCTATAAGAGAATATGACGATGTGATGCATGCCTATTCTCCCTGGTCTCCCTACATCGACAGATCGGCGAACAGGCTCTGGGATATCGGCAAGATGTTCGAGAAGGAGGACAAGCCGGACTGGGCGCTGGATGCTTTTTCTGCCATAAGAAGTTCGTTTTATGCCTCGCGCAGCCTATTTACCCCCAGGAAAGACTGGATCGACAGATGCGAGAACGAGATTGCTGACCTGGACGTTAAAATACTGGTTGGTGAAGGAAATCTTAAGCCGGAAGACGCGGTTTCCGAGAAGGCTAAGTTGCTCTATGTAATGAGGGCCGACAGGGCGCCTGTACCTGTCTGGGCCGCCCTCGTCGAGGCAAGCTTTTTTGGCTGGGTGGCATCCATTCTTTTCATGATATTCCGTGGGTTTGACGATACCGGAAAACTGAGAATTAAGCCCGCTCTTTATGGAGCTTTTTTATTTGTGGCTAGTTTCAGCGTCTGGATTATCTCTTTATTCAGGGCGTGAATAATTTATAGAAGGAGGAGGATGCAATGAATGACAAAGGTATAACGCTGATCGAACTTATCATAGTGGTGGCCATTATCGGCATTCTTTCCATGATTGCCATCCCCGGCTATATTGGCCAGCAAAAGAGGGCGGCACGGACTGAGGCATATACGAATCTGCAGAACCTGAGGTTGCTTGAAGAGCAGTATTTCGCGGATAACGGGTGTTATTATATGGAGGGTGCGACGCCTGCCTGTACCGACAAGACCATTAATAGTTTGTCTGCTATCGAGGCCTTTCTTCCCGGGTTCAAGCCGGGTTCCGATTCGGGTTTAAGCTATTCCTATAAGATAAGTGTTTATGATGCAGGCGCCAGCACGGCCGGAGCATTTACCGCCACAGCAACGGGTAAAAGCGGCTCCCGCGTGAATGGTGATACGTTCACCATCGATAACAATAACAACAGGAATTTTTGAGACGTCGGCCGATCAGCCGTAAAGCGGGGATTATCCCGTATGTTAAAATAAGAGGATGTCCCCGAAAGAACTCATCATTGAAGGCGCCAGGCAGAACAACCTCAAAAATATAAGTCTCAGGCTTCCCCATAACAAGGTCATCGCTGTTACCGGCGTCTCAGGGTCAGGGAAGTCGTCCCTTGCCTTCGATACGATCTTCGCCGAGGGGCAGTGGCGGTTTATAGAATCTCTCTCCACTTACGCCAGGCTATTCCTCGAAAAGCTCGACCGTCCGGATGTTGACGCGATATTGAACATACGGCCTGCGATCGCCCTTGAACAGAAAAATCCCGTCAGGGGTTCCAGGTCCACGGTGGGGACGTTGACGGAGCTCTATGAGCTTTTCCGGCTGCTCTATTCAAAAGCTTCAACACCTTATTGCCCGAACTGCGGCAAGGAAATACGAAGGTGGGACCCCTCGCAGATAACCGCCGAACTGGCCGAAAAACACTCAGGGGAAAAGGCGGTCATTGTCTTTGAATCGACTGCGCCGTTAGAGGACCTGAGAAAGCAGGGGTTTCAGCGGCTCTGGATAGACGGAGAGATAAAAGATATAGAGGACGTCAGAAATCAGAAACCAGAAGTCAGAAGTAATGAAGACCGAGACCGCACTCTTGTCGCCTCCCCCACCTCGCCACACTCCTTACGCGGCGTTGTTCTCGACCGGCTTGTCATAAAGAACGGGCCGAGGCTGTCGGATTCCGTCGAGATGGCCTGGAAAGAAGGCAAAGGGCGGATAAAGGCCATCATAATAAATCAGAAATCAGAAGTCGGAAGTCAGAAGTCAAACAATACTAAGTCAGAAGTCAAAAGTCAAAATGCAGAAGTCGAACTGCAGAAATCGGGCGAGAATGAGTTGGATAATTCTGCATTCTGCATTCTGCATTCTGATTTAGGACCGCGGAGCGGCGTAACTCCTCACGGTTCACGATTCACTATTCACGGTTTTTCTTCGGAAAATGCCTGCGAGGAGTGCGGCATAGAACTTCCCCTGCCTTCTCCTGTCCTCTTCTCCTTCAATCATCCGGTCGGGGCCTGCCCTGAATGCAAGGGCTTCGGCAATGTCCTCAGCTACGACGAGGACCTCATTATACCCGACAAGGGACTTTCTCTTTCGAAGGGCGCCGTTGATCCCTGGAACAAGCCCGCTTACCGGTGGTGGAAAAAACAGCTCCTGGCGAAGGCGAAAGGGTCGGGCCTGGATGCGGCCAAACCTTACAGCCAGTTTACGCCGAAGGAGAGAGAGCTGTTGTTCAAGGGTGGCAGCGATTTTTACGGGATCGACGATTTCTTTGAGGACATGGAGGGGAGGAGATACAAGCTTCACGTAAGGGTATTTCTGAGCAGGTACAGGAGAGGTGTGACCTGCCCGGCCTGCAGCGGGAAGAGGCTGAAAAGGGAGGTGCTTGCGTATCACATCGGCGGGCTCGATATAGCCGAACTTTGCAGGATGCCGGTATCGGCGATCGGAAAGTTCTTTTACGATATTGATCTTTCACCTTTCCAGAGGGATGTTTCCAAGGAGCTCCTGAGGCAGATCATGATGAAGGTGCAATTTCTGGAGAAGGTGGGTCTGGGATATCTCACGCTGGACAGGTACGGCAAGACCCTCTCGGGAGGGGAGTACCAGAGGATCAATATTTCCAATCAGTTGTCATCGCTGTTGACCGGAACTCTCTATGTGCTGGACGAGCCGACAGTCGGGCTCCACGCCCGGGATACCGACAGGATCGCCGGTATCATGAGCGAATTGGCCGATCTCGGCAATACCGTTCTTGTTGTCGAACATGACAGGGGAATAATAGAAAAGGCGGACTGGATTGTGGAACTGGGCCCTGGTGGGGGACATAAGGGCGGAGAAGTCGTCTTCTCCGGGCCGAAGGACGAATTTCTGACATCTGAGACCCTTACGGGCAGATATATAAGAGGCGCCGAAACAGTGGCGCTGCCCCCGAAGACCCGCAGGACAGGCGGAAAATTGACCGTTTACGGCGCGGCCGGGAACAATCTGAAAAATGTTGATTTCACAGTGCCCCTCAACCGGCTGGTTGCCGTAACCGGGGTATCCGGATCAGGGAAGAGCAGTCTGGTCGTTGAAACCCTTTACAGGGCTGTATCGAAACAGCTCAGGATAGTAACGGAGCGTCCCTTGTCTTATGATCGCCTGGAAGGGGACCGGGTGCTGCGCGGCATAAAGCTTATCGACCAGTCGCCGATCGGCAGGAGCCCCCGTTCGAATCCCGTCACCTACCTCAAAATATTCGACCATATCAGAAAGCTGTTTGCCTCGCAGCGAGAGGCCAAGGCATACGGATATGGTCCCGGCTTCTTTTCTTTCAACGTCCGGGGCGGACGCTGCGAGACATGCAAAGGCGAAGGCTACGAGCTGATGGAGATGTATTTTTTTGAAAACCTCTATATCACATGCGAAAAATGCGGTGGAAAAAGATACACGCCGGAGGCGCTGAGAATAAAATACAGGGACAGAAACATCAGCGAGATACTGAATATGACCGTTGAGGAGGCTCTTGTCCTGTTCCATGATGATCCGCGCATCGTCTCGAAACTGGAGTTGATGATGGAGACGAGACTGGGCTACTTGCGCCTCGGGCAGCCGGCAACCACTCTCTCGGGAGGTGAGGCCCAGAGACTCAAGATCTGTTCCGAACTCGGTGGGACAGTGAAGGGGGGATGCCTGTATATTTTGGATGAACCTACGGTAGGGTTGCATTTCGCAGATGTTCAGGCGCTGCTCCATATCCTGAACAGGCTTGTTGAATCGGGCAATACAGTGCTCGTAATCGAGCACAACCTCGATGTGATCAGGGCTGCGGACTGGGTTGTGGACCTCGGTCCCGAAGGCGGCGAAAAGGGCGGCAAGATCATTTTTGAGGGTACTCCGGCGGCCATGATGAAGTCAAAGAGATCTTATACCGGGAAGTATCTCAGAAATTACTATTAACCTACCAAGGTAGCCATCCATAGACGGCGGCTGACTACGGATGGACACGGGTAAACTCCGATAATAACAATGTTTTCATCCGGAAAGACTCCAACTGCCGGGTGAGTGATGAGAGAACTTCAAGGTTCTTGGAATCAGTGGCCATCCGTGTTGATCCGTGGTCAAAATGCTTTATTAATAATTGGGGTGAATTGCACTGGCGGGACATTTCATCCCCGGCCTTGAGATTGAAAAAACGGGGCGTTTGAAGTATTCTTAACAAAAATGAAAAAGGTGTTCTTTCTTCTTCTCATGGTCACAGTGATCGCCGTCGCTGCCGGCTGCAAAAAAGGGCCTTCGGAACAGACACAGAGAGACTTTAAGACAGGGACATACCCGCCTGCCTACGGGGGCACTCTGGTTGAGGGCAGCATCGCGGAGCCCAGCGTCCTTATCCCAATGCTCTCCGGAGACAGCGCCTCCCAGGAAGTTGCCGGCCTGATCTTCAACGGCCTCGTGAAATACGATACCGACCTAAGGGTGATCGGGGACCTTGCCAAATCCTGGGACATCTCGCCCGACGGCCTGGTCATCACATTCCATCTCAGGAAGGGCGTTAAATGGACCGATGGGGTCGAATTTACGGCGGATGACGTGATGTTCGGCTACAAGACAATAATAGACAAGAAAACCCCGACGGCCTACAGCGAGGATTTCAAGCAGGTGAAGAAGGCGGAGGTGGTCGATAAATACACTTTCAGAGTCACCTACGGGAAGCCTTTTGCGCCTGCCCTTACTTCATGGGGGAATCTTGTTGTCCTGCCCAGGCATCTCCTTGAAGGCAAAGACATAACGAAGAGTCCGCTGGGGCGGGATCCCGTTGGCATGGGACCGTACAAGTTCAGGAAGTGGGTTTCCGGACAGGACCTTATCCTCGATTCCAACAAGGATTATTTTGAGGGGAGGCCTTACATCGACCATTACGTCTACAGGATCATCCCGGACCCCGCGACGATGTTCCTCGAACTGCAGGCTGGGGGCCTGGATATGATGAACCTCACTCCTCTGCAGTATACAAAGCAGACGAACACTGAATATTTCAGAAGGAATTTTCGCAAATTCCGTTATCCGACGTTCGCTTACACCTATATGGGCTTCAACCTCAAGTACCCCCTGTTCAAGGACAAACGTGTGCGTCAGGCGATTGCATATGCCATAGACAAGAGCGAGATCGTGGACGTTGTCCTCTTCGGGCTCGGCAGTGCCGCCACTGGGCCCTATGTCCCCCATACGTGGCCCTATAATCCTGACGTAAAGCGGTATCCCTACAATCCCGAAAAGGCCAAAAGACTCCTCTCTGAGGCGGGATGGAGGGATACCGACGGCGACGGGATTCTTGACAAGGACGGCAGGCCCTTTGAATTCACTGTTTTGACGAACATGGGCAATACTACCAGAATGAATACCGCAACAATTATCCAGTGGAGGCTTGCAAAGGTGGGAATAAAGGTGAATATACGGGCGGTAGAGTGGAGCACCTTTATTAATGAATATATCGATAAGCGGCGGTTTCAGGCGGTAATCCTCGGCTGGCAGATCGGTCTTGATCCGGACCAGTACGACATCTGGTATTCGGGGAAGACAAAGGAGAAGGAGTTTAATTTCGTTAGCTACAGCAACCCCGAGGTGGACGCACTGCTGGAAAAAGGCCGCAGGACTTTCAATATCGAGGAGAGGAAAAAGGCGTATTACAGGATCCAGGAGATACTTGCCGAGGACCTTCCCTATATTTTTCTGTATGTCCCCGATGCCACCCCGATTGTGGGGGCGCGGTTCAGGGGGATTGAGGCGACGCCCATCGGGATTATGTACAACCTGCCGAAATGGTATGTCCCGAAACCGTTCCAGCGTCCGAGTATGGAGCCATAAATGCCAGCTTATCTTGCAAAACGGATGTTAGAGATGATTCCTACGCTGTTGGGCATTACCCTCATCTCGTTCTTCATCATCCATCTGGCGCCGGGCAAGCCCACCGACATTTACACTGCAATGAACCCCAAGATCACTCCGGAGGCGAGGGAAAGGCTCGATAAGCTGTACAACCTGGACAAACCAATTACAGTCCAGTACTGGCTCTGGCTGAAGAAAGTCGGCGATCTGGATTTCGGGAACTCTTTTTCGTCCGACAGAAGGCCCGTCATGGAGAAGATCTGGGACACGCACCAGCCCCTTCTGGAGAGAAGGCTTTTTATTACCTTCATGATAAACCTGCTCTCCATGGTTATCATCTTTGCGGTTGCCATACCGATAGGTATAACCTCTGCCGTCCGCCAGAACTCCCTTTACGACAAGATTACGACTACTACGGTCTTCATAGGTTTCGCCATACCTTCTTTCTGGCTGGCCCTTCTCCTGATGATATTCTTCGGCGTTTATCTCCACTGGCTGCCGATATCGGGCCTGAAATCGATGGACTACGACTCGCTTCCCCTGGTGGCCAAGATATGGGACCGGACCAGCCACCTCATACTCCCTCTATTCGTCTCGGCCTTTACCGGCCTGGCGGCAGATTCCAGGTTCATGCGTAGCAGCATGCTGGAGGTGATCAGGCAGGACTATATAACAGTGGCGAGGGCCAAAGGACTCCCGGAGAGGCTTGTCATCTACCGGCACGCGGTAAGAAATGCGCTGCTGCCGATCATTACCCTCCTGGGGCTTTCCGTCCCCGGCCTGATCGGGGGAAGCGTCATATTCGAGAATATCTTCGGCATTCCCGGGATGGGGCAGTTGTTCTACATGAGCGTCATGACGAGGGATTATCCGACGGTGATGGGCATTCTGACAATCGGCGCCCTGCTGACCCTTGTAGGCAATCTGATGGCGGATATCGGGTACATGATAGTCGATCCGAGGATAAGGGCGAAATGAAGGCAGAACTCAAAAGTCAAAAGTCAGAATGCGGAACTCAGAATGCAGGATGCGGGAAAACAGAGGTATTGCAGTGAAACAGCATTCCATGAAAAGCCTGTTCTGGAGCCGCTTCAAATCCAACCGTCTTGCTGTGGCGGGCGGGATTATTGTAACGGCCCTGTTTATCGTGGCGATTCTGGCGCCCGTAATTTCTCCGTACAACCCCGATAATATCGACAGACAGCATATCCTGGAGGCCCCGGGTTTTCATCATCCCCTTGGCACCGACGACCTCGGCAGGGACGTCCTTAGCAGGATGATCTACGGGGCGCGCATCTCCCTGTCGGTGGGTTTCGTCGCCGTCGGCATAGCAAGCCTGATCGGCATGGCAGTCGGGGCTCTTGCCGGATATTACGGCGGCTGGTGGGACAGGATTATTATGAGGTTTATCGATATCATGCTCTCCATCCCCACATTCTTTCTCATACTTGCCGTGATTGCCTTCGTCGGCCCGAGTATCTGGAACATAATGATAGTCATCGGTTTGACGTCATGGATGGGAGTGGCGAGACTCGTACGGGCCGAATTTCTGTCACTGAAGGAAAGGGAATTCGTACTCGCCGCCAGGGCCGTAGGCGCCGGCGATATGCGAATCATCTTCCGGCACATCATGATAAACAGTATGTCCCCTGTGCTTGTTTCGGCGGTGCTCGGTGTCGCGGGGGCTGTCTTGGTCGAGTCTGCCCTTAGTTTTCTCGGAATAGGAGTCCAGCCTCCTACCCCAAGTTGGGGGAACATCCTTACCCTTGGCAAGGACAACATAGAGATTGCATGGTGGCTCTCGGTCTACCCGGGTCTTGCAATCCTCGTCACCGTTCTCGGGTACAATCTTCTCGGGGAGGGAATAAGGGACGCCATAGACCCGAGGCTCTGGGAAACCGAGCGCAGGTAATCAGACAGGACAGCACAGTGAACATCAGCAGATAACCGACATATAAATAACATGAAAAGTTGTAATGGTTCGCCGCAGAGACGCGGCATTCTCTGTGCCCTCTGCGTTTCTGCGATGAATGTGAGATTGGTCCGGCTTTGCCGTTGCAGTTGATGCACACTCATTTTCGACTGCAGTTCCCGGGGTGATGATGTATCATGTCAGTAATGCTTGAAAATCTTCTGAAAGAAGCCGCCCATGCCACCCCTGACCCCGGGAGGTCGTTCAACAACCTCTTGTCCTTCCTCTCGGAAAATCCTTCTGTAGCGGATGAACTTGAAGCCAACATCCGGCCGGTCTCCGTGCTTTTCAGTTTCAGCCAGTTCCTGGCCAACTACTGCATTACAAACCCTGACGCTCTCTTCGTCGCTTTGAGGGACATCGATTCCCCCCGTGACAGGGAACGCCTCTCGATTTCGCTGGAAGAGAAACTGGCTTCTGTGACCGAACCTGGGGGCGGCGGACGTTCCTTTCCTCTTCCTTCCCCCGATCCTTACATGACCGCAGTAAGAAGATTCAAAACGGGTGAAATTCTGCGAATCACTCTCAGGGATATTCTTGGGAAGAACGACCTCGTGGACGTAATGCTGGAGCTCAGCACACTCGCAGACGTCATTATTGAAAATTCTCTCCAGGTGGCCAGAGGTTCGCTCAGCGAAATTTACGGTGTCCCGCAAGATGACGACTTCGCAGTGATTTCACTGGGGAAGCTCGGCGGAGAAGAACTTAATTTCAGCTCCGATGTCGACCTTATATTCGTTTACGGGGCCGAAGGAGGTGAAACGAAAGGTGTCGTGACACAGCAAGGGGTCTCCAAAAACAGGATCAGCAGCCACGAGTATTACTGCAAGCTCGGGGAATCTCTCACACGCTTTTTGTCGCTGAAGACGAGCGACGGCTTTGCATACCGTGTCGACCTGAGATTGAGACCGGAAGGTCAGAAGGGGGCCATCGCCCTTGCTCTCAGGAGTTATGAAACATACTACGAATCATGGGGCAGGGCGTGGGAACGGGCGATGCTGATAAGGGCCCGTCCGGTTGCCGGCGATTCGGGGCTAGGAAATGATTTCATCGAGACGGTCAGGCCTTTCGTGTATAGAAAATATCTTGACTACAGTTCGATTGACGAGATAAGGCAGCTTAAGACGCGGATCGACACAACATTCAAGAAGGGTGACATAAAAAGGGGATACGGCGGCATAAGGGAGATAGAGTTTTTTGCACAGGCTCTGCAGCTGATTTACGGCGGCAGGGAGCCTCTCTTGAGGGAGAGAAGCACGCTGAAGGCGCTGCACCGTCTCTTGCAGAAAGCGTTAATAGGGCAGGGCGATTACTCCGTGCTAGCCGAGAGCTATCGTTATCTCAGGACGCTGGAACACAGGCTCCAGCAGCTTAACGACCTCCAGACCCACACCTTGCCTTCCGGGGATGCCGATCAGGTTGTGCTCGCCAGGAGAATGGGATTTCATGACAGAACGTCTTTTGTTTCGGATCTTGAAAAGAGAAGGGCGGGAGTGAGACAAATCTATGACTCTCTTTTTGCCGACAAACAGGCGCGAACGGCGGCAAGCGGCAGATTTTTTAACGAAGAACTTACCGATGCGGAGCTGCGGGATGCGCTTTCGGAAAGAGGGGTCAAAGATGCCGGGCGGGCTGTTCGGAACATCAAGGCAATTAAAGACAGCACACTTACGTTCCAGACGCTGAGAGGAAGAAGGCTGCTGGGTGAAATACTCCCGAAGTTTATTGACTCCGCACTCATGAGCAGTGAACCGGATACCGCACTGAATCATCTCCAGTCTTTCGCGGCCTTTCTGGGCATGAATGAATCTTATCTTGAAATGTTCAGCAGGGAGCAGGGACTGATCGACACACTTACATATGTATTTGTCCAGAGCGAATATCTGTCAAAAACGCTTATGGCCAGGCCTCAGTACCTGGAGATGATAGGATGGCAGGCGGCTGTCAGGAAGAGTCTTGCGGGACTGGCCGTAGAAGTGAGGGCAGGCATTGAGGACAGTCGTTCCGTCGTCGATGCGATTAGAGTGCTGAGAAGGGCTGAAGAAATCAGGCTCGGGCTGTTGTTTCTCCGTAAAAAAGCGGATGCAGCGGACGTAAACAGGGGGTTGAGCAAGGTGGCAGAAGCGATACTGTCAGTGTGCGCGGAAAATATTGACGAAGGCTTCGGGGATATGGCGGTGGTAGGTTTCGGAAAACTGGGCGGGAGAGAAATCACCTTCGGCTCGGATCTTGATCTTATATTTGCGGCAGGAGCGGAAGTGTCACAGCCCAATACAAAGGCGGCCGAAAAATTCTTGAGGATACTTATTTCCTACACGCGTGAAGGCGTCGCTTACAGCGTCGACACGAGACTGCGTCCCGAAGGTTCGAAGGGACCGCTTGTGTCCACCGTCGGGAGTTTCCTGGGATACTATGAGCGGACGGCGGCGTTCTGGGAATTCCAGGCACTTCTGAAGGCCAGGCCTGTCGCCGGAAGCCGGGAAGCGGGCGTTGCCTTCATGCGCATGGCAAGAGAGGTGCTGATATCCAAGGGTACAGAGATATCGGCTTCGGATATAAGGCAGATGAGAGAAAGGATCATCAGAGAGCTCTCGAAGGAGTCCGAAGGGTACGACATCAAACTTGGTCCGGGGTGTATCGAGGATATAGAGTTCGCCGTTCAGTATCTCCAACTTCGAAACTGCCGGAGGCACCGGGGCATATTGGTCCAGGGAACAATAGCTGCAATGAAACGACTTGAAGGCGCCGGGATTATGAGCAGGGGCGACAGAGATGCATTGAAAGAGACTTATCTTTTTTACCGCACAATCGAGAGTTTCCTCAGGCTAAGAGGGGAGAGCGTATTGAGGCGCGAAGGCAGTATGGTTCATGCCGTCGCAGGCTTTATGGGATTTGAAGCGGCGGAACACTTTGTCTCTCATCTTGAGGAAAAAAGAGGGGAGACCCTGAAAATAACCGATCGGTATCTCGGTTGACCCGCCGGTTTTCGGAAGGATTCCGGACAAGCCGGAATGACGAAAAAGACGAGAAAGTACCCACACCGATCCACGATGTGCCTTCATTTTCTATCACAGGCAGACCCGTTAAGAAGTAACGAGTCTACTGCAGAAGAAGGTTTTGGGGAATGGATATCTGTCCGAAGGGTGAGCAGAGGTATGCTCCATGGATGAGGAACGGGACCCAGGTGAGCGTAGATCCCGAGACAGGAAGTGTGTCATCAGCGTCCGTCCCGAACGCGCCGAATCCGTGTGTGTCCAGAATGGCCTGTACGAACTGTGCGAGCATGGCCGCATCTTCAGTGTCATAGTAGCACCCGAAGAGATCGAGGTCCTTTGTTTCGCGGACCTTATAGGAAGGCTGAAGCCTCGATATTTTCAGCCCGAGGTCGAGGAGGAATTTCAGTCGGCGGTAACGGAAGGCCGGCATAAAGAACCGGAAGTTATCGGCTGATTTCTGCCCCTGATGAAGAACCCAGAAAGGGAGGTATTGCACGTCGACGGATTCTCCTGATTGCACTGCGTCGGAGACCTCATATTGAACCTCGCACAATTCACTTCCGCAGAGCTGCCAGGCCCTGCCGCAGGTCTTGCAGAAGAAGATGGTGTTGTCCTTTCTCACCGGAAAATCCCAGCCGCAGTTGGGACAGGTTAGGGGCCGGAAGCCGATAACCTTAGGAGTGTCTCTGAACTCCCTGTCCAGCGTATCGTAAACCGATACCTGGGCGTCCGCTCTAATTATTGCCTCGGATACGGCATCTATCACGGTCACAAGCGGCGCGCCTCTGCTTTCCATTTCTACGAACCAGAAAGGGAAATAAACGAGGGAGAGGATTTTGCCGATGACCTTGCGGTACAGGAGTTGTTTGTCCTTCGCGGTTTTCAGTCCCAGAGATTCTGCCGCGTCCGGTCCCATGGCGGGATGCACAATCTTCCCCACTGTCTTCAGCGTCTCAGGACGGAACAGTTCCAGTCTGAGGACAGCCGGCCTTACTCCAAGAGAATAGAGACCCGTTCCGTCCAGATCGCAGGCCAGGAAATTCTTTTCGATATATCTGTCGTTTAAAATCACGTCTCCGTTTTCGTACAGGGAGCCGCCTGTCGCGTGTCTGTGGCTCTCAGTGGAGTTAACGTCTTCAGCCCGGCCCGGGTGACTATATTCATCCGGTCCTTTTTCGGGCATTGTGAAACGAGTGAGATCTGTAGTTTCAGGATGCGAGCTGAAGGTTCTTCCGAAAAGACTTTCCATCAATTCTCCGGCCGTATCCAGGATTGAAGTCCAGCCTCCGAGCATGGACGATCCATTTCTTCCCTGCGCGGGCCATCCGAATGCCCCCGGTTCTATCTCTCCGGAATATTCTTCCTCGGGCATGGGCTTCGGCGCGGGTTTTTCCCAGGAGAAGTCCTGCCCTGTCATCCTGTAATAGGGGATGAAATAGAGCCGGGCATTGATTCCGCGGAAGTCGTCGCGGCCCATGTTCCTCTGGGCCATCACGGCAAGGGCGACCGCCCGACGCTCGTCCAGCTTGGGCGATACCGAATAACTGAGGAGTTGTTTCCGGCCGGTGACGAGCAGGTTCGTTCCGCAGTGACCGCAAGTAATCGCATTCGACCCTTCGTCGAAATCGAGGGGCGCCCCGCAGGAAGGGCAATCTGTCGCTACAATAACGCTGTTCATGGTTTTGTTCTGCCCGGAGATTCAGAATATCTAGTGCAGGCTCTATAGTGTTCCCTGGATCCTCTTACATGGATTTTCTCAAAAAAAACCCATGCATCGTCATTCCCGAGGTAGTAATCGGGAATCCATTGTCTTTGAAGACAGAGCACCCTGGATTCCCGCCTTCGCGGGAATGACGGCCAAGAAACA
>JBJKPE010000205.1:0-5401 GCA_046706685.1 Thermodesulfovibrionales bacterium | reverse complement strand
CGCAGGAGCGCCTTGCTCTCTTTGTCATTCGTTGCAGACGTACAGATATTAATATCAAGCCCGTGCACCATCTCGACTTTCTCGTAATCTATCTCGGGGAATATTATCTGCTCTCTGATGCCGAGCGCATAGTTTCCCCTGCCGTCGAATGACTTGCCCGAGACGCCCCTGAAATCCCTGATCCTCGGCAGGGCTACGCTCACCAGGCGGTCCAGAAATTCATACATCTTGTCGCCCCTCAGCGTCACCTTGCATCCGATCGGCATGCCCTGCCTGAGTTTAAACGTTGCGATCGACTTCTTCGCCTTTGTGACCACCGCCTTCTGCCCGGTGATCATTCCAAGCTCCTTCTGCGCCGCGTCAAGGAGTTTGATGTTCTGAATCGCCTCGCCCAGACCCACATTCAGAACGATCTTCTCTATCTTCGGAACCTGCATCACGTTGCCGTAGGAAAACTCCTTCATCATCGCAGGTACAACATCGTTTTTATATATCTCTTTGAATCGTGGAGTCATTATCAGTCAATGACCTCCTTGCATTTCTTGCATGTGCGATGCTTCTTGCCGCTCTCAAGCACCGCAATGCCGATCTTTGTCGGCTTGCCGCACTTGGGGCACACGAGCATCACATTTGAAAGGTGAATGGGCGCCTCTTTTTCTATTATGCCGCCCTGGCTGTACGTTTTATTCGGCTTCATATGCTTTTTAATGACGTTGATCTTTTCTATCAACACCTTCTCCTTGCCGCCTTCAACCTTCAGCACCCTGCCGCGGCGTCCTCTAAACTTGCCCGCCGTGACGTAAACCGTGTCTTCTTTTCTGATCCCTAAACCCATGTATCCTCCTACAGTACCTCTGGAGCAAGCGATATTATCTTCATATATTCACGCCATCTGAGTTCCCTCGCGACCGGCCCGAATATTCTCGTTCCCACCGGCTCGCCCTGCGCATTTATCAGGACTACCGCATTCTGGTCAAAACGGATGTACGAACCGTCGGGCCTTCTCGCCTCTTTACGGGTGCGGACCACAACAGCCTTTGTTACCGCCCCTTTCTTGAGATTGCTGTCCGGCAAAGCTTCTTTGACGCTCACCACGACCACATCTCCCAGACGCGCGTACTTACGGTGGGAACCGCCCAGAACCTTCACGCACCGGACCCGCTTTGCACCGGAATTGTCTGCTACTTCAAGTACGCTCCTGAGCTGGATCATTTTCCGCCGCTCCTTGCCGACCTCTTCATAATCTCAAGGACTGCCCATCTCTTGTCTTTGCTCATCGGTCTCGTTTCTATGATTTTTACCTGATCTCCGATCACGCATTCGTTCTTATCGTCATGCGCCTTGAACTTTGATACCTTCTTAACGGTCTTCTTGTAAACGGGATGCTGAAACAGCCGCGTTATTGCGACCACAACCGTCTTGTCCATCTTGTTACTTATCACCCTACCGGTATACGTTTTATCAGTCATCTTTACCTTCCAAAACTATTTTTATCGCACATCTGCGGGGTTCTGCTTCCCGCTCTTTTCAGCCATAACCGTCAACACTTTCGCGACATCTTTACGCAGTGAACGGAGACGCCTCGGATTTTCTATCTCACCAGTCGCCTGCTGAAACCTGAGATTGAAAAGCTCCCTTCTCATCTCCTGTTCCTTTATTCTGAGTTCATCCTGCGATAGTTCTCTCAGCTCTGCAGCCTTCATAAAACGCCCTCCTCCCGCTTGACAAACTTCGTAGCGATCGGAAGTTTATGCGAAGCGAGCCTGAGCGCTTCCTTCGCGATCGTTTCGGATATCCCCGCCATCTCGTAGATAACCCGGCCCGGCTTGACAACTGCGACCCAGTATTCAGGGGCGCCCTTTCCTTTTCCCATTCTTGTTTCCGCCGGCTTTTTCGTTATCGGCTTGTCCGGGAAGACCCTTATCCACACCTTGCAGCCCCTTTTCGCATGTCGCGTAATTGCAATTCTCGCAGCCTCAATCTGCCTGCTCGATATCCATCCGGGTTCAGTGGCCTTCAAGGCATACTCACCGAAAGAAACTTCGGATCCCGTGTAGGCCTTCCCGTTCATATTACCTTTCTGCAGCTTTCTGAATTTGACCTTTTTAGGCATCAACATGGCTTATTATTCACCTCATATCGCGACAGCATCGGCCCCGGGCCTCGTCGCCTCGGGCAGTACGTCGCCACTATAAACCCAGACCTTGACACCTATAATGCCGTAGGTCGTCTTTGCCTGGGCGAAACCGTAATTTATGTCGGCCCTGAACGTATGAAGGGGTACTCTCCCTTCCCTGTACCACTCGGTCCTCGCAATTTCCGCACCGGCCAGCCTTCCCGAACAGGTAATCTTAATACCCTGGGCTCCAAACCTGAGCGCAGACGCGACCGATTTTTTCATCGCCCGCCTGAAGGCCACCCTCTTTTCGAGCTGGAGAGCTATATTCTCAGCAACAAGTTGCGCATCTATCTCCGGCTTGCGTATCTCCTTGATGTCAACCGACGCCTGCTTTCCGCTTATCAGTTCGAGGTCCTTACGCAGTTTCTCGACCTCGGCGCCCTTCTTGCCGATAATAATGCCCGGCCTGGCCGTATGGATTATCACCCTCATTTTCTGGCCCGCCCGCTCGATCTCTATTTTTGAGACTCCTGCATGAAATAATTTGTCCTTTATCTCTCTTCTTATGGTGATATCTTCCAGCAGCTGGTCGGTGTAACCCTTCTTGAGATACCACCTGGAGTCCCAGGTTCTCGTAATTCCAAGTCTGATTCCTATGGGGTGCGTCTTCTGGCCCAAATTCTCCTCCTGACTATTCCTCGGTTAATATCAGCGTGATATGGCATGACCTTTTCTTGATCACGTTCGCCCTGCCCATCGCCCTCTGTTCTATCCGCTTCATGACCGCCCCGTCATCGACAAAGGCCTTGCTGATGATCATCGCCTCGGAATCAACATTCGCGTTCTTTTGCTCCGCATTCGACATCGCGGATTTCAGTATCTTCTCCACAAATCTCGCCCCTCTGTAAGGCATGAACCTGAGAGACAGGAGTGCGTCACCCGCCTTCTTGCCCCTGATGAGGTCAACGACCCTTCTCGCCTTTCTCGGGGTAATTCTCGCATATCTTAATATAGACCTCGACTCCATATATCAACCCTTTACCGAAGTAGTCTTAGCAGAGCCTGAATGGCCCTTGAAAGTGCGTGTCGCCGCAAACTCACCGAGTTTGTGTCCGACCATATTCTCCGTGACATATACCGGGATAAACTTTTTGCCGTTGTGCACGGCGAACGTATACCCTATGAATTCGGGCAGGATCACCGACCGCCTCGACCATGTCTTAATGAGCTTCTTCTCCCCTGACGATGCCATTTCCTGCACTTTCTTCGTCAGTTTTTCTTCCACAAAGGGGCCTTTCTTCAGTGACCGTGGCAATTTACTTCCTCCTCTTCACAATATACATGTCCGTCCGCTTGCTCCGCCTCGTCTTAACGCCTTCCGGCTTGCCCCACGGGGTGCAAGGCGGCCTGCCCCCCGAGCTTCTCCCCTCACCGCCGCCGAGAGGATGATCGATCGGGTTCATTGCGACGCCCCTCACGTGGGGCCTCTTACCAATCCATCTCTTTCGCCCGGCCTTCCCGAAGGAGATATTCTCATGCTCCGGGTTACTTACCTGGCCGACCGTAGCCATACATCTGGCGGCAACCCGCCTTACCTCGCCCGAAGCCACCTTGATCTGAACATATTCCTCTTCCTTCGCGATCAACTGCGCGGAGGAACCGGCGCTCCTCACCATCTTTGCACCCTGCCCGGGTCTCAGTTCTATGTTATGAATAAATGTGCCAAGAGGTATATCGCTCAGCGGAAGGGCGTTGCCCGTTTTTATCTCCGATCCGCTACCTGACACAACTTCCTCGCCCACGCCCAACCCGGCTGGCAGAATGATGTATCTCTTTTCGCCATCCCTGTATTTCAGAAGGGCGATGCGGGCAGATCTGTTTGGATCGTACTCCACGGAGCTTATGACCGCGGGCACTCCGATCTTGTCTCGTTTGAAATCTATAACCCTGTACTTTCTCTTATTGCCGCCGCCGCGCTGCCAAGCCGTCACTCCGCCGGTATTATTCCTCCCGCCGGTCTTCCTCAGCGGCCTGAGAAGAGATTTACAGGGTGTCTCCGTAGTAACTTCGGCGTAGTCCATTACCGTCCGGAACCTCTTGCCCGGCGATGTCGGATTATATTTCTTAATTCCCATTATGCGCCCTCAATGAAATCAAGTTTTTCTCCCTTCTTGAGAGTAATCAAGGCTTTCTTCCTGTCAGACCGCTTGCCGATCGACTTTCCGTATCTCTTCCATTTCCCATAGCGTTTGATTGTCGCTACCTTCTCTACCTTTACCTTGAATATCTCCTCTAATGCCTTCTTTATCTCCAGCTTGTTCGCGTCTATATCAACTTCAATAAGCAGCTTATTTTCCGCTTCTTTCAGGGCAGTGCCCTTTTCGGTAAACAGCGGCCTTTTGACAATCGTATACAGATTTTTCATTTTTTCCCTGCCTCCGCCAATATCTCGGCTGCCTGCCTGGTCATCAACAGTCGGCTGTGCGCCATTACTTCGTAAGAGTTGAGATCGGACGCCCGCCTCACGGTCACTCCGGGGATATTCCTGCCGGAAAGCAGAACCGCCCTGTTGTATTCGGGTATTATGACAAGAGTGCTCTTGTCTCCTAGTTCGAGACTGCGCAGGATCGAAACCATATCCTTTGTCCGGGGCTTCTCGATATCGAACCCTTCGATAATGGTAATCTCGTCGGCTGAAAGCTTCTTCGACAGCGCCGCCTTCAGGGCAAGCCTGCGCGCCCTTTTGGGCAGCTCGTAGGAGTAATCCCTCGGCTGGGGTCCGAATACAATCCCGCCGCCCCTCCACAGCGGAGATCGGCTGCTCCCGGAGCGTGCCCTGCCGGTGTGCTTCTGTTTCCACGGTTTCTTACCGCCACCGCTGACCAGCCCCTTTGTCTTGGTTGCATGGGTCCCCTGTCTCTGGTTGGCCAGGAAGTTTACGACCATGCCGTGGATAACACCATCCTTGGCCTCAACCCCAAAGACTTCCGCCGGCAGGTCTATTTTCCCTACCTGCTTGTTATTTTTATCTTTAACCGTAACTTCAGGCATCCTAGTTTCCCTTTCTGATTTCGAGATACGTTCCCTTGGATCCCGGCAAAGCACCCAGGATTAGGAGCAGATTCTGCTCAGCCCTGACATCGACAACCTTCAGGTTCTTTACAGTGGCCCTCTCGGACCCCATATGCCCCGGCAACCCCTTGTTCTTCCAGACCCTCGAAGGGTAGGAACTCGCCCCGATCGAGCCGGGCGCCCTGTTAAACATGGAGCCGTGAGAACCCG
>JBJKPE010000204.1:0-3737 GCA_046706685.1 Thermodesulfovibrionales bacterium | reverse complement strand
TGCCCGGGGATAATGTGAGCCTCACGGTCGAATTGATATCGCCGATAGCGATGGAGAAGGAACTGAGGTTTGCGATAAGAGAAGGCGGCCGCACCGTGGGTGCCGGGGTCGTTACCGAGGTGCTGGGATGAGGGACATAATACTGTTTCAGTGCACCGAGTGTAAAAACAAGAACTATTCAACTATGAAGAATAAAAAAAATACGACTGATAAACTTCAGAGGAAAAAATACTGCCGGAGCTGCATGCGGCATACAATGCATAAGGAAACAAAGGCGTAAAGTGAATAGTGTCAGTGGACAGTGTCAGAAATCGATGAGGATGTTTCCGATGACGCTGTTGCCGACGCGGACACCCGTGACACTTAACATAGGCCAGTAGCTCTAACGGCTAGAGCATCGGACTCCAAATCCGAGGGTTGGGGGTTCAAATCCCTCCTGGCCTGCCACTGAAAGAGGATAATTGATGATAGAAAAAATTAAACAGTTCTTCAGAGAAGTAAAGGTTGAGTCAAAGAAAGTCGTATATCCTGACAAGGACGAGTTGATAGGGTCCACATGGATCGTGATCGTCACGGTCGTGCTCGTGTCTCTCTTTCTGGGAGTAGTGGATCTCAGTCTTACAAAACTGGTAGGACTGGCGCTCAGGTAAGAGAATATGGCAAAGAACTGGTATGTCGTGCATACATATTCGGGTTTTGAGGAGAAGGTCAAGCTTTCCATTGAGGAGAAGGTGGAGACAATTCAGCTTCAGGAGAAGATATCGAAGATCCTCATACCGACCGAGAGGGTTGTAGAATTACGGGCAGGGAAAAAGAAGGAGAGCGACAAGAAATTTTATCCCGGCTACATACTTGTCGAAATGGAGTTGGACGACGAAACGTGGCACCTGGTAAAGAATACGCCGAGAGTTACCGGCTTTGTGGGGGGGAAGCACCCTGTCGCCATACCGGAGGAAGAGGTTGACATTATCCTACAGCAGGTGGAAAAGGGTCCTGTCCCTCAGGTCAAAACGCAGTATCAGAAGGGTGACAGCGTCAGGATCACAGACGGCCCGTTCAGCAATTTCAACGGTTTTGTCGAAGACGTAGATCCGGATCACGGGAGACTCCGCGTCATGGTGAGTATATTCGGCCGGCAGACGCCAGTTGAGCTCAACTTTTTCCAGGTTGAGAGAGATTGATTACAGGCAGAAAAGCAGGAGGATAAGGAAAAAATGGCCAAGAAACAAGTCGTTGCTCAGGTGAAACTTCAGATTGCCGCCGGGAAGGCGACACCTGCACCGCCTGTCGGACCGGCGCTCGGTCCGCACGGGGTGAATATAATGGAATTCTGCAAGGCATTCAATGCCCAGACACAGGCGCTGGGGGACACGGTCATCCCCGTAATAATGACTGTTTACGCCGACCGGACTTTTACTTTTATCACCAAGACGCCGCCCGCATCCGAACTGCTCAAGAAGGCGGCCGGGATAATAAAGGGTTCGAGCACGCCGAACAAGGACAAAGTAGGAAAGGTCACATCGGCACAGGTAAGGGAGATTGCGCAGACAAAACTTGTCGATTTAAACGCGTATACTGTTGAAGAAGCAATGAGGATAATAGCCGGCACCGCAAGGAGCATGGGCGTAGAGGTTATAGATTAGACGGAGGTTATCATGGGTAAGAAATTGAAGGCGGCTGAAGAGCAGATAGACCGGAACAAAGAGTACCCGATTGAAGAAGCGATCGACATGATCAAGAAGCTATCTTATGCGAAGTTCGACGAGACTGTCGATCTGGCGTTTAATCTGGGGGTCGACCCGCGTAAATCCGACCAGATGGTGAGAGGGGCTGTTGTTCTTCCTCATGGTACGGGAAAAAGTGTCAGGGTCCTGGTGTTTGCGAAAGGCGAGAAGGAAAAGGAAGCGAGGGACGCTGGGGCCGATTTTGTGGGCGCCGAAGACATGATCGAGAAGATAACCAAGGAAGGATGGCTGGATTTCGAGAAAGTTGTCGCGACTCCTGATATCATGGGACTTGTCGGTAAGCTCGGCAAGGTTCTTGGTCCCAGGGGGCTGATGCCCAACCCCAAGCTTGGCACGGTCACCTTCGACGTTGCAAAAGCGGTCAAGGAAATAAAGGCCGGGAAAGTCGAATACAAGACTGAGAAGGCGGGTGTTGTCCACGTCCCTTTCGGGAAGGTCTCCTTCGACCGGGAGAAGCTGCTGGAGAATGCCAGGGCAATCGTCGATTCCGTGAACAAGGCAAAGCCGTCGACGAGCAAGGGAAAGTTCGTGAAGAAGCTGTCGATATCCTCGACTATGGGTATAGGTCTCAGGATCGACGCCAGCTCGGTAACTGCTGCGAGATAGAGAAACCGGACTTGAGTCCGTCTATATATTAGTCAGAGACAGCAGGTGTGAAACTTAATGGTCCGGGACGCCCTTCAACGGGCGGACCGCAAAGGGCCTGCCTGCCGAGGCTAAACAAGGGGAAAATGTGAAGACGAAGTCGGGGAGAACAGTTGATTATCCGCATTTTCGGGCTGTCATAGTTTGCCTGCCGTTGTCTCTGGGAAAGGAGGTCGAATCTGAATAGGGACGAGAAAGCACAAGTAATAAGTGACCTTAAGGAGAAGTTTTCCAGGGCGAAGGCCGTGGTGTTCGCCGATTTTACCGGCATGACGGTGGCGGAAACCACTGAATTCAGAAGGCTGCTCAAGAACTCGTCGCTGGACTACAGGGTGGTGAAAAATACCCTTGCGAAGATAGCGTCCGCTGATACCGAAGTTGGGGCGGCGGCCGAGATGTTCAAGGGTCCGGTGGGGATTGCCATAGGCTACGATGATCCAGTGCTCGTGGTAAAGAAGGTTCTTGAGTTCAAAAAAACAAATGAAAAGCTTCAGGTAAAAGGCGCGGTTGTCGAGGGTAAGCTCTGTGATCCGAAGGAGATCAAGGAGATTTCAGAGCTGCCATCAAGAGAAATACTTCTCTCGATGCTTGCAGGAACTCTGCAGGCTGCCACGAGCAAGATGGCCGGATCTCTTGCTGCGACGATCACCAGCTTTGCATATGCACTGGAGGCGCTGAAGAGCCGGAAAAGCAACTGAAAGTAAATAATTTCGAAAAGGAAAAATATAAAGGAGGTTAACAGAATGGCTGTTACCAAAGAAGAAGTTTTTGAATTTATTGACAGTATGACTATACTGGATATGTCGAAGTTCATAAAGGAGTTTGAAGAGAGGTATGGCGTAACCGCCGCCGCTCCTGTTGCCGTTGCAGCAGCGCCGGGTGCAGCATCCGCCGCTCCTGCCGCCGAAGAAAAGACAAGTTTTGACGTAGTGCTGACTTCCGCCGGGGACAAGAAGATCCAGGTGATCAAGGTTGTCAGGGAATTGACGGGGCTCGGCCTGAAAGAGGCCAAGGATCTCGTGGACGGCGCTCCGAAGCCGGTGAAGACCGATGTGACAAAAGAGGAAGCTGATTCTGTAAAGGCCAAGCTTGAGGAACAGGGAGCGACAGTCGAAGTAAAATAACTCATGGGGCAGGGAATGGGAAGTGAAAGTGAATCCGGCTTCTTCACTTCTTATTCCTTGCTCTTTATTATTTAAGGAGAAATATGGCAAGAGTTCTAAGAAAAAGAATGGATTTCGGGAAAGTTCCCCAGTTCCTGGAAGTCCCTAATCTTATTGAGATACAGAAGAGGTCGTATGATAAGTTTCTGCAGCGGGATCTTTCCATGGAGAAGAGGGAAGAATC
>JBJKPE010000203.1:0-22806 GCA_046706685.1 Thermodesulfovibrionales bacterium | reverse complement strand
TCTTGATGTCATCAATATTTGTGCCCGCAGGCTTTGCATCGTCGGCCCATGCTCCTCCCGTCAATGTAAATGTCAGCAGAATCGTAAGAGCGATTCCCCAAAAAACTTTTTTCATCTTCTCCTCCTTTTTCCCTTATTAGTGAATTTTGAATTATTGCTGCTGTGAGCCGTGCTGCCCGGTGCTGCTATCCTCTACCCATCGCACCTCCTTTACCCTTATGCCGTACTTCTTAACCTTGTATCCGATCATCCTTTCGGTTATCCCGAGCCTTCTCGCTGCCTTCGCCATGACCCAGTTGCATTCCCTGAGGGCATGGATTATCTCTGTCCTTTCCATCTGCCGCACCCTGTTTCTTAATGACCCTGTATCGCTTGCCATGGCTTGCTTATATCGAAAATCGTGCCAACTTGCAATGCCTTGATTTTAAAAGGAAACAATTGAGGAGTGGCCTACATTAATGTACAACGAGACAAATTTGTATGGCTCAAACCTTGCGTCCGAATGTATTGACAAAAAAAATAGGGCGGAATATAGTAAGAACATGTAGCCGAGATCCATTCAAAGAATGGATACGGGGGACCCAATTTCTGGGGCGTATTTCCCGGTGCTCTGAGCATCCGGAATAGGGGACTTCCAATCCCGAGCCCGTCAGCTAACCTCGTAGGCATTTGGAAGGGCAATGGACAGAGATGAAACCGCTGCGTTGCCGGCGGTTTTTTATTTTCAGCTCCTCCTTGCCCAAAAGGAGGACGTCATGTCTATCAAGAGTTTTCTTATCGGCAGTCCGATCGAAACGGTCAAGGAAAAACACGAGCGGCTGTCAAAGACCATGGGGCTCGCGGTCTTTTCTTCTGACCCTCTCTCATCAGTCGCCTATGGCACTGAAGAAATCCTTTTCGCCCTCGTCGCCGGAGGGACGGCGTTCCTGCATTACCTCCTTCCCATAGCTGTGGCGATTGTCGTCCTCGTGGCGATCGTCGCCACCTCTTATTACCAGACAATACAGGCATATTCCTCCGGCGGCGGGGCGTATATAGTCGCGAAAGATAACCTCGGAACATATCCGGGACTCGTTGCGGGGTCGGCGCTTCTCATAGATTACGTCCTGACCGTCACTGTCAGCATCGCGGCCGGCATAGCGGCAATTACGTCGGCATTCCCGGCTCTTCGGGAGCACACTATCCTTTTGTGCCTTCTGTCCATATTGTTCATTACGATAGTAAACCTCAGAGGGCTCAGGGAAACCGGCAGAGTTTTTACGCTGCCAGTATATATATTTATCGGCAGCCTTCTGCTGCTTATAGGCGCAAGTTTTATGAAATCCTTTTCCCTCCCCCAGGTGACTTATAAAGAAGTGAGTGCTGCAACGTCGAACATATTCCCCATCTTCATCATATTGAAGGCCTTTGCTTCCGGGTGTGCAACACTTACCGGGATAGAGGCCGTCTCAAACGGCGTGAAGGCGTTCAAAGCCCCGGAGGCGAAGAATGCGGGGACCACCCTTGTATGGATGGCCTTTACCCTCGCGGTTCTTACCATCGGCATAGCGTACTATGCGCATTATTACGGCATCCTGCCCAATGCAAACGAGACAGTACTGTCGCAGCTTGCGAGGACAATATTTTCGAAGGGCCCTGTCTATTATTTGATCCAGTTCGCAACCGCCCTTATACTGATCCTTGCCGCGAACACATCGTACTCGGATTTTCCGAGGCTCTCTTCCATCCTGGCGAACGACCGCTACCTGCCGAGGCAGTTGAGCAACCGTGGCGACAAGCTCGTTTTCTCAAACGGCATACTGATACTTGGTTTTCTCTCGGCCCTGCTCCTGGTGCTCTTCAGAGGTGAAACCCACCTGCTCATCCCTCTTTATGCTGTCGGCGTTTTCACGGCCTTCACTCTGTCACAGATAGGCATGGTGAAACACTGGATAAAAGACAGGGGGAGAGGGTGGCTCAAAAGCGCCGTTATAAACGGCATAGGAGGGCTTGTCACAGGTGTAGTCCTGGTGATAATCGCCGCCGAAAAGTTTTCTCATGGCGCCTGGATAATTCTTATCGCCATCCCCGTGCTGGTCCTCCTCACGCAGAAGATACACGAGCACTACCTCTCCGTTGCAGAGCAGCTCTCCCTCGAAAGGTGCATAACCGGGGAAAAAGAATATAAGCACCATTCGGTCGTCATCCCCGTTTCGGGAATACAGCAGGCGGTCATCAATGCGATCAAATATGCGAAGGCGCTGTCCGATGATGTTGTAGCGACGTATGTGTGCATCGATCCGGTCGAAACCGAGAGAATGAAAACCAAGTGGGACAGGCACTGCATGGGGGTTCCTCTGAACATCCTGGAGTCCCCCTATCGTTCCATAACGGAACCCTTAATAGACTATATCGGCGAAGTCCGGGACAGGCATGTCGAGGGTATTATTACGGTTGTGCTGCCGGAGTTTGTGCCTTCAAAATGGTGGCACCATCTCCTCCACAACCAGACGGCCCTTTTCATCAAAGGCATCCTGCTTTTCAAAAAAGGGGTGGTCTGCGTAAGTGTACCTTTTCATTTCGAGAAGTGATTGGAGCTCAAGAGGCGTATCGAAGGCGGCCGGCGGCTTCGGCCTGTTATAATACTTTAATCCGATGAACATCAAGCAGGTCCTTGAAAGATTCTACAGGGATTATGACTTTCAGGAGAGGATGCGGCATGATCCGGTAGAATTCCCCCACCGGTATCCTTCGTCCTCGGATATAGAGGTCGTGGGGTTCATATCCTCCTGTTTTGCCTACGGGAGGGTGGGACTGTTCAGAGCCGTACTGGAAAAAATATTTTCCAAGATGGGCGCCAGCCCTTTCGAGTTCCTGGCCGGATTCGATCCAAAAAAGGACGCCGGGCGTTTCGCAGGCATAAAATACAGGTTCAATGAGAATGAGGATATTCTCTGCCTGTTTTTCACGGTTCATGAGGCCCTGGAGAAAAATGCCTCTCTGGTGAACGTCTTCAAACGGCATTACAGCGAAGACGACAGGGACATCGGCAAAGGGCTGACCGGGTTTATCGACGAGTTGCTCCGGCGCGATACCTCGGCAGTCTATGGAACGAACATAAGACCACTGGGCCTGAGACAGTTTCTTTCCTCCCCTGCCGACGGGAGCACCTGCAAGCGGGCGAACCTCTTTCTGCGCTGGATGGTACGGGACAAAGACATCGATTTCGGGATATGGAAGGGGATAGCCAAGAATAAGCTTATAATACCCCTGGACACCCATATAGCAAAAATTTCGCGGTGCCTCGGCTTCACGGAAAGGAAATCGCAGGACTGGAAGACGGCCGTTGAGATAACGGAGGCGCTGAAGAGACTCGACCCGGAAGACCCCCTGAAATATGATTTCGCCCTCTGCCATCACGGGATTTCGGGGATATGCAGGGGAAAAGGCGGGGAAAGCTGTAAGACCTGTGCCCTCCATCCGTGAGAAGGGGGCGTGAGGGGGCGAGGGTTTAAAGATCGGACCAGCTGCAGGCTAGTCTTTGCTATTGAGGTTCAGCTCTTCCCGGCCCGGGAGAAGGGTACGTCTGCTTCGATCAGCTTTTTCCATACAGACTCGTCGTCATGGAAAGAACCGATTGCCCGCACCAGGATTTCAGCATAGGTCTCCGCATCGATTTGGCCGGAAAGACTCCTCATGCCCTGCGAATCCTCTCCGAAGTTGTCATCGACTATGTGGCAGAAGCGTTCGATGTTTCGCACGGCGTCTTTCACGTCCCTGCCCCGGTTCCACCAGCTGTCCGCCCGCAGCAGGTGGTCCATTACCGCCCGGGCTTTATCTGCCGCCGCGGCCTTCTGTTCTCTGTATAATCTCCACATATCGCCCTGGACGGACTTCACAACAGAAGTTATCTCCGCAAGGTCAGGTTTTCTCCCGGGGAACCCGGAGCGCGTCAGGGCCTCGATCGAAAACAGCATGACGTCTCCCCAGAACTGTCTGATAAATTCCCCGGACAGGTCTAAGGATTCCCCGGTGCCGGAAATACCGCTTCTGTAAACGCGGGAGCTGTCCGGGCTCGTCCTGCGGTGAAGCAGGGGCATGTTGACAGATGCGAATCTCTTACCGATGCCGGACCTGAGAAT
Source organism: Thermodesulfovibrionales bacterium (assembly GCA_046706685.1). Classification (GTDB taxonomy): domain Bacteria; phylum Nitrospirota; class Thermodesulfovibrionia; order Thermodesulfovibrionales; family UBA6898; genus JARRRD01. The sequence goes on along the minus strand of JBJKPE010000203.1, from coordinate 18,685 downwards.
ACGGCCCAGTGCAGGGCCCGCCATCCTGAGCTTAAGGTCCGCAAAGGGTATGAAGTATTTCAGGGCTTCCGGGGTAAAGACATAGTTACCCGTGTATACTGTCCTTGCAGCCTCTGTTTTCGTGAAGCTGCCGGAATGATGATAAGACTGAACCCTTGTCGGGTGAAGACCATGAAAAAAATCGAGCACCCCCGGCGAAAAGGCACGGAAACAATCCTCTGAGGTGTGGTCGCCTGACAGCGGGCAATCATAACCAGGAGCCCCCGGCCGCTGGTATCCGAAGAGTTCCACCATATCGTGATATTCGGCCGAAAAGGGGCCGGATCTCTTGCCCTGGTGAAAGGGGCATGCCTCATCCGGACGTGTCCGCGAAACCGTCTCAAGAAAAAGCAGAACATCGTCGAGGAAGGTATTGATCATGACCGAGGAAGAAACGGGGGGGTCGCCCACGACCTTTCCTGTAAGGACCTGTATGCCGGTTGTACTGAATATCCTGTCGAGCCAGTAGAAATAGTTAATGAACCGGATGTCCGCGCCGGCACCGTTCTTTTGAACCCTGATGCCGAACTCCTCGTCGCTGTCGAGAAAATAAATGAGAACCTTCTCGTCTTTGCCGTGCCCGCGGAGAAAAGAATTGAGATAAAGGTACGCCAGGTTCCTCGTAACCGAGGCGCCTTTGTGTCCGGACGGTGTATCCCCCGGGCTGCCTGTCAATCGTGAAGACGCCTCCCCGGCAAAAAGGCCTATATACCTCAAAAGGTCCGCCTGTTCGTCAATGCCGACGTAGCAGGACCTGACTCCCTTGCGGTCGGCCTCGGAAGCTATTTCCCTGATCCGCGCCCGGTTGCCCTCATCGGCGCTGTCGTCGAAGAGGAAAAGACTTACCTTACTGAAGACGCGGTTGCCGTCGTCATCCACGGCGGTCCCCCCGTAGCCGAAATCTTCGCACTGACCGATCAGGCTTTCCACGCAGTTCCGCAGCATCGAAGGCCTGTCGGCAACAGGGACCACGATAAAAAAGTGATGCCTGGAATCAGGGCTATCGAGGGAACAGAGGAATTCAAGCTCCTTATAAAGTCCCCTCTGCAGCTCCAGCAGGTCATCCCTGAAAGCGAGCTCAGCCGCCCTGTTTTCGAGGAACGACAGAGATTCTTCATAGAGTGACTTCAGCCGTTTGCGGTCGGCCGGTCCGGTACCACCGTTAATCGAAAGAGCTTCTTCATCCAAGGACAGACCGGTATTGAAAAGATCGAAGAAACGGAGAAGACAGGGGAATCTGTCAGCGGCCGGATGAATATTTGGGGAACTCATCTTTATTAAGGATCAATTCGATGAGGTTGATAGAACGCACGAAATCGACTTTCTGCAGGACCATGTCCGCATCGGCCTCGGACGCCACCTTGAAATAGCTGATGCCGAAAGACTCGGCCAGCTTCGCATAGTCGGGGTTGACGAATTCACTTGCGATAAACCGCCCCGAGTAGTTGTAGAACTGGTTCTTTCTGACCAGGCCCAGGGTGGAGTTATTGAGAAGGATTACTGTAAGGGGGATGTGATGGCTCACGGCCGTCATGATCTCCATGCAGCACATCTGGAACCCTCCGTCGCCCAGAAGGGCGATGACAGGTTTTTCAGTGGCGAGTTTGGCGCCTATGGCAGCCGGTATCGCGTGGCCCAGAGATGAAATTCCCGAATTCGGGAAATAGCTCCGGCTCTTGGACATGCTGCAGAACCTTTGCATATATATGATGTTGTCGTCGAATATCGACACATCCCCGTGTTTGAAGACTTCGTTGAGGTTCCTGAGGAAGCGGCTCACCAGGAGGAATTCGTTATCCTTGATGTCATGGTTAGTATACCTCGCCTTATAGTCTTCCATTGCTTCCGTATCCTTGCGGACGAAACCGTTGGAAGAGAGCGCCCCCAGTAGGCTGTCAAAAAAGGTCTTTACGTCGCACTTGAGCGCTATGTCGGCGGAGAATACCTTGTTCAGCTGGGACTCGTCGTTGTCTATCTGCACTATCTTCTTCCCGGCCAGCAGCTTGCTGTTCCAGTTATAGCTCGTTCTTTCCCCGAAGCTCGCACCCGCGATAAATACGAGGTCTGCCTTTTCCGAGATGTAACGAAAAGCTGCCTCGTGTGACGTAATCCCCAGTATGCCAAGCGATAGCCCCTCCGACTCCGGGAGTATGCCCCTCGCCTTGAGGCTGGTCGCAAGGGGTGTCTTCGTGTCATGACAAAAACGTGCTATAGAGTCTTCCGCGCCCGCAAGGACGCTGCCGTATCCTGCGACTACGACCGGTCTCTGTGCCTTTTTAAGCATCGAGAGGACTTCCTTCACCGTTACGAGTCCGGCCGCAGAGCCCCCGTGGCTGCGGGCGAAGCTGATGCTGTCGAGCAGTGTTTCCTCGACGGTCTCCTTCAGCACGTTATACGGGAAGCTCAGGAGGACAGGACCTGGATTTTCAGAAAGGAGAATGCCTGTGATATTTCGGAAGAGGTTCAATATGTAGTCGGTGCGGTGCACTACGCCGTTATAACGAGTGACCCCTCTGAAGATATCGGACTGATTGATGCAGAACCCTTCCCCCGAACTCTCCTGGAGGGCCCCCTTGCCGAAAGAGTATGTCGGCGTTTCACCCGTAATGGCAAAGACGGGGAGGCGGTCCAGATAGGCGTTTGCAAGGCCGGTGACAAGGTTCGTCGCACCAGGACCCGCAGTTGCGATGCAGACCCCTGGCCTGCCGGATTGTCTGGCATACCCACCTGCCATAAAAGAGGCGCCCTGCTCGTGCTTGGCAAGGATGGTTTTTATCGGAGATTCATAAAGGGCGTCAAAAACCGGCAGGATATGCGCACCCGGGATGCCGAAGACATAATCGACTCCCAGCCTCTCAAGATACCTGATGATAAATTGACTGACGGTGATATTCATCGGTCTTAAGGTTTTCCTTCCCAATAAGAGAGTGAGCCGCAGATCCCGGGTACCGCTATTATAGCAGTTATCCCTTTGATTTTTCTGGAGATTCCTCCGGACAGCGTCAGGACGGGTTACTCGGTCTGCAACTTGAGGGACAGGATATCGAATCGTAGGTGGAGAGGATCCTCTGTTCATAGATGATCTTTCCGTCTTTCATCTTCCTTCTCGGAAGGTCTTCAGTGTCTTTCAGGAGATCCACCCGGAATGGCACGGCCGTGAAACCGCGGCCGGTTATCTTTTCCGAGCACGAGTCAAGAACTTCCAGATCCTGCCCGTTCGTGACGACTGAAAACGGCACGACATGGTCTTCGATCAATCTTGCGGCAGCTATGATCTGCCTCTCACGCGATACCAGAGAACCCGAAGCGCACTTCCATACCATAAGCATGATGCCTCCGACGACAATGGCGATATCGACCAGCGACCGGAATTTTCCGCCGTCCGCCTCAAAGAGTATCTCCCTATCCACCTCTATGTCAGACTTGAGGTACCCTCTTTCTTCAAGGAGGAACCTCAGTATCTTTTGCCGTATATTGTCCCTGTTCGAAAAAGGGATCTCGGCCCCTGTGAGATAATCGGTGAGACTGTCCGGCAATTCGGGCCTCTCTTCGCCCTCTGCCGCCAGAGTGCGGTTGATGCCGATAAAGACGGGTTTATTGCAGTTCATCGGTTCGGTAATCACTATCCTTTATTGTAGAAACTCTCGTTCAGCCTGCGGACCTCACGTATGAAGATCTTCCTGCCCTCGCCGGTGTCGATGTCGATGCCCTGTCCTGTCAGGTCTTCCCTCAGGCGGTCCAGACTCCGCAGATAGATGTCGTCTATCTGAAAGGAGGCCTCGATCTGCTGGAATTTTTCCTCTTCACTTATCCCGGACATATCAATTCCTCTCTATGCGTATTATTACCGTACACGGCCCCGGGGCCCTCAGAAGTCGTCTTCGGCCATGTCATGGGCCGCACTGCACTTGTAGCAGATCCTCTTTCCTTCACCGTTGATGCCGATCGGGTCCATCTTGCTGAGAACGGCTCCGCATTCGGCGCAGACGCCTACTACTGTCCTCATGCACCCGGCACAGAAGACGTATTCCATGCCGCTTTCCGGATGTTCCCAGGAACTAAGATCTTCCGTCTCATTGCAAAAATAGCATGCCTTCATTCAGATCCTCTTCAGAAAAGTGTCGTTTATTATAACATTAATGGCTCAGGAATGACTGCCGGACAATTTGCGTGGACGTGAGTTGGCGCCACAACGTGCAGCAGCTGGATGACCGGAATCCCGATAGCAGAAACAGGAGATATTTTCACCGCAGAGACGCAGAGGGCGCAGAGAGTGTAATTATATATTTCTGCTGAGAGGGCAGAAATATATAAACTGCCATGAGGCGAGCTTTTTTTGTTTTCCGGCCTCTCATCGGAAAACAAAAATTAACTGAATCTCTGCGAACTCTGCGTCTCTGCGGTGAATATGCTTTTTCATGTCAGTTTGTACAGAGCGCACTTTTTCAGCCGCTCAATACAGGTCAAGCAGATTCTTGTCGGTTTCTATTGAACCTCGCCCGGCGGCATGTCTTCCATGCGAAGGAGAAGGTCTTTGACGGTTTTCCTCTCTATTTTGACCCCCTTTTCCTCTCCCATCTTCTCAAGGTCCTTCATGTAACGGTTAAGAGCGTTCATTACCGCAACGGCTTCCAGATTGTTGAGTTTCAGGTCCATCCGATTTCTCTCCTTTCTGTTTGGATTTCCATAATATAGAAGCTTACCAGATGGGCGGAGAATGTCAACGAGTCGGGCGTCGAGGCCAAGGGGGGCAAGGCCTCAATTCCTGAATGTTACCGTTGTAACCATCCTATTTATGTCATAGACTTTAATCAGAGATAACTATGACATGAAGGGAAGCTGACAGGACATCACTCTGCATACCGGCAGGCTGGACTTGAAAGGAGGCACTCCAGTGAAGAAGGCGCTCAAAATAATCGGGATCATCGCTGTTGTAGTTCTTGTGGCTATCGTAGGCCTTACAATTTTCGTCAAATCCTATCTGACTGACGCGCGCATACGCAGCCTCATCACCGAAACTGCGGAGTCCTCTCTCCACAGGAAGGTCTCACTCGGCACCATATCGGTGAGCATCTTCAGCGGCATCTCAGTGAAGGATTTCGAAATAAAAGAGAAGGACTCAACCTCGGATTTTGTGAAGGCCGACGCCTTTATACTTAAGTACCAGCTTCTGCCCCTCCTTTCGCGAAAACTGGTCATCGACAGGCTGGGGATCGAATCGCCCCGTATCGTGGTCAGGAAGAACGACGACGGTTCTTTCAATTTTTCCGATATCGTGCGGCCGAAGGGTGGCGCCGCTCCTGAGGAGAAGGGAGCACCTTCCAGTCTTCCGGTGAGTCTGAGCGTGAGGTCGCTCCGCATTGACGGGGCGCGGCTTGAATACTCCGATCCCTCCGGCGCGTTGAAGAAGGCCCTGATCGGCCTGGATGCAGACATGTCTATAGAGGGGCGCTCCAGGGACGTGATCGCCTCCTCAGGGCAGGTAAAGGTGGAGATCCTTCAGGTTGTGCTGAAAGACCGGCCGAACCCGGTCACGAATATCCCGGTTTCATTACAGTACAGCACGGATGTTAACCTTGCCGAAAAGAAAATGGAGATCAGCGATGCGTCTGTGAAGGCGTTGGGCGTGTCTGCCACGATTAGGGGCACGGTGAATTACGGGGAGCCCCTTTTCTATGCTATAGAGGTGAACGCACCGTCAGTTAACCTTGCAGATGTCCAGAAGGCGGCTGCGGGTTTTCTCCCTTCGGGTATAGCGATCAATGGCGTCCTGTCGATGAAGGTGGCCGCCGAACAAAAGGCGGTCAGGGACGCGAAGCCGGTTTATAGCGGCGAGATAAAGCTCGACAACGTCACAGTGCAGGTGAAGGACATGAAACCCGTCTTCAGCGGTACAGTGATTCTCACACCCGAAGAGATCGGGTTCAAGGCTCTGAAACTGGTGGCGGGCGGCAGTTCGGCGGACATCAGGGGCCGGATAGCGAACTATGCGACAAACCCCGACATCCGCATCGATGTCACGAGTGCCATGCTCAATATCGACAGCATCATGCCTCCTCCGGGCAAGGGAGAAGCGGGAGCACCGCCGGCGGGAGGGAAGAATGAAGAGAAGGAGTTCGAGCCGCTGAAGACGAAGATAACCGCCGAGGGTAGCGTAGCGATCTCAAAAATGCTGTTTAAGGGAGTTACCGTGCGGCAGCTGAAGGCACACTATACATTCCGCAATAATATTTTCACCCTTGCATCGCTGACAGGTGACACCCTGAGCGGCAGTTTCAGAGCGCAGAGCACAGTGGATTTTTCGAAGAGGGGCACGGCTTATAACCTGAATGCCGGGACCGACGGAGTCAAGCTCGAAGAGGTTACCGCCGCTTTTGCTCCGAAGGCGAAGGGGATGCTTTTCGGGAGCCTGTCGGCCCGTGCCCAGATCAGCGGCGCCGGCTCTGTGAGCGAGACGATCAAGCGCAACCTTAAAGGGAAAGGCACGTTCAGCGTGAAGAACGGTGAGATAAGAAACGCCCCGGTTTCCGACGGCCTGCTGGCTCTCCTGGGCCTCCAGAATCTGAAGAAGATACCAATGGACAAAGCCGAGGGCTCATTTGCAATATCCGGCGGGGTTATAAACCTTAAGAGCGTTATCGCCAGTAAAGACCTGGCAATGGACGAAACAGGAACCGTCGGTATGGACCAGAAGCTTAATATGGGCATCCTCGTTAAGGTTTCGGACAAACTCTCCCCCAACCTGCTGGGCCAGTCGGGGATCTCGCAGTTCCTGTCCGAAGAGAAAGGATGGACAACAATTCCCCTGAAATTGGGCGGAACGATCGGCAGGCCCTCCTACGGCGTTGACACCCAGGCGATCGGCAAAAGAGCTGTACAGACCATCAGGAAGAAGGCGGAATCGGAGATCTTTAAGGCGCTTTCCGGAGACAAGAAGAAGGAACAGCAGCCCTCGGCCACACCGAAGAAAAGCGGTTCCCCCGAAGACCTGCTCAAGGGGTTTTTCAAGTAGAAGGCCGGGCAGCGGAAGCCCTCATATATTGGATTGACAATCACGCCGGCTTGTAGTACTCTTATTCAAATATTCCAATATTTGAATAAGAGGTTTTACTCCAATGATCTCGCAAACCGATAAAATAGAGGTCCTGAAGGTCATAGCCCACCCTTTAAGGATACAGATACTCGAAGAGCTCAGCAAAGGGGTGAAATGTGTGAGCGATCTGGAGGAGTTCTTCGAAATCAGGCAGTCCAACATATCACAGCATCTTTCATTGCTCAGGCGTCATGACCTTATCGATTACTATATTGACGGGCGACTCCGCTGCTATTTTCTCAAGGAGCCTTTCATTCCCGACCTTCTGAAATTGCTAAGAAGAAATTACGAGGAGGACCTTCCGGCCCCGGCCTGCTGTCCTGTAACCAGGAGGGGCAAGTATCCTGGTGACAGAAGAAATTGATGAAGACGGGATCATTTTTCATTCCGAAAACATGAGTCAGGAAAAACAATGACATGAACCTATCTCAAAATCGGTTATCGGTTCAAGGCTGTCATTCCCGCAAGTGGAACGCATCGGGAATCCTTCTGAAAACAAAGAAAGATTCCCCGTTAAGGTCGGGACAAGCCGGAATGACACAGGAAGCGGATATCATAATATTTCAATTTTGAGATAGGTTCATATTATATTTACCCCGGGAGGAAATGACATGAAGAAAGAGATAGCATTATTCTTCTCTACTACGCCGTACAGTTTCGAAAACACCCATACCATCATCAGGCTTGCGGACGCGGCACTGAAAAAAGGACATAAGGTGAGGCTGATTGCCTCGGGAGACGGGGTCTTTTCGATAGTGAAAGGCCAGGTGCCCAAGTCTCTTGCCGCGCTGGAAGACCTCGTCGAAAGAGGTCTCAAGGTGGACATATGAACGGGCTGCATGCAGGGCCGCGGTCTTGCGGCTGAAGACTCCATCGAGGGCGGAGAGATGAGCTCCCTGAAGGGTCTCTTGACCGTAATCAGGTCAAAACCGATATTTCTGAATTTCGGGATATAGGAGGATACGATGGCAGGCATCAGCATAATTTTGAGAAGACCGCCCTATGGCTCTGTTGAAGCCGCCGAGGCCATAAGGCACGCACTCGGCGGGACAGGCGAAGGTATTGAGGTAAAGCTTATCCTGACCGACGGAGGGGTGCAGTCTGCACGAAAGGGACAGGACGTCTCCGGCACCGCTTATCTGAGCGCTGAAGAAGGAATAAGAGACTGTCTGGATATGGGCGTTGCCATATTCGCAGACAAGGCTTCATTGGCAGCCGCCGGTCTCTCAATAGCCGACATGGTGGAAGGGATCGTAATTGCGGATGACTCGAAGATAGCCCAGGCTATTAAAGAGTCGGACACCACCATGATTTTCTGATTTCTCTTGTGAGGAGGATGTATGATTGTGATTATCAAAAGCGCCCCCGACGCACCGGAAGGACAGAGGGGGGTCAAGATCGCGCGAGAGATCTCCGCCGACATCGTACTTCTGCAGAACGGAGTTTACTTCCTCCAGGGACAGAGGCTGGAAAACCTGGGATTTTGTCGTGTCACGTATGTGCTTGAAGATGACAGGAGATTAAGAGGGCTGAAGGCTGTTGATGTCGACAAAAATATAAAAGACATCAGCTATGACGGCCTTGTCGACCTTATGGCGGACAGCGACAAGGTAATAGGACTGTTTTAGGAAACCATGAAGGGGAGGCTGACATGGCAAAAATTCTGGTCTTGGGAGGCTCTTTCGGTGGTCTCACCGCCGCACTCGACCTTGAAAGGCTTCTGGGGAAAAAGTCTGACGTTACCGTAATATCCGAGGACGACAAGTTCGTTTTCGCACCTTCGCTTCCCTGGCTTTCGATGGGATGGAGAAAGGCCGGCGATATAACCTTGCCCTTAAGGCCCATCCTGGAGAGGAAGGGCATATCTTTTCTTCGCGAAAAGGCAAAGGGGGTTGATCCTGACTCATCGAAGGTCATTACGGAAAGAGGTGAGACGCCGTACGACTACCTTGTCATAGCGACAGGCCCATACTTTGCGTTTGAAGAGGTCCCCGGCCTCGGCCCCGAAAAGGGCCATACGGAATGCATTTTTACTCTCGATCAGGCCGAGAGGACGCAAAAGGCGTGGGAAAGGTTTCTCGAAGATCCTGGACCTCTGGTCACCGGCTCGGTCCAGGGGGCCAGCTGCCTGGGACCCCCTTATGAATACGCTTTTGAGGTCGATGCCGTCCTCCGGGAGCGGAAGATGAGGCATAAGGTTCCGATCGTCTTTGTGACTCCAGAGCCCTATATAGGCCATTTCGGCATAGGTGGCCTGAGGAATTCAAAGAGAATGATGGAGGACGAGTTTGCAAAAAGGGACATCAGGGTCATCGCAAACGCCGCAGTCGAGGAGTTTGCGCCTGGCGACGTGAAACTGAAAGACGGGACGAAGATACCTTTTAAGCTTTCTATGTTCGGTCCGGCGCTGAAAGGGGTTGCGGCTGTCGCGCACCTCGGGAATCCGAGGGGGTTCATCCCGGTTGACGGCAGATACAGACACACAAAATACAAGAACATTTTCACGGTCGGTGTTGCCGTGGCGATGGCGCCTCCGGAGCAGACGCCTGTTCCAACCGGCGTTCCCAAGACCGGGCACATGACCGTAAGGATGGCGAAGACCGCTTCGCTGACCATTGCGTCGGATATAACCGGCCATGCTCCCCCGGAAGAAGCCCCGCTAGGGGTCAAGTGTCTCATGGATATGGGGAATACGGCTGCATACATGGAGGCTGACCCGGTCCTTCCCCCCAGACAGGAGTCGGTATTCGAGGAAGGGAGGCGGTTTCGATGGGCGAAGCTCGCATTTGAAAAATATTTCCTCTGGAAGATGAAGAACGGGTTGAGCAGCCTGCCCTAGTCCGCATTATTCGTGGATGTGCGGTGAGTTGGATATGCACCCGCCGGAGGTGGCATACGGTTTTAAAGTATGGTATCATGTTTTACCCGGGACACCGGGGGAATTCTTCATTCATTGCGAGGCCCGGAAGGGAACGGAGGTGGGGTATGAAAGTAAAAGAGCTGTTGGCGACTAAGGGGAAAGATGTGGTTTCCGTCGATGCTCACTACACGGTGGAGGACGCGGTCAGGTCGATGAACGCAAGGAAGATAAGCGCGCTGATGGTGAACGATAACGGCAAGACCGTCGGCATCCTGACGGAAAGGGATGTGGTGAGATGCTACATAGCCAATGACGGAAAGAGCTTTAAGGACGTTCCCATAAGAGAAGCTATGACGACTGATCTGATGGTGGCCGAAATGGGGGATGATCTCAGCGATGTAATGGCGATCATGGTCGAAAAGAACATCAGGCACCTGCCGGTGATCGAGGACGGGCAGGTCATCGGAATGCTTTCCATCAGGGACATCGTACAGACGCATGTGGGTAAACTCACCTCGGAGATCCATTATCTCAAGGACTACATCACCGGATACTGAGAAAAAGAGAAGTTTCATCGGCCCTACGGGGGCGGCATTATAGCTCGGCGCTTAGAGCATGGAGTTGCCGTTTAGCTTGTCTTTGCCCGTTGCCTCTAACCTATCGCCTGTTCTTGCCTTTCTCCGGTTCATAATTTTTTCACGGTAAAGCCATAAAATAAAAATGTATTGAACCGAACGAAAACCCGAATTATTGATGGCAGTTTATCTGTTAACGACTCTGCGCAAAATTTGTCCTGTTTGAGTCCCGTTAAGATGATCTATCAAAACTGAGATGCCAAAAGTGATAAAATAAAATGAGTCTATAAATTCTATTTATGAAAGACAAGCTCGAAAAAATTATACAGCGATACAGGGAAAAAAACGGCAATATAATATCCCTCCTGCAGGAAACTCAGACGACATTCGGCTTTATCCCCAAGAAAGCAGTCTCCTTCTTCTCGGAAGAGCTGGGTATCGCCCCCAGCCGCTTTTTCGGTATCGCCACATTTTACTCCCAGTTCCGGCTTCGCCCCTCCGGCAGGAACAAGATAACGGCCTGCTGCGGGACCGCCTGTCACGTGAAGGGCGCCGAGAAGATTATAAGAAGCCTCAGGCGGGAACTCGAACTGCCGGAGGGTGAAGACACCACGGCAGACGGTGAGTTCACCCTCGATGAGGTCGCCTGTCTCGGGACGTGCAGTTTTGCGCCGGTTGTTCTCGTAAACGGAGAAGTCCGCGGCAGGGCAAACCCGCAGAAAGTGACCAGGGAGATAAGATCGCTGAGGAAAAAGGATGGAGGGTAAGACCGTCATAAGGGTCTGCATGGGCCCCGCAGGTATTGCCGCAGGCGGTAAGGCGGTCCTTGACGCCTTCAGGCAGTCTTTGGCCGAGGCTTCCGCGGAGGCCGAGTTGCTGGAGAATTGCTCCTTCCACCAGGTCGGGTGTCTGGGGCTCTGCGCGCGTGACGTGCTGGTTGAGGTTGAGACAAACGACGCCAGGACGGTTTACCAGTATGTGAAACCGGATATGGTGAAGAGGATAGTGAATGAGCACGTCGTTGGGGGCATCCCCGTTGAGGAATGGGAAATAGACGGAACCTTCGATTCTTTTTACGGGAAGCAGGTTAAGGTTGTGCTCGCCGACTGCGGCAAGGTTGATCCCGAGGACATTGAAGCTTACATCACGGCCGGCGGATATGAGGCTGCCCGAAGGGTCCTTTACTCCTGGACGCCCGACGATGTGATCGGGGAGATAAAGTCCTCAGGACTGAGGGGCCGCGGCGGGGCCGGATTCCCGACAGGGTTGAAGTGGGAACTGGGCAGGAGGAGCCCCGGAGATGTCAAGTATATCATCTGCAACGCAGACGAGGGCGATCCCGGCGCGTTCATGGACAGGGCGGTCATAGAGGGCAATCCCCATTCGGTTATCGAGGGCTTGATCATCGGGGCCTACGCGGTCGGGGCGCATAAGGGCTATGTTTACATCAGGGCCGAGTACCCGCTGGCGGTAGAGAGGCTCCAGCTCGCCCTTCAGCAGGCGTCCCGGAAGGGCTTCCTCGGCGGCAGTGTCTTAGGCAGCTATTTCGACTTCGACATCGAGATCAAGCTTGGAGCCGGGGCATTCGTCTGTGGGGAGGAAACGGCGCTTATAGCGTCTGTAGAAGGACAGAGAGGCATGCCGAGGTCAAAACCGCCCTTCCCGGTCAATAAGGGGTTATGGCAGAGGCCTACCGTTATCAACAATGTCGAGACTCTTGCAAATATACCTTCCATCATCAGGCACGGGGCCGGATGGTACTCCTCCTACGGCACGGAGCGGTCCAAAGGAACGAAGGTCTTTGCCCTCACCGGGAAGATAAAGAATACCGGCCTGATAGAGGTGCCGATGGGGATCAGCATGAGGGAGATAATCTATGAGATAGGCGGAGGGATAGACGGCGGCAGGGCCCTGAAGGCGGTACAGACCGGCGGTCCCTCGGGCGGCTGCATACCGGCCGGCATGGTTGATCTGAGCGTCGATTACGAGTCTCTTGCCAAAGCCGGTTCAATCGTAGGTTCAGGCGGGATGATCGTGCTCGATGAAAACGACTGCATGGTCAACATGGCCAGGTATTTCGTCCAGTTTACCCAGGCTGAATCATGCGGTAAGTGCGTTCCCTGCCGGGTAGGAACGAAAAGGCTGCTTGAGATACTGGACCGCATAACAAAAGGACAGGGCCGGGAAGGGGATATCGAGCGGCTGGAAAGGCTGAGCAGGGGGGTGAAAACTACCTCTCTCTGCGGGCTGGGGCAGACGGCTCCTAACCCTGTTCTAAGCAACATCCGGTATTTCAGGGAAGAATTCGAGACGCACATCAGGGACAAAAAATGCCCGGCCAAGGTATGCAGGGAACTTCTGACCTACCGTATAGTGGAAGAGTTATGCACCGGGTGCGGCTCGTGTCTGAGGGCCTGCCCTGCCGGGGCCGTGAGCGGCGAGAAGAAGAAGCCGCATTCCATAGACCCCGGCATATGTGTCAGGTGCGGGGCCTGTTTTGACGTATGCAGGTTCAAGTCGGTGGAGAGAAACTAAAATGGTAAAGCTGAGCATAGACGGAAAAGCAATCGAGGTCCCGGAAAATACGACGATCCTCCAGGCGGCGCGGCTGCTCGACATCCCGGTGCCCACCTTATGTTCTCATCCGAAACTCACGCCTTTCGGGGGATGCAGGATTTGCATCGTGGAGGTGAAGGACGTGCCGAAACCGCTGACATCCTGCAATACCTATGTAAGAGAAGGAATGGAAGTCCTGACGTCGACACCCGAAATAGAAGACCTGAGAAGATTGATCCTCGAACTCATCCTTTCCGACCATCCCAATGACTGCATGGTCTGTGAGCAGGCCGGCAGCTGTACGCTGCAGGAACTCGCTTATGCTTACGGCATCCGGGAGAACGAATTTGCAGGGGAACGGAGAGTCTACCGTAAGAGGGATGGCAACCCTTTTATAGAAAGGGACCTCGAAAAGTGCATACTCTGTGGCAGATGCGTCAAGGTCTGCGACGAGGTCCAGGGAGTGGAGGCGATAGACTTCGGGTACCGCGGGTTCAAGTCCAAGATATGCACGTCCTATGAAGACGACCTTGACTGCGAGTTCTGCGGCCAGTGCATCTCCGTCTGCCCGACCGGCGCTCTCACGGGCAGTCAGTGGCTCGGGAAGGGAAGGCCGGGCGAATTGAGGGAGGTGGACACAGTTTGTCCTTACTGCGGCACAGGCTGCAATATCACGGTCCAGGTGAAGCGCAACGAGATATCCAGGGTGACATCGAAGGAAAGCACCTGGAACGAGGGATGGCTCTGCGTGAAGGGCCGGTTCGGTTACAGATTTGTCAACAGCCCTGACCGCCTGAAGAAACCGCTCATACGAATCGCTCCCAAGTCAGAAGTCAGAAGTCAACAAAATGCAGAATTCAGAATGCAGAATGCAGAAGCCGGAGGTCAGAAGTCAGAAGAAAACTCTTCACACATTACACCTTACTCAGCGCTCTTCAGGGAGGCATCGTGGGACGAGGCCCTTGATTATATCGCATCCCGACTAGGTGAGATCAAGGCCAGGCACGGTGCCGACGCCATAGCGGGACTCTCCTCGGCCAGGTGCACCAACGAAGAGAACTACGCCTTCCAGAAATTCATGAGGGCCGCGGTCGGGACGAACAACGTCGACCATTGCGCGCGGCTTTGACACTCACCCACGGTGGCCGGACTGGCCGCCATATTCGGCTCGGGCGCGATGACGAATTCGATCAGGGAGATCGAAGGGATGGAGGTCATTTTCATAATCGGGTCAAATACGAAGGAGACACATCCTGTCATTGCAAACAGGATGATAAAGGCCTATCGCAGGGGAGCAAAGATCATCGTCGCCGACCCCAGGAGGGTGCCGATGGTGAAATTCGCCGAGGTTTTTCTTAAGATGAAACCGGGTACGGACGTTGCCCTGCTAAACGGACTGGCACATGTCATAGTTAAAGAGAACCTCCAGAACGACGAGTTTATAAAGGAAAAGACCGAAGGCTTCGAAGGCTGGAAAAGATCCCTTGAAGCATTTTCTCCCGGGCGTGTCCGGGAGATTACCGGAGTGCCGGAGGAGGAGATCGTCAGGGCCGCCCGGATTTACGGCGGATCGCGGAGGGCGGGCATCTTCTACACCATGGGCATTACGCAACATACCTGCGGAACCGACAATGTAAAGGCGGTGGCGAACCTGGCGACGCTGACAGGGAATATCGGCCGTGAATATACCGGCGTCAACCCTCTCAGGGGGCAGAACAACGTTCAGGGCTCCACGGATGCGGCCTGCATACCCGATGTCTATCCAGGTTATCAGAAGGTCGATGCCCCGGAGATAAGGAAAAAGTTTGAGGAGGCATGGGGAACGGCGCTTTCGCCCTCGCCCGGGCTGACGGCGACACAGATGATAGATGCCGCTGCCACGGGAGGAATAAGGGCGATGTACATCATGGGTGAAAATCCGATTATCACCGATCCCAATATGAATCATACGATAAAGGCGCTGGAGAGTCTTGAGTTTCTCGTGGTGCAGGATATCTTCATGACGGACACGGCGCGCCTTGCGGATGTTGTGCTGCCGGCTGCCTGCTCCTTCGAAAAGGACGGCACCTTTACTAACACTGAGAGAAAGGTGCAACGCGTGAGAAAGTCGGTGCGGCCGCCCGGGGAGGCCAGGGACGATC
The DNA here is from genome assembly GCA_046706685.1 of Thermodesulfovibrionales bacterium. Lineage (GTDB taxonomy): Bacteria > Nitrospirota > Thermodesulfovibrionia > Thermodesulfovibrionales > UBA6898 > JARRRD01. Next base: position 3,421 of record JBJKPE010000203.1, on the reverse strand, counting down.
TCTCTATTATCGCCGCGCTGTCTCGGCGTCTCGGATACCAGATGGAATTCTCGTCGCCGGAGGAGGTGCTGAAGGAATTCGGCCGGCTGTGGCCCCCGCTTGGAGGAATAACGTACCGGCGCCTCGAAGAAGGCGGACTTCAGTGGCCGTGCCCTTCGGAAGAGCATCCCGGCACGGAGTTCCTCTACAAAGAGGGCTTTCCAAAGGGAAGGGTGTCTTTTATAGAGGTCGGACTATGCCCTCCCGCCGAGGTAACCGACGATGAATATCCTTTTATTCTCACGACGGGGAGAAATCTTTTCCAGTATCATTCGGGAACGATGACAAGAAGGGTCGAGTCAATAGAAAGCCATGCCGGTGAGCCCTATGTTGAGATCAGCATACCCGACGGACAGCGACTCGGGATACGGCAGGGAGACAAGGTGCAAGTCTCGTCCAGACGGGGTCGGATCCTGATAAGGGCGAGAATCACAGCGAGGGTTGCGGAAGGCACTATATTTATACCGATGCATTACCGTGAGGCAGCCGCCAACGTGATCACCAACGACGCCCTTGACCCTAATGTTAAGATACCCGAGTTCAAGGTCTGTGCAGTCAAGGTGGAACCGGCAACGGAAGGACGCGACAAGGCTGACAGCTTGACGGCGGAGAAAATAATGCCTCAAGACATTCCGAATTAACCTGGGGAGGCCAGGTACTTTCGGGTATTAAGACATTACACTTTATTTTTGGCTTCCACCTTTTCCTGTGACGGGTCCCCGGCCTTCATCCCTGCCAAGGTGGAATCCGTTATTTCTTTCGGTGTTTCCTTGGGTTCAGGTTTGACTTCAATATCCTTGCTGACATCCGACATGGCCTTTTTGAATTCCCTGATGCTTTTGCCAAGACCCGCTCCCAATTCAGGGAGTTTGCCGGGACCAAAGATTATCAGGGCTATCGCCAGGATTATGATCAGGTGTATCGGCTGAAAAAGTCCTTCAAACATAATTCACCTCCTCAATATTCTATTATAGCGCTTTCGGGACTATTCTTATTATTTTCATCTGAAATTTCCAGGCAGAGGGAAAAAATATCTTCAAAAAGGGGCCTGAATGTCTCTCATCTATTTTCTTCACACTGGACAGTTCCGGAAGCATAAGGGAAAAGATACAAGCGCCGCGCCGATGCATCTTGCGGGCATGAGGCAAGGACCAGGTGATGAAAAACCACTATGCGCCCACTTCTTTAACTGTCGCAACGGTTATGAAGATAGTGTAGACTTTATATGACGGTTTGGGAGGAATTGCGATGGAAGTCGTTTTAGACAGTATGGAAGTCCGTATTTTGGGCTGCCTCATCGAGAAGGAGATGACCACCCCGGAATATTACCCACTTTCATTGAATGCCCTGATAAACGCCTGCAACCAGAAATCAAACCGCAGGCCTGTTCTCTCGGTGGACGAAACTGTCGTGCTGAAGGGGCTTGAGGGACTGCATCAGAAGGGCCTTGCACGCGAGACTCATGCATCAGGAAGCCGCGTGCCCAAATATCTGCATGAATTAGTGTCCATGTTCGATCTGTCCAGGCATGATACGGCGGTCCTATGCGAGCTGATGCTTCGGGGCCCTCAAACTCCCGGGGAACTCCGCGCCAATGCCGGAAGAATGGCCCCCTTCGCAAATATGGCGGAAGTCGAAGATGTCCTGAATGCCTTGATGGAACACGATCCCAACCTTGTTACAAGACTGCCGAAGGAGGCGGGGAGAAAGGAACCGCGATACGCGCATCTCTTCTCGCCTCAGGAAGACGGGGTATATGCTGTCCGCGATCTGCCTTCCGAAGAGCAGGCGGCAGACAGGGCGATTTCAAGGATGGAAGAGGAGATAGCACAGATAAGGATAGAACTGGAAGAGCTCAGACGGGCCTTTGACCAATTTAAATCGCAATTCTGAATTCTATCGAAGCCATTCTTGCAGAACCTCCTGAGAGTCCTTTTAACCGCTTGATTCAACACATTTTTTTACCCACGGTCTTCTGCGATGCTTCTTGTGTTGCAATTTCCTTTATGTGTGAGACAATGGAATCAGGTCTTTCGGCTCGATTGAGAGGGGATTGCCGTGGAAGGAACTGCTTATAAATCAACATTTCCGAAGTGAGCCATACTTCAATGGGAAAAAAATTCATCATTGCCATTTCGTTTCCCGTTCTTATTTTTTTTATGGCAGGCTGTGCCTCTCAAACGGTCAATAACGGCCATTCTTTGTCCGGTTATAGAGCCTTTGAGGTGATCGACGTATCAAATGAAACAGGCAGGACATTTGATTTCGATGTGGCTACGGAGATGACGAAGCTTATAATATCAAAATTGGAACAGGAAGGTTTCAACGTCACTGACACGTCGGGGAAAACAATTATTATAAGGAGCAGCCTCACCTCATATCAAAAGCAGACGGGAACGGCCAGTTGTACGGTTAAGAGCATATTGATCGACAAAGACACACAGAAAGTTCTGGGTGAATTCGTGACCACAAGTTCAGTGTCTGCCGGGGGATTGTCCCAACTGGGGCTGGAGACCGACCGGGCGATTCTCGAAATGGCGGCGGACGATATTGTCATCCGGATTGAGAGGAAGATAAGAGTGAATAAATGATACAGATATATTTTGCAGAAAATGAACAGGAAATGCCTTGCTCAAAGCCGCAAACTGCGCGAAGGAAATACAAACCATGATGATTCCGGGCATATTGTTTATGAGACGAGGGAGGAGATGGAAAAATTTCATATGGAAAGGCGAGTGATCAGTCTTTACAGGATAAGTCGATGCGCAAGAAAAGTTGTGCTCGTTTTAATGGTCTGCACCTTTTTCATCGGCTGTGCCACCATGTTTGCGACTCCGATAGGAAAGATCCTGGACAATCCCCGGGACTACAGCGGCAAGACTGTCAAGATCGCCGGAAAGGTCACGGAAGTAGTGGGCCTTGTATTTATTCAATATTTTGTCGTAAAGGACGGCACCGGCGAAATAACGGTAGTCACACAACGACCTCTACCCAGGGAGGGCTCTGAAATTACTGTGAAGGGGAAAGTTCAACAGGCTTTTTCCATTGGCGACAAACAGCTTATTGTCATAGTGGAGAACAAGGAGAAATAGAGGCCCGGGTAGAAGATACTTCGGGGCCGGCAAGGAATGCAGGGGCCCCGTTTTGGTTTTGACAATCCGTACCCTGAGAGATCGTCTTCACTCGCTCCGGCGAACCCCTTCCAGAGGCCGGTTTCACTGGTAAGACGGTGTAATAAGTAAGCAAAATCAAGGTGAAAATGGTCGGGGCGAGAGGATTTGAACCTCCGACTTCACGGTCCCGAACCGTGCGCGCTACCAAGCTGCGCTACGCCCCGTATATGGATAATAAGTTTACCGGGCATTGTATGTCAAGTAATTGA
>JBJKPE010000202.1:0-8590 GCA_046706685.1 Thermodesulfovibrionales bacterium | reverse complement strand
CTGCTCACTACCTTGACCTTCATCAGGAAACCTCCATATCGATGATATCCATTTCGCGGCCGGCTGTCACGGCAAAGGAACTCCCTCCGCAGACCGGACAGCTCAGCACATATTCTTCCTCCACCGTGAACTCTTTCCCGCAGTCGCCGCACCTTCCCGCTACAGGCACTTCCTCGATGTGCAAAACCGCGTTCCGGGCTATAGAATCGTCCTTTACCGCATCGAAGGCAAAAAGAAGGGCATCAGGCATGATGCCCGATGCCCTTCCGATTTTAACATTGATGGAATCTATCCTGCCGTATCCACTTTTAATGCACTCTCCGGCAGCGATTTCAATCAGGCTGAGGGCTATGGATGCTTCATGCATTCGGTTCTTTGGAAAGCCTCTCCTTCTCCTTGTCGTACGCATCCCTGCCCGCGTCAACAGCCGACTTCAGAAGTGTCTTCTTTTCGTCGTAATAGTCCTTTCCCTTGTCCACGTAAGAGGTAACCTTATGCTTTGTCTGATCGACATATTCTGATGTCTTGTCCCGTACGTCTTCCGCCATATCTTTTATCTTCTGCCTCGTCTCGCTGCCCGACTGCGGCGCGAGAAGGAGTGCCAGGCCGGCTCCTACAACACCGCCAAGAAGAAACGACAGAAACATTGAACCTGAACTATAGCCCTCATCTCTCATTTTCCGTCTCCTTTTCGTATAAGATTCGTCAAAAAATATTGGAGTCCTGCGACTATCCCGGCCTTTAAACTGATCGCCCTGACCGTGGCGGAAGAACCGACACTCCCTGCAAGGTCATTCACTGCCTGCACTGTCTTTCCGACTTCCCTGATCGATGAGGAAAATTCCCTTACATCTTCGGCAACTTCTTTTGCGCTGTCCGACATTTCCCGGACGTTTCCCATAACGTTCTGCAGGTCTTTCAGCACAGGATCGAGCTTGCCCTCAACCATCCTTCTCAGCGACATGACGGTCCTCAATACCTGCACCAGCAGAAGAATAAGCACAATGTCAACTGCAAGCGACGACACTCCTATCACGACAATCCAGACATTCGTCATTCCGCCTCCCTCCGTGCATTATATCACATTATTTTCATAAACCGAACCATGAGCGGTTATCTTGATTTTAGTGACTTGAGGCAAACAAGTAAAGAATTTTATGTTATTCTTTAACACAATGAATGACCGCTTTTTTATGAGAAGAACGCTTGCACTGGCCGCGCGCGCTCGCGGAAAGACGAGTCCCAATCCGATGGTAGGCGCAGTTCTGGTCAAAGGGGGCCGGATCGTCTCCGAGGGCTATCACAAGAAAGCGGGGACCCCTCATGCCGAAGTAATCGCCATAGATGCCGCCGGAGAAAGAGCACAGGGGGCGACTCTGTACGTAAGCCTGGAACCGTGCTGCCACAAGGACAAGCGGACTCCGCCGTGCACTCAGAAGATCATCTCTTCCGGAATCAGGAAGGTTGTGATAGCCATGGAGGACCCGAACCCCAAGGTGTCAGGGAAAGGGATGGAGGAATTGAGGAATGCCGGAATAAGCGTCGTCCAGGGGATTTTGAGGGAAGAGGCGGAAAAACTGAACGAGTACTACATAAAACATATCACAACAGGCATGCCCTTTGTAGTGCTCAAAGTGGCGATGACCCTGGACGGAAAAATCGCGACGCCAGAAGGGGAATCAAAGTGGATCACGGGGGAGAAGGCCAGACGCCTTGTCCACAGACTGCGCGGCGACGTCGACGCACTTCTTACGGCCATCGGGACGGTAAAGGCCGACAACCCCCGCCTTACCTGCAGGATCGGCCGGAATAAAAGCCCCCTGCGCATCGTTATAGATCCGGAATTCGAGATCGCCCCGGATTCGTGTGTACTTGAGCAACCGCCGGACACGGTCATTGTAACGAGAAGGCCGGCGTCACAGAGTAATCAACCCCGTGCAAAAGACGATAAGAAGAAACTACTCCTTGAAAAGAACGTTCGGTTGCTGGAATATGAAGGTGAAAAGGCAGACCTTTCTCTGCTGATGAAAGACCTTGGCGGAAAAGGGATCATTTCGGTGCTGGTTGAGGGCGGTTCCTCCCTTAACAGCTACTGCCTGGAAAGCGGCATAGTAGACAAAGTAATGTTTTTTATCGCCCCGAAGATCATAGGCGGCCGGACGTCATTCCCCGCCGTCGGCGGCACGGCTTTTCGCAGGCTCAGTGAGGCGCATATGATTAGAGATATGAAAGCGAGAAGGGTCGGCGATGATCTCCTGATAGAGGGATACCTGAATTCGCCGGTGGCATAGCGCCTGAAACACACGGGCCTGGCCGATTTATTGACCAGGATTTTCTTTTTGATCTGTCTCTAACGCTGTGCCCCGTGCTCTTTTTTTTAGGAGAGTCTCGGTTTCGCCAGGATTTCCAGCACCCTCAACTCAAGGAACCTCTTCGAAGCCGCCGCTCTCAGCACCATGACAGTATCCGCCCCCAAACCGGTCCCCGCCACTGCCACAACCTCATCCCCTTCCGGAACCAGTCCGGCGTCAGCCGCCATCATCACAATTTCACAACAGACCTTCGCCCCCTCGCCGAACCTCCTCAGCGACTGGGCAATGATCATCGCGGGATAGATGCCGCTGAATTTCGAAGACAGAGAGGTCTCGATCGAATGGGTAAGAATCGTACCGGTGAAAATTCTGGCGCCGTTTTCCCTGATTTGTCGCAGGGTTTCGTCAGGCATCTCAAAGGTGTTCGGACCCTTAAACCCCGCCGAATGAGTAACCACGACAACGTTCACCCCGCTGTCCCTGAGGGAATCTGAAAACAGCAGACCCGTCGAGCCGGTGGTGGAAGCCACAACAATATGCCGGTACCCTCCCTGTTTCAAAGCCTCGCCCGCAGCATCAAGACATGCGGCTGTGTTGTCCCTGCCCGGCTTTTCAAAGTATACTGTCTTTTTTACCATAGCCATAAAAGTTCTTCCCTTCTCCGATCAAAATATTTTGCAAATCTGGTAGAATTATACATGACCTCCGGGTCCAGAATAAATATCGTCTCCTCAACGTCCTGCGAGTTCAGCAGCAACATCACGGTCAACAATGTCATCTATCATGTTCAGACCGAAGACGCAGGGGTAAAAACCTGCAAGATAGTATCGAGAATCTACCGGCAGGGCGAAGTAGTCTTTACCAAGAAGTCCGACTATGCGCACATCCTTAAGCTGAAGGAACCCGGAGACAAGATCAAAGGCCTGCTGGAAAGTCAGCATAAGGCAACAATAGACAGTTTCCTGAAAGAACATGCGGTAACGGAGAAGGGTGTAACCCATTACCTGGAGGAAATCAAGCTGCACCTTCTGAAAGGAAACAGCAAATCGGCGCTCGGATCAGTCAGGCTCGGCCTTGAGAAGTTTCCTTCCAACCTTTTTCTCCTCTCATATTACGGCTATCTTACGGCTACGGTCGAAAAAAATCCGAAAGAAGGGACGAGAATATGCAGGGAAGCCATAAACAGCCTGGAAGGTTCCATGCCGTTCGGCACTGATTTTTTCTATCCACTCTTCTACCTTAATCTCGGTAAGGCATACCTTGCAGCAAACAGGAAAAAAGATGCCATCACCGCCTTTAACGCGGGACTCCGGAACGACCCTGAAAATCATGACCTCCTGTGGGAACTGAGAAAACTGGGAACAAGGAAGAAGGCCCCTATCCCCTTCATCGAAAGAAGCAACCCGATTAACAAGTATATAGGAATGCTCCTCCGCAGAATCAGACAGTAGCGATCCGGTTGGCCGCCATTCGCCCGGCAAACGCAGGGCATCCACAGCGGGCAGCCCTTACGTCCGGAATCCCGAGTCGTTGCGACCTCAGTTATATGTGCTTCAGACAGGCTTATCCCGTAATTATTTGATAAATCTCCCGGTACCTTTCCGTCGCTTTGCCGACGATATGATCCGGCAGGACCGGGCCCGGGTATGTCTGGTCCCAATCGAGCGAAAGGAGATAATCCCTGATAATCTGTTTGTCATAGCTGTCCTGCCCTTTTCCGGGCTGGTATGTCTCAACTGACCAGAAGCGTGAGGAGTCCGGGGTGAGAAGTTCGTCGATCAGAATTAATCTGCCCTCATACATCCCGAACTCCATTTTTGTATCTGCAATGATAATCCCTTTCTTTTCGGCCATGGCCCTGGCCTTCTTGTAGATGTTCAGGGTAACATCCTTCAGTCTTTCCGCGGCCGCACCGCCCACAATCCTCCTCATTTCGTCGAACCCTATGTTTATATCGTGTCCTTCTTCAGCCTTCGTACTGGGAGTGAAAATCGGTTCATCGAGCCGTGCGGACTCGACGAGACCCCCGGGCAGGAATATCCCGCATACCTTGCCTCCGGCTTTGTACTCCTTCCATCCCGAGCCGGAAAGGTACCCTCTGACTATGCACTCGACAGGCATTGGGTCCGCTTTTTTTACCAGCATACTCCTTCCTTCGAGGATATCCCCATGCTTGCGGAGCACCTCGGGATAATCCTTCACCTCGGTGGCCACAATATGATTTTCGATAATGTCCTTCATCTGATCGAACCAATAAAGGGAAATCCCTGTCAGGATCTTCCCTTTTCCGGCAATGCCGTTGGGCAGCACTACATCGAAGGCCGACACCCTGTCAGTGGCGATGATCAGAAGATACTCCCCGACTTCATAAACATCCCTCACCTTGCCCCTTCTGAGAAGCTTCAGTCCGGCCAGATCGGTTTCCATAACCATATCAGTCATCTCATCCTCCTGAGAAAGCCATATTCAGAACTCTTTATTCCCGCAATCGGAAATGATTATTGTATCACATCCTTAAGTTTGGGATAAAAAGCAAAAAGACCGGCAAAAGGCTGGAGGCAACGTATTGCCTATTGCCTATTGCCTATTGCCTATTGCCTATTGCCTATTGCCTATTGCCTATTGCCTATTGCCTATTGCCTATTGCCTGCGGTCGCCTGCTTCGGCTTCTGACGCGGCGGACAAGTTTCTCTCCTTCCACCGCAAAAAATACCACCGACGACAGGACAAGTGTGAGTGCCAGTTCCCCTGCGGAAAGTGGGCTTGTTTTAAATATAGGATTAAGAAAAGGCACGTATACCGTCGCCAACTGGAGCGCAAACGTGAGTAAAAAAGCGCCGGTAAGTGGGAGGTTTGTAAGAAATCCCTGGCTGAAAAAGGATTCCCTGTCAGATCTGACGGCGAGTACGTTGCCCATCTGACTGAGACAGAGGACGGTAAAGACCATCGTCTGCCAATGAGGGCTGCCGGACTTCAGAGCCCATGCCTGAGTAAAAATGCAGACGCCTCCCATGAGGAGGCCGACCCAGATTATGTCGAAACCGAGCCGCTGGGCGAATATGCTCTCTTTGGGATGCCTCGGCGGCCTGTTCATAATGTCCCTGTCGGCGGGTTCAGCCGCCAGTGCAAGTCCGGGAAGCCCGTCCGTCACAAGGTTGATCCAGAGTATATGGATGGGGAGAAGCGGCACCGGAAGCCCGAGAAAAGGCGCGAGGAATATCGTCCATATCTCACCCGAGTTGCTTGCCATCGTATATTTGATAAATTTCCGGATGTTGTCGAATATTCTCCTGCCCTCTTTAACAGCCCTGACGATGGTGGCAAAATTGTCGTCGAGCAGGATCATATGGGCTGATTCCTTTGCCACGTCCGTGCCGGTGATTCCCATTGCAACGCCTATGTCGGCGCGCCTGAGTGCAGGAGCGTCGTTCACACCGTCACCGGTCATGGCCACAAACTGGCCCTCGTCCTGAAGACCGCGTATGATCTTGAGCTTCTGTTCGGGGCTGACCCTTGCATAAACCTTTATCTCTTTAACCCGGTCCTCAAACTCCTCCTGCGACAGGGCGGCAAGTTCCTTCCCTGTAATAACCGATTTCGAGTCATTTTCGAGGATGCCGAGCCTCCCCGCAATTGTCCTTGCCGTCAGAGGGTGATCACCCGTTATCATGACCGGTTCAATGCCGGCCTTTCTGCATAAAGAAACGGCCTCAATAGCCTCCTCGCGCGGGGGGTCCATCATTCCGGCAAGACCAAGGATGATGAGGCCCGTCTCTGCGTTTTCAGGCAATACCCCCTCGGGTATCTCCTCCCATTCCCTCATCGCCACGCAGAGAACTCTGAGGCCGGCGGCCGCCATAATCTCATTAATCTTCACGATTTCTTCCCGGTTGAGAGGCCTTACCTTCCCGGAGATGAGAACACCTTCGGACCTTTCGAGGATCACCTCACAGGCCCCTTTTGTAAACGATATGAAAGTCCCGTCGTTCCGCCGGTGAAAAGTCGTCATGCATTTCCGTTCGGAGTCGAAGGGGACCTCCGCAACCCTCGGGAGTTTCTTTTCTACCTCTTCCTTCATAAAGCCGTTTTCGCCGGCAATTGTATAGAGAGCGATTTCGGTAGGATCGCCGATAATATTTCCCTCTCCATTTCGGCGCGCATCGTTGCTCACGGAAAAGGCTGTCATAAGAAGGGCGAGGGAGGGCGGCAAGTCGTCCCCGGCGGCATTGCCGGCAATCCTGGACCTCCCGCTCAGACCGTGAATCACCTCACCGTCGACATAGATCTCATCGACGCTCATTTTGTTCAGGGTAAGGGTCCCCGTCTTGTCAGAACATATAAAAGTGACCGACCCGAGGGTCTCGACCGCCGGCAGCTTCCTGATTAAGACATTCTGCCTCACCATCTTCCTGGCCCCTATGGCGAGGGATATGGTCACGACTGCGGGAAGGGCCTCGGGAATTGCAGCGACTGCAAGGGAAATGGCGGTAAGAAGCATGAGCAGGACGGGCTCCCCCCGCGCCAGCCCGAAAAATAACACGATGATGCAGATCAGGATAACGGCGATTGCCAGTTTCCGCCCGAAAGAGGCCAGCCTTTTCTGGAGGGGGGTTTTGACTTCCTCCTGCTCCTGGAGCATGGAGGCTATCCTGCCCAGTTCGGTCCGCATTCCTGTAGCAACCGTGATGCCTCTGCCCCGCCCGTAAGAGACAGTCGTTCCCTTGTAAAGCATGTTTTTTCTGTCTCCCAGCGTATGCTCCTCGCCCATCGAGGTTCTGCTATGCTTTTCTACCGGGACGGATTCCCCGGTAAGAGCCGACTCTTCCGCCCTGAGCTGAAACGCCTCGCTGATCCTCAAATCGGCGGGAACCACTTTGCCTGCTTCCAGCAGCACGACGTCGCCGGGAACCAGCGAAGACGACGCGATCTCCACTTCCCTTCCGTCCCTCAGCACCGCGGCCGATGGAGAAGCCATCTTCTTCAGGGCCGCCATCGCCTTTTCGGCCCTGTATTCCTGTACAAAGCCTATGACCGCATTCAGAATAACGATCACCACGATGGCTATGGTGTCGGTGGCATCGCCGATTATACCGGATATTATTGCAGCGGCAATGAGGACGAGAATCATGAAATCCTGGAACTGATCGACAAAAATCCTGAAGAGGCCCCGTTTCTCCATCTCCCTAAGGACGTTGGGGCCATGCACGTCGCGTCTTCTGGCGGCCTCTTCCGTCGAAAGCCCCTCTTCCGAAGTGTTCAGGCCGATCAGGACATCCTCGATATTTTTCCGGTACCAGTCCATACTAATACCTTATCATCCTTCGCCGATATGATGAACCTGAAAAGAGCAATTCACCAGAGAGACGCTGAGACATAGAGTTGAAAAGCAAGGGAAATAGCAGGTCCAATCTCCTGACGGGAATGAAGATACCAGACTCCCCTTCTTCCCGTGTCTCTGTGTCTCCGTTAAATAAACTGTTGTTTCCAGATGAACAAACAGGAACTCAATTTGCGGACTGAAAGAGAGTGCAAAAGACGCACCTGAACAAAACGGAAAGAGATAATTAAAAAAGGCACGGGCTTCAGGCCCGTGCCTTTTTATTCAATTACGCGCGGTTCTTATCCCCGAAGGTTCATGGACTCGAGCCTGGCTATCCTCTCTTCGACGGGAGGATGAGTGCTGAAGAGTTTCATTAGCGCATTGCCGCGCAGCGGGTTAACGATCATCATATGTGAGGTCGAAGGCGTCGCGTGCATCGGAATTGCAGCAGATCCTTTTTCAAGCTTCCTCAGGGCATTCGCCAAAGCCGACGGATTGCCGTAGAGCCGGGCCCCGCTCTCGTCGGCCGCATATTCCCTCGACCTCGAAATTGCCATCTGTATCAGCATCGCCGCGATGGGAGCAACTATCATCATCACGATCGACGCTACCGGACTGCCGTCGTCATCGCCGCGCCTTCCTCCCCCGAAAATCATCGCCCACTGGGCCATCTGTGCAAGGTAACTTATCGCACCGGCTATCGTGGCCGCCACCGTCCCTATGAGTATGTCCCTGTGCATGACATGCGAAAGTTCGTGGGCCATGACTCCCCCCAGTTCGTCCTCGGAGAGAAGTTGCATGATGCCCTCGGTCGCCGCTACAGCTGCGTGATTCGGGTTCCTGCCGGTGGCAAATGCGTTCGGAGACATATCGGGAATAATGTACACCTTCGGCATCGGCATACCGGCCTTCTGGGTGAGTCTCCTCACGATCCGGTAAAGGACAGGCGCCTCGGTCT
>JBJKPE010000201.1:0-16180 GCA_046706685.1 Thermodesulfovibrionales bacterium | reverse complement strand
CATCAGGTGACATCTCGTTCGGGAGAACGAAATAATCTCGCTCGCCTTTAAAAAGGCCGATAACAGAGTTGCTGGATATTGAACGTTTATTTTTTTACTTGACAGGAGGCTCTATAGGATGTCCCTCTCGGCTTTCCCTCTCGCAGGGGAAGGATGCGGAGCAATCGGATGAGCGCATATTGGGAAGCGGGGACTTTGTGGAGAGGATCGTCTCAGAGGCGGAAGAGCGGCAGGAAAGACTGCTGACGGGAGAAGCTGCCTGGAGGAAGGTTGAGGAAACGATCAGGGATATCTGCAAAGAAGGGGGGGAGGGGTGATTGAGGTGAAAAGCGGAAGCCGGAGGAGACGGGTCAGCGGGGTGAGAAAGAGGATAGCTGCGGAACTGATTGAAAGCCACGGGATCCCAATGGCAACAATAGCTAGCGCAACCGGCGTGACAACCACGGCAATTTCAAAGATGATGAGGAAATGACAAAGTTATCTAATTCATCAACGTCCCGTGCCGCCGAGATCGGTAACCTATAACTGCAAAACCGGGTCATCAACAAAAGATTGGCAAATAAAAGTAGTTGGGAGCGATATTCCAGATATGCTTCTCAACGAGTTTACTACTAGCCCAGGGCGGGACTGGTTGGCCAATCAACTCACCTCCATGGTTATGGCTTTTGATATTTTTTGCCCATGACAGTTAGCGCCGACCGAAAGTGAACCGAAAGTAACCCCTCCACAAATGGCTTATTTATGCGGTTGATCGAGGGTTCAAATCCCTCTCTCTCCGCCATTTATGTCCTCTTTTAATTCTTTTCATCGCAACCGGCAAAGGACCGGGAGTTCCGTCCGAATATTCCCCCGCGGCCGTTCAACTGCCGCAACGTGTTCACCTTCCATAGAGGGCGGGATTTGTATCTTTTCCGCCTCTGAGGCATGAGTTTATGGACAATCCCGATCCGGCCCCGAAGCCTGGAAATCCCTAGGCCCCTGCACCGGCAACGGATTAGCCTGTTGCGATAAAGGGTCATCTCATGTAAGATTTGGTTTAAGGGGGTGCTCATGAGCATAAGGATAGTTTTGGCTGACGACCACAAGATAGTACGGGAAGGCCTTTTTACCTTAATCGGCAACCAGATTGGCATGGAGGTGATTGCAGAGGCGGAGGACGGGCGTACAGCTGTGCAGCTCGCCAGTGATCTGGTTCCAGATGTGGTGATCATGGACGTTGCCATGCCCGGGTTAAACGGGATGGAAGCGACACGTCAGATCGTGTCGAAGACCCGCGGATCGAAGGTCATTGCCCTGTCGATGCACTCCGACCGCCGCTTTGTCGTAAAGATGCTTCAGGCGGGTGCTCATGGCTATCTACTGAAGGACTGCGCTTTCGAGGAGCTTACTATTGCAATTCGCTCGGTCAGCGAAAACAAGATGTATCTCAGTCCCAGGATCTCTGATATCCTCGTGAAGGACTACGTGCGCCTTTTCCCGGAGGCCGAAGTTTCCAATCTATCCACCCTGACGCCCAGGGAAAGGGAGGTGCTGCAACTCCTCTCCGAGGGGAAGAGTACACGGCAGATAGCATCCGATCTGAGGGTAAGCGTGAAAACCGTAGAAACGTTCCGTCAGCAGATTATGGACAAGCTCAACATCCATACTGTAGCGGAGCTTACCAAATACGCTATACGTGAAGGGCTGACCTCGCTCGAACACTGACATCCTGCCTTAGTTCTCGGGGATTTCGAGCCGCCAATTCAGGGAATCCCCGATTGTCATACCGTGGTTCAGAATTGATGATGTAAGTATGACGATTCTTGACGGTAAGGGGAAGAATGAGCACTGAAGCAGGAATACTGCACTCGAGGCTCGTTCAGGCAACCTTTATCCTGGCGGCGATTGTCCTCATGGGAAACCTCAACGCCGTGGCCGACCTGATCCTTCATCCTGAAATCTTCTATTTCGACGAGGAACATCTGATCGTTGGAGGTGTGTCAGCTGTTGCGACAGCCCTCCTGCTGGGTATAGTCGTCCTTTATACCGAAAAGATCAGGGATATGAACAAGAGGCTGCAAAAGACGGCAGCCGAGTGGGACAATACCTTCGACGCCATAGAGGACGGCATCTCGATCCATGACGAGGAGATGAGAATCACCAGGGTCAACAGGGCGCTAACAACGCTTCTGAAAACGAGTGATGGCGTAATAGGGAAAAACTGCTACGAGATTTTCCACAACTCAGACAAACCTCAGGAAAACTGCCCCATGGTAAGGTCAATCCGGTCCCGTAAACCCGAGTTTTTTGAGTTTTTTGAGCCGAACCTGAATTATTGGCTCTCTGTATCCTGTTTCCCAATATTTGACGAAAAGGGTCAAATGACGGGCAGCGTGCATATAACAAAGAACATCACCGAGCGCAAATTGGCGGAGAAGAGCGTCATCAGGGAGAGGGACTTTTCCCAGACCCTGATAGAGACCATGCCCGGGACATTTTATCTCATCAATTCCGGAGGCAGACTGGTCAAGTGGAACAGGAACTTTGAGAAAATAACGGAATACTCCGCCGATGATTTAGCCGGCCGTGTTCCTATTGAGTTCGTCAGCGAGGACTGCAGGGAGGTTGTGTCTCAGAAAGTCCGTGATGTCTTTGTGTTCGGAAAGGCTGTGACCGAGGCGGAGGTGCTGTCAAAAAGCGGAAAGAAGATACCACATCTTCTGACAGGTGTGCGCATCACAATGGACGGGGCTCCTTATCTTTTGGGTATAGGCATCGATATAACAGAACAGAAGCGTGCTCAGGCTGAGATAAGAAAATTAAATGAGGAACTTGAGCGCAAAGTAGATGAGAGGACGAAGCAGTTGGTGGACGCGCAGGAAGAACTCGTGCGCAAAGAGAAGCTGGCACTTCTGGGACAACTCTCGGGGAGTGTCGGCCACGAGTTGCGGAATCCCCTGGCAGTGATGAGCAATGCAGTATACTTTCTCAATGCGGTTTTGTCCGGTGCGGACGAAAAGGTAAGAGAATATCTGCAAATAATCAAGGCCGAAGTGGACAACTCGCAGCGTCTGGTTTCCGACCTTCTGGACTTCTCCAGGACGAGGACACCGGACTCGCAACCGGTCGCCGTTGGTGAGCTGGTAAATCGCTGCCTCAAGAGGTGCGTTGTCCCGTCCAGCATTGATGTCAGGGTATCGGTTCCAGACACCCTTCCATTGGTGAGAGTAGATCCTCTGCAGATGCTGCAGGTATTCACCAACCTTATCGATAACGCCGTGCAGGCGATGCCGGAAGGCGGAACTCTCAGTTTATCGGCCAGTACCGTTCAACGTTCGACGCTTGATGCTCAGGGCGACGAACGTGGAGCAGCCAGTCTTCAATCCGCTGGAGATTTAGTGGAAATTTGCACCGCCGACACCGGCTTCGGCATACCGGACGAAAACATCAGAAAGCTTTTTCAGCCGCTTTTTACCACAAAGCCGCGGGGGATAGGTCTTGGCCTCTCGATAGCCAGAAAACTCACGGAGGCGAACGGGGGAGAGATAGAAGTAGCGAGCACCGTGGGGAAAGGTTCAGTTTTTATCGTGCGTCTTCCCGCCGAGAGAAGGGAAAAGACCGCGCAGTCGCAACAGGATCCGGCCGCGTGGAGGTTTCTGACATGACGGAGACTTCGAGGCCGGTCATACTCATCATCGATGATGATTACAATCTGAGAAAGACGCTCTCTGACATCCTCACGGCGACAGGTTATGATGTCCTCAGAGCCGGAGACGGCAGGGAAGGACTTGCCCTCTTCAAAAAGACTCCGATCGACCTGGCGCTTATTGATCTCAAGCTTCCGGACATATCGGGGATCGAAGTGCTGAACCGCATCAAGACAGATTCACCTTCCGCTCAGGCCATCATATTAACAGGCAGCGCCACACTGGAGTCGGCTATTGAGGCCACAAACAATGGGGCTTTTTCATATCTCCTGAAGCCTTACGAGATAGGGCAGCTGCTTCTTCATGTGAAGCGGGCGGTCGAGAAGCAGCAGGCGGAACAGAGGATAATCAATGACAGTGTTGAACTCCGGAGGCTGAACTCGGAATTGAAGAATCTTGCCCTGCACGACCCTCTTACAGGACTGGCGAACAGGAGGTTGTTGGATATTCTGCTTCCGAAGAGCTTCGCGAGGGCGGTGAGATATGCAAAACCTCTGTCTGTTGTCATGATCGACATCGATCATTTCAAGGCGTACAACGACTCGAACGGCCACCCGGCAGGAGATAAGATGCTGAAGGAGGTCGCAGGGATAATAGCAGGCAGGACCAGGGAGGGAGACCTGGCGGTGCGCTATGGCGGGGAGGAATTCCTCGTTCTGCTGCATCAAACGGATACGAAGGGAGCTCGGACAGCGGCGGAAGAAATAAGGCAGGCCGTTGAAACGGACCTGGGGATAACCATAAGTCTGGGCGTAGCGGCGTTCTCGCCGGAAATCGGAACGGCTGCCGGCCTCATCAGTCTTGCCGATGACGCGCTATACAGGGCCAAGGAGAACGGACGGAACAGGGTGGAGGTGTCGGCGCTGCAGAATTTGTTGAGATAGCAACGGCAGACTCCGGAAATATTCGGAAGGCCTTAGGGGGCGTGGGAGGAGGCGGGCATCAAATGGAAACGCATGGGCAAGGGATTGTGGCAGGTCGGGAAGGAGAGGATGAACCATGAGGGTTACAGCCTCTGAACCGTCGGGTGTTATGAGGACAAGAGTTCTGGTGGTAGATGATGACAGGAGGATGGTGAAGACAATTTCAGACATCCTGGAGGTTAAGGGATATGAAGCCCTGGGGTCGTATACCGGCGAGGATGCGGTCGAAAAAGTGAGGTCTGACAGACCTGACTGCGTGCTTATGGACATTAAGATGCCGGATATTAACGGGGTGGAGGCGCTGAAAATGATAAGAGAAATCTCGCCGACGATTCCTGTGGTGCTGATGAGCGCGTATGCTACCGAGGACCAGATAATGGAAGCGAAGGACCACGGGGCGTGCACGGTCCTTACCAAACCTATTGATATCCAGATGGTTCTTTCCTTCCTGTCTCTTCTCAGGAAAGAGGAGAGTATATTGATAGTGGACGATGACCCGAATTTCTGTTCCACTCTGAAGAGCATCCTGGAGACACGAAACTACCGGGTGCAGACGGAAATAGAGCCTGCCAGGGTTATGGATCGGATGGCCGAAAACTATAAGCTTGTCGTAGTGCTGGACCTTAAACTGGGCGAGGAGGACGGCCTGGATGTATTGAAAACGATCCGCGACAGGTATCCTTCAAAACCCGTAATTTTGGTCACCGCCTACGGCGCTGAGATGTCTTCCTCGATAGAAAAAGGGTTACAGGTAGGGGCTTACGCATGTCTTTACAAGCCCTTTGGAGCCGACGTGCTGATCGGTCTCATAGAAGAGATAAGTCGCAGGAAGAAGCGCGGTGCTCTTGGCGAGCCGTTCTGAAATCTTTTGGAGGCGGAAACTGACGGGCCGAGTCCGATCGGGAGAGGAGAAGATGGTCTCAAACCTTATAGTTGAGTTCATCATAAGAAAAGATGGCGGGTGCTGGTGTGTACCGCACTGTCCGTGGGTTCCAGAATCGGCTTTCCCTGCCTGTCAGGCCTTCCTGAGGCAGGTTAAAACGGATAAAATGGGATGAGTTATCAACAGTTTTTTCTTTTGACAGGATTGCCCTAAGGATGGAAATGGACGACGGATCCAGAATTCTAATAATAGATGACGATCCGCTTATCAGAAGGACTTTGTCTGACATCCTCAGTGCGAAGGGGTATCAACTTGTCATTACCTCGTACGGAGCTGAGGGGCTTGCCATTGCAAGACAGTGTGATGTAGATATCGCACTGGTTGATTTAAAGCTGCCCGATATATCCGGCCTGGACGTGCTGCAGGGGCTGAAGCAGACCTGCCCTCACGTTGAGGCAATCGTGCTGACGGGGCACGCCACCCTGGACTCTGCTATTGACGCTACAAACAGGGGCGCTTTTTCCTATCTTCAGAAGCCCTACGATATAGAACAACTTCTTTTGCTGATCCAGCGGGCAATCGACAAACAGATGGCCGAAAAGGCGATCTCACGGCACGCTTCATTCCCCAGGCTTGACCCGGACCCGATCATTGAAACAGATATCGAAGGTACAGTTACGTATACGAATCCCGCTGCCGGGAGAATATTTCCGGACCTGCGTTCCCTGGGTGGCCGGCATCCGATGATAGCCGCAGTCAAACCGGTTCTGAACACTCTCGTTACGAAACAGGGACACAAGCTGGTCCTTGAAGTTCCTCTGGGCGGCATGGTTTATGAACAGCACCTGTGGTATGTACCGGAATTGAATCTCATAAGGATTTACGTCATAGATATCAGCGAGCGGAAGCGTATGGAAAAAGAACTGGAAATGCACAGGTCCCGATTGGAGGAACTGATCAGAGAAAGAACAAGAGAACTGGAACTGGCGAGGATGACCGCAGAGGCGGCAAACAGGGCCAAGTCGGAGTTCATCGGCAATGTGTCTCACGAAGTGCGCACGCCTCTCAACGCTATTATGGGTTTCTCCGACCTCCTTGCAGACGGGATTATCGGTCCGATAACGGACAAACAGAAGGAATATCTGCAGGATATCAGTGAGAGCGGCCGGAGGCTGCTTTCACTGATCAACGACATTCTTGATTTGTCAAGAATAGAGGATGAGGGGGCGGAACTCGCATTGAGTGATTTCGACCTCGGCGAGCTCCTTGACAGATGCATAGCGTTTTTCAGGAAGAAGGCGGTTAACCGCAATATACGGACTGTACTTGATGTGGAGAAGGGTATCGGCAAAATTACAGCCGATAAGATAAAGATAAAACAGGCCGTTCTTAGCATCCTCAACAATGCTCTTACATTCACTCCGGGAGGGGGAATCGTCCGCCTTTCTGCCCGAAGGTACTCCGGGTCTGCAGAAAGCTCCGGACCAGGACTACGGGGCTTTGAAAGTGAACCGATGGTTGAAATAAGCGTTGAAGACACGGGGATAGGTATAGCCAAGGAAGACCAAAAAAGACTTTTCAAACCGTTTGAACTTCTTGAAGCTCCTATCACCAAGAAGTATGGGGGAGTGGGCATCGGTCTTTATCTTGCCAGGAGGAATGTCGAGCTCCATGGAGGGAGCATACGGGTGGAGAGCGAGGAGGGGAAGGGCAGCAAGTTTGTAATTGCGATGCCTGCTGAAGTGCATCAGTCCGAAATAGAAACAGCGGAACAAGGGGATGCGCTATGAATGCGGCCGCCGGAAACTCAAGTAAAGGAAGACCGGCTGGCGGGAAGAGGAATGAACCCCGCATGTTAAACCGGGACTTCAGCATGTTGGCGAAGAATCTGCCCGGCGTTCTGATTACAACAGATTCCAGCGGAGTTATCCTTTTTTGGAACGTCATGGCTCAGAAGGCTTTCGGTTACAGCGCGGAAGAGTTCAGGGGAATGCCGGTGACAGTGCTTATTCCGGAACGTTATGCCTGGTTGCCGGCGGAGTTTTGGGGGGGGCAGGCAGATGGTGCGCACCCCGGCGAAGGACCTCTTGAACTGAAGGTCGCGCGCAAGGACGGGACCTGGTTCCCCGCGGAACTTGAAGTGTCGGCCTGGAAATCGGGGGAAGAGCGCTATGTCACTTATCTTATCAGGGACATAGGGGCGAGAAAACCTCCTGAAGAGGCCCTGCAAGAAGCGCTGGAAGAAGCCAGGAGAAAACATGAAGGGCTGGAGAAGGTCTTTAAACTGGTCGAATCCATAAAAAACGAATGGGAAAGGACGGTCGACTGCGTGGGCGACATGGTTTTTCTGGTCGACAGTCTGGGCAGGGTCAGAAGATGCAACAGGACATTCAAGGAATTTGTCAACAGGCCGTACGAGGAGGTTATCGGCAGGAACTGGGGCAAGCTGTTGTTCGAGAACCTTATTGAGAACTGCACATTTTATCGCAGCGGGAGAGAAATCTTTCACGAAAGGAGCAAGAAGTGGTTCGTGGTCAAGTCGTACCCTTTCATTGACGCCTCATCAGGAAGGGTCCCTGGTGAGGTGATTACAGTTCATGATTCGACGGAATTGAGGGGAGTCACGAGGGAACTTGAAGCCAAGAACATCGAGCTTGCCGAGGCGTATACCGAGCTTAAGACCATCCAGACGAAGGTCCTGCAGCAGGAAAAAATGGCATCGATCGGCCAACTGGCCGCAGGTGTGGCCCATGAGATCAATAACCCCATGAGTTTTATTTCAAGCAACCTCAGTACCCTCGACAAGTATTTGTCCAAGCTTTCCGGTTTTATCGACAGTCAGTCTGACCTCATCAAGAGTATCGATTCCTCCGGGACCGCGGCGCCGCAACTGGATGAAAAGCGCAGGCAGTTGAGGCTCGACTACATCGTTACGGATATAAAGGACCTTATAAAAGAATCCCTCGAGGGCGCCGAGAGGGTGAAAGGGATTGTCCAGGACCTCAAGAGCTTCTCACGAGTGGAAGACACGGATTACATGATGGCGGACATTAATGCCGGCCTGGAGAGTACCATCCATATAGTCTGGAACGAGATCAAATACAAGGCGACACTGAAAAGGGAATATGGGGACATGCCCATGGTAAGGTGCAATCCAGGACAGCTCAATCAGGTATTTATGAACCTGCTGGTCAACGCGGCCCATGCCATCGAAAAACAGGGAGAGATCAACGTGAAGACCTGGCATGCCGACGGGGACATCTTCGTGTCCATATCGGACACCGGCTGCGGGATACCGCAGGACAAACTGAGCAGGATATTCGAGCCCTTCTTTACCACTAAAGAAGTGGGTAAAGGCACCGGCCTCGGACTCAGTATCGCCTATGAAATAGCGAAAAAACACGGAGGCCGGATCACGGTAAGCAGTACTGTAGGGAAGGGGACTACATTTACGCTGCAGGTCCCCGTGGTTGAATAGGGTATGGAAGAGCCACTGAGGATACTCTTTGTGGATGATGAAAAAAATGTTCTTCGGGCTATCGAGAGGTTGTTCCTGGATGATGGGTATGAAATTCTGACCGCGACATCCGGGAGCGACGGTCTGGATATTCTCGGCCGTGTATCGCCCTTGCAGATAGTCATCTCCGATTACAGGATGCCCGGGATGAACGGAGTCGAGTTTCTGAGGGAAGTCCGTGAGCGCTGGCCTGAAACGGTCAGGATAGTGCTTTCGGGATATGCGGACACGGTTGCCGTGGTGGCTGCAATAAACGAGGGGCAGATATACAAGTTTATACCGAAGCCATGGAACGACGATGAACTGAAAGTGACCATATCCAATGCCGTTGACAGATATTTCCTTTATAAGAGGAATATGCAGCTCACTGATGAACTGAGGAGGTCCAATGAGGAGCTGAGCTCACTCAATGAGAGGCTCGACGAGTTGGTCGAGAAAAGGGTTGCGAAACTGATAGGACTTGACAATATACAGGCCTTCACGAGAAACGTCCTGGACCTCCTGCCGGTGGCAGTTGTCGGCATGGACAGCGAGGGGGCCTTGGTCATGTGCAACAGGAAGGGGGACGAGATGCTTTTCGAAAAGGAATGCGCGATTCCCGGGCTCACACTGAGGGGGGCCCTTCCGGCCTCTGTGAATGTTGCGGTTGACAAGGTCTTCGCCGGCGGGAGATTTTGCGGGGATATTTTTGTCAAGAGCCGCGGCATCCACGCCATAGGGGCCCTTATTAAATATCCTGACGGCAAGAGCGGTGTGATTCTCGTTCTGGAGGAGGAAAAGGTTGGCTGACAGCGTATTGTTTGTCGATGACGAGGAAAACATACTGAGTTCGGTCGCGAGGCTTTTTCCCGACAACGGTATAAGGATATTTACTGCTTGCAGCGGCCCGGCTGCGCTCCACATCCTGCGCAGGGAAGATATCGCCGTCCTGGTCTCTGACAATCTTATGCCGGGTATGAAGGGCATCGAACTTTTTTCAAGGGCCAGGGATATGTCTCCGGATACGGTCAGGGTGCTTATGACGGCATACGCGGACCTTCGGACGGCGATTGACGCCATAAACAAGGGAGAGGTATTCCGCTTCATCGTTAAGCCATGGAAAAATGAAGTCCTTGTCGCTACGGTCAGCGAAGGGATCGCGCGCTACAGACTTGTCCGGTCCCTGAAAGCGGCGGATGAGGCGACGCTGCGCTCTCTTGCACAGACCATTGAACTGAAGGACCCCTACACTAAGGGGCATTGTGACAGAGTCGCCAGGTACGCACTGATGATAGCTGATGCCCTGCAGTTTGACAAGCGCAGGAGAGTTGAAATCAAACACGGCAGCTGGCTGCACGATTGCGGAAAAATAGGTGTCCCTGAAAGCATACTGAATTACCGCGGCCCCCTCAGCGAGGAGGAGCGTGATATCGTAAGGAAACATCCCTTATGGGGGGCCGACGTGGCAAGACAGGCGAATCTGTCGAGGGGCATC
The DNA here is from genome assembly GCA_046706685.1 of Thermodesulfovibrionales bacterium. Classification (GTDB taxonomy): domain Bacteria; phylum Nitrospirota; class Thermodesulfovibrionia; order Thermodesulfovibrionales; family UBA6898; genus JARRRD01. Next base: position 5,697 of record JBJKPE010000201.1, on the reverse strand, counting down.
GTGAACATCATCCTCCATCACCACGAAAGATTCGACGGTGGAGGATACCCGACCGGTATGGGCGGAAAGGAGATCCCTCTGGAAGCACGCATAGCAGCCGTTGCGGACACCTTCGACGCCATCACCAGCGACCGGCCCTACGCGAAGAGGTGCGAAACAGGAGAAGCCCTGAATATAATTTCATCACTCAGGGGAGCAGCCCTGGATCCGGAAATAGTCGATATCTTCATAAACCTTTTGAGGAGGGATGATATCGGAGAAAGGCGGGGGGATCGGATTCCGGAGCGAGAGGCCGGCTCATGATCGAATACGACGAAATGGAAAAAAGGATGGTTCTGAAGCTGGTCTATTACGGGCCGGCCCTTTCCGGCAAGACGACTAATCTTTTGAGACTGCATGACTTGCTGGCAAGCGAAGGCAGAGGGGACCTGATGGTGCTCGATACCAGGGACGACAGGACCATCTTCTTTGATCTCCTTCCCTTTTTTCTCGAGGCTCCGAGCGGGCTGAAGATAAAAGTTAAGGTGTATACGGTGCCGGGGCAGGTAATTCACGACGCTACCAGGAAGGCGGTCCTCCAGAGGGCCGACGGTGTGGCCTTCATAGCGGATTCCCAGTCGGCGGAATCGGCTAACAACTTCGGGAGTTTTGACAATCTTGAGAAGAACCTCTCACTTGTGGGGCTGGATATCGACGCGATACCCCTGGTGATACAGTTTAACAAGAGAGACCTTCATGAGATCATTCCGGAAGATGATATAAAACGCGTGTGGAATCCCACGGGCATCGCGTTATTTATGGCATCCGCCCTCGAGGGATGGGGCGTGACAGAGACATTCAAGGGACTGGTAGGACGGACATACGACAGACTGGATAAGCGCTTTGCGCTGGCCCGGGACCACGGACTGGACAGGGAGACGTTTGTGGAGAAGCTGACAAAAAGTACAGAGGAGCCAGTGGCCGGGAAGAGGCCGGGGTGAGAATCAGTGGATAACGAACATCTTTCCGATAATTTCAGTTATGTGGTTGGGACCGAAAAGGGTCTGCGTGATCTGATTACGAGCGCCGAATTCATGCCGCTGCTGGACGGAGCCGTAAAGGCCGGAGCACTATCGGCTGCAATTACTGACAGCGGGGGCGATCAGCTGTTGTTTTCGGGCTCTCCGGCAGGAGGGGTGCGCAGTGAAACGGCCCCCGTTTGCCTGGAGGGCGAGATTGTGGGTCGAATCCTGCTGACCGCCGGCTCGGGAGAAGACGCTCCTTATCTTAATGGCATACTGTGTGTGCTGTCGGCGGCGGTCAACGGGATTATTTACGCCAACTTGAAGAGGATGCTCACGACGGAGACCCATACCACAGTGGTAAACCAGTCTTATGAAGAGCTGCTCGAAATCAATAAAAAACTCGGCATATCCGAGGGAAAATACAGGGAACTCGCTGCGACACTCGAAAAGAAGGTGGAGGTGCGCACACAGGAACTGAAGAGGGCTCATGAAAGCATGTTCAGGAGAGAAAAAATGGCATCGATTGGACAGCTTGCGGCCGGTCTGGCGCACGAGATCAATAATCCCATAGGGTATGTGTCAAGCAATATCCAAACGCTTAGGAAGTACTTGTCGAGACTCGGCACGATGCTGGGTTTTTATCGTTCCGCTATTGAGGGGCCTGTGGCGTGGGAAGACGTCAGGCGGGAGGCGCGGCAAAAGTGGAATGAGCTGAAACTCGATGTTATCTCCGCAGACATGGACGATCTCATCGAACAGTGTCTTGACGGTGCGGAGAGAGTCAAAAAGATAGTCTCGGACCTGCAGTCTTTCGCACATGTCGAGGACGGTGAGGAGATCCCTGTCGATATCAACAGGGAAATCGACCGGACGTTGAATCTCATTACTCATGAAATTGCCGGGGGCACCGAGATTATCAAGGAGTATCATCCTCTGCCGGGATATATATGCAACCCGGCCCTGTTATGTCAGGTATTTCTCAACATTATCCTCAATGCAGTCCAGTCGGGCGGTGAAAAACCGAGGATCTTTTTGGGGACGCAATGCGAAGACAATCTGATTACCGTGAGGATCGCGGACAACGGTACCGGGATTCCGGAGGATATCCGGGACAGGATATTTGATCCCTTCTTTACGACGAAGGAAGTGGGGAAAGGAACCGGCATGGGGCTCAGCGTTGCTTATGAAATAGTCACGGCTTACGGCGGTGGCATTGAAGTGGAGAGTGAACAGGGGAAAGGCACTTCACTTGTACTCAGGCTGCCGGTGCGCGGGAGGCCGGATGTCTAAGTATTCCGAGCTCTTCAGGGCTATGGGAAGAGATGAGGCAGACGCCATTCCAAGCGATATTGTCGCAGACGGCCGAAGCGAGGAGGGGAGATTTTCGCTGTTGATTGTGGACGACGAAGAAAACGTTCTCAGGGCGGTCAAACGCATCTTCCAGGAGGAGAATTACGATATCTTCACGGCCCAGTCGGGGGGAGACGCCCTCGACATAATGGCAAAAGAGAAGGTCCATCTTGTCATTTCAGACCACCGGATGCCAGGCATGACAGGGGCCCAGTTGCTGAAAGAGATAAAGCAGAAATGGCCGGAGACGATAAGGATAATGCTCACCGGCTATGCCGACGTGCAGTCGATTATGGGGGCTGTCAACGAGGGGGCTGTATTTAAATTCATCACTAAGCCCTGGAACGACGAAGACCTGAGACTGACTGTCAGCCTTGCCCTCCAGCAGTATGTACTGATACAGGAAAACAGAAAACTCAAGGAGATTGCAAGAAAACAGCAGCTCAAGATCAGTAATTACGCCGCTCTTCTCGATGAAAACCGCGGCGTAATGGGGAACATTCTTATAAGGGCCGGCGTAATGGGCAAGGGCGACCTCGAACGCGTCTTGAAAGAAAAATTGCCCGACGAATTTCTCAGCGACACCGTCCTTAGATTGGGTATCACTACCGAATCAAAGATAATAAGGGCACTGCAGAAACATCTCAAGGTCGAGTATATCGACCTGAAGGAGATGAGCCTGCCACCGGAGGTCGTCAGGTTTCTTCCGAGGGACCTGTGTGAAAGGAACAGGCTTCTCCCGATAAAGCTCGACGGGAGGCAGATCACCATAGCTATGGCCGACCCCTCGGATCTCTTTAAATGCGACAATATATCGATCATGACGGGCCTCAAGGTCGTGCCGGTTGTTGCCAGCAGTGCGGATATTCTGTACCAGATCAGAAAGACATACGGAAGCGAGGAAAACGAAACCCGGGGAGAAGGGGATATCGAGGGCTTTTTCGATGCGGAACCCCTGGATGAGATCGATATAGTCATTGAGGAGGAAGAAAAAGACGTCAATGTCCAGGAATTGATCGGTTCATCCGAGGTCCCCCCGATCATACGGATAGTGAATGCCGTGATTTCCGAAGCTGTGCGCTATAAGGCGAGCGATATCCATATAGAGCCGAAGACGAAAAACACATTGATACGATACAGGATAGACGGCATGCTCCACAACAAGATCAGGATACCCGCCGATCTCCATCCCGCCACAATATCGAGGATAAAGATTCTCTCCAAGATGGACATTTCGGAGAGGCGCAGGCCCCAGGACGGCAGGATTACCGTTAAGGCGGGTGCGCGCCTGGTCGATCTCAGGGTTTCCACGATGCCGACCATAAACGGGGAAAAGGTGGTCATGAGGATACTGGACAAGAACGCGGCTGTGCGAAAACTGGACGATCTGGGCGTGTTCCCGGACGATCTGGAGAACGTCTACAGACTGGTAAAGAAACCCCAGGGTATCATAGTCTCTACGGGACCTACCGGCAGCGGGAAGACTACGATGCTCTACTCCATAATGAATGAGATGCTTCAGAGCACGAAGAATTTTGAGACTATAGAGGACCCGGTCGAATATTTTTTGGAAGATGCCAGCCAGATTTACATCCGGGAAAAGATCGGTCTTTCCTTCGCGTCTGTACTCCGTTCCACGCTCAGGCAGGACCCCGATGTAATTCTGGTCGGGGAAATAAGAGACTATGAGACGGCCGACGTGGCCTTTAAGGCTGCTCTGACGGGGCATATGGTTCTTACTACATTGCATACTAACAACTCTGTTGCGTCTATAACCAGATTGATAGACATGGGGGTCAAGCCGTATCTCATCGCATCTGCCATGGAGGGCATCCTTGCACAGAGACTGGTGCGAAAGGTCTGCAAATACTGCAGAGAGAAGATCTCTCCCGAAACGAAGATGATGGAATTACTGAAGATCCCTCCGAAGATGCTCGAAGGGGGCGTTTATAAGGGGCGGGGCTGCGAAAGGTGCAATAGCACCGGTTACCTGGGGAGGACCGGTATCTTCGAGGTTTTTGTTATGAACGATGATTTCAGGCATCTGATAAGCACCAATTACAAGGAATCGGAACTTATAGAGATGGCCCGGGCCAGCGGGATGCAGACGCTTGTCGAGGACGGCATAGGGAAAGTGAAAGCGGGGGTAACCACCCTGGAGGAACTCATAAGGGTAGTGGGACCTCAGACCCGGCATGAGCGGAGATGCGAGAAGTGCCGAAGAATGATCGACGCGAAATTTCTGTTCTGTCCGCACTGCGGGGCATTCAAGCAGAACGTCTGTGTCCGCTGTAAGATGCCGATGGAAAGAGACTGGCTAATCTGTCCTTTTTGCGGAGCCCCCAGGGAGAAAAACTCTGATGATGCGTAAGATGGAGAGGGTATGCAGAAGTCATATGACTGCATCGAAAATAGTGCCCGTTTGAGAGAAAGGAGTATGATTATGAGGGATGTCATTCTGATTGTTGACGATGAGCCGAATGTGCTGGCTGCACTGAAGAGGGCTTTAATAGATGAGCCCTGCGAAATATGTTCGGCTGCCAGCGGCGCGGAAGGACTGGAAATCCTGAAGCAGGGCGGAATAAAAGTGGTGGTATCGGATGAGAAGATGCCGGCTATGTCGGGAACGGAATTCCTGACATGCGTGAAGGAATATTATCCTGACGTTGTGAGAATCATGCTCACGGGCTATGCGAGTCTGGATGCTGCCATGAAAGCTGTGAACCAAGGCGAAATATACCGTTTTTTCTCCAAGCCCTGGAACGAAACTGAACTGAGGCTTTCGATTCGCGCCAGCCTGGAAAAGTATAATCTTGAAGCGGAGAACAAGAGATTGTTGAAGATCGTGAAGCACCAGGCGATAAACTTGAAGCTTCTTGAGAACAGATATCCGACAATCACGAAGCTGCAGAAAGACGAGGACGGTAATCTCATTCTGCCCGATATATCAGAGGATGAATTCGATAGGATTGTCCTTCAGTGCGAGCGGGACTTCGCCTGAGCGCAAACCCTGAACTGCGAGGCGGCCGAGCGACGCCGTGATGCGACGGGCTACGGTGTTCTTGACCGGTCCTGACGCCCGGCGGGGCAGTGCCGTTCCTTCCCTCCTGTTTTGAAATTCGGGGGCGAAAAATGTAATATAGACTAGGATGAAAGATCTCCGGAGGCATTTCGTTGAAATTTTCGCTGACGGTGCCTGCAGTGGTAACCCCGGTGTCGGCGGTTACGGCGCAATAATGAAGTCAGGGGGGAGGGTCAGGGAGATCTCCGGCTGCGAAAAGCTGACTACGAACAACAGGATGGAATTGACCGCTGTAATCTCGGCCCTCGAAGGTCTGAAAGT
>JBJKPE010000200.1:0-31767 GCA_046706685.1 Thermodesulfovibrionales bacterium | reverse complement strand
CCAGTGCTATCTTTGCCTTGAATGCCGCTCCGTGGTTCCTTCTCGGTCTCTTTGCCATTTTAGCTGCTCCTCTTTCCTTTCTGCAGGGTCAAACTGAAAATTCGGCTCCGCCATTTGCCCTGTGCGGAGCGATCTCGACGTCACTCAATGTCTTATACCCCTCGGGTTTTCTATTTTAGAGCAGCTTTACCACTTATAGCACTGTCCAATTTTTCCCGGCCAGCTCTAACGGAAAATATTTTTCGCACAATTGAGTCATGGTGACCTCTAATTCTCAATACGTTGAACACGGTGAAAACATACACACTTAGCAGCCTGAGGGGAAATGCTGACAGATTCCTCTTCCGCAGAAACTGATATGTGACCCTAAGCTTATTAGTAATGCTTATCAGTGGATAAAAATAATTAAGTTGTTTTTCCGATGCAACCTGTGGTCTAATCACAACCGTAGCCATCGAAAAGGTAAGGTTCGGGAAACCGGGCCGCACAAAGCTACCTATCCTGTTTTGGGAAAGAGGGGCTGTCGAAGTGGCAAACGGGTGATGTTCAAAAGCCCGCCTTTTCGAAGGCGGGCTTTTTTTGTTTGGCAGGAGGGGGGCCGTTTTTTTTGTTGTTATTGCGGCGTTTCGCTGCGATTTGGGGGAGAAAGGCTTTATAGGGTATCGGGCATGAGAGTAAAAGCTTCGGGGATCAAGTTCGGACTTTTTGCGTGCTTTGCTGTTCTGTTTTTCCTGACGGGTTCAGCATTCGCCGATAAGGTCAATTATGTTTACGATAATCTGGGGCGTCTTGTGATGACAGTGTCCTCGAATGGAACCGAGATTATCTACGGCTACGACAAGACTGGCCACCTAATCTCCTCTACTCGCACATCGGGAAACCAACCTCCCGGATCCACCTCCCCCGTTCTCACTGGCATAATCCCGCTGAATGTCTTTATCGGCGGCGAGGTCTCCATTACAATAACAGGAAGCAATTTGCTTACGACCGACAGCATAACAACGGATAATCCAGGGATCAAAATCATCAACTTCTCTGCCAACGACTATTCGGTAACCATCGACGCCCAAATCCAAAACACCGTGGCTACCGGCCCCGCCACCTTTACCGTTACGACCCTTTCAGGCTCGCAGAGCATATCTTTGAACCTGATTAGTCTCACAGTATCACCACAGCAGATTGCGCTTGCGCCGGGGTCTTCCGGAAGCGCTACGGCCCGGATACAGGGACTCAAAGGCGCATACGACCTTATTTTGGAGAATCAATCTCCTGGTGTAATCTCGGTGCCCCAGTCCGTAACCGTGCCGGTTGCAGGCAACGCGACGTTCTTAATAGATGCATTAGCTTTGGGCGACGGTGCAGTTAAAGCAGGCAATTCGACAATATCAGTATTTGTCACCAACCCCTTCGCCGGCGCCGGCACGGCAAGCAGCAAACCGGTAAGTGTTGTTGTGAACGATATTTTGCAGAGTGCAAGCATCGTCTCCAGGCCAGTGAGCGTGGGAGTCGACAGTAGGTATTGGTATTCGACAGGCGTATACGCGAGTCCTGTTTCCGTTGAGATAGGCCCATCTCAACCATGACGAACAATGAATGCCTTTGAAATAAAAGCGATTTCACGGGAATAGAAGGAGGGAAGGATGAGAAGGATTTTAACGAGTGCGGTTTTACTGGCTTTCTTATTATGCGGATCTGCGGCTTATGCATTCATAAGCGGCAGCACTGGCGCGGACGGCGCCTTTAGCCCGTTATCCGATACCCAGCTACAGATACCTGATAGCGGAGTATTCAATTTTACGACCGTAAACATTCCGTTAGGCGTGACGGTCACATTCATTAAGAATGCGGCAAACACCCCTGTTTACATCCTCGCCACGGGCGACGTAACCATCGATGGCACGATCAGCGTAAGCGGTGGTAACGCTGTTTCCATTACTGCGGGAGCAGGAGGCCCTGGAGGATTTGACGGAGGCTACGGAGGAGACGCAAGCAAAGGAGGCAACGGACTCGGCCCCGGCGGAGGCTCTATAAGTGGTAGCTCCAGTAGTGGGCCTCAGGCTGGTGGAGGTGGAGGATATGGCTCGGCTGGCGTGGGCTATGGTGGAGGTCCTGGCGGCTCTGTTTACGGCGACGATTTTATCATTCCATTTATAGGAGGTTCAGGCGGTGCGGGCGGCAATTATAGTTCCGTCTGTGGAGACTTCTGGGCGTATGGACGTGCCGGGGGCGGCGGCGGGGGAGCCATATTGATAGCATCATCAGGCACAATCTCGGTCATCGGCAGCATATTGGCCAATGGGGGTACTGGGTACAGCAGTGTTAATACTGGCGGCTCCGGGGACATGGGTTGTTATAGCATCGCTTATAGTTCAGGAGGCGGAGGCAGCGGCGGCGCTATAAAGCTGATAGCCAGTACCATTTCAGGTAACGGCACTATTTCCGCCGCTGGCGGTAATGGAGGATACGCCAATCGTGGCGGTAACGGCCGCATCCGGATTGAGGCGGACACCGTTACGAGGACGGTGCAATCCATCCCGGCATACATATTCAGTGCCCCCGGGCCTGTCTTTATCGCCAATACCCCGACAATCCAGATAACCTCCATCGCAGGGGTGAACGTCCCGCAGAGTCCGACCGGAGCATATGGAACACCCGATGTGACATTGCCTGCCGGCACGATTAATCCGGTAACGGTCGGCATCTCGGCTTCCAACATCCCGACAGGTACGGTTGTAAACGTCACCGTTGTCCCCCAGTTAGGGGCAGGCTCAACTTACACGAGCACAGGGCTGAACGGGACGCAGCAGTCCTCCACTGCTACCGCCGGCGTGAACCTCTCGTTTACTGCGCCTTGCGTGCTGATGGCCGAGGCCACTTTCAGTATTCAAACAGCTATGAACTATGACGGCGAAAAGATTACTCAGGCCTCCGTTGTCGCCTCGATGGGCGGGGGCTCGCGAGTGACTTACATAACCGCTTCGGGCAAGAGGGTGCCTGCCGCAAAGCTCTACGCGAGTCTGATTAAGTAGGAGATCCGGGGATTGGAGGCGCTATGAAACGCATACGGCTATATCTGTTGATCGCCTTTTTTTATAGTATTTGTGTAATTATCATTCCGTTCAATCCGGCCGACGCGGCCGGCACTTCACCGGCGTCGGCAGCATCCGGAATAGCCGTCGGCAATGGGCCGAACGATGTAGCCGTAAACCCTGATACCAACATGGCAGTGGTGACAATTCAGGATGGCCTATCTATTGTAGATCTGGGCTCGCAGGGCGTAATAGCCGATGTGGCTGTTTCAGGAGCTAGAGGTGTAACCATCGACAGCGGCCTGAATGTAGCACTTGTGACCGGTGACCATAATGCGGTATCAATCATAGACCTCGGATCGCTAACTGTAATCAGCAAGACCGCCTTTGACCACGAGATCGACGGAATAGCCGTAAACTCCTCAAACCACACCGCTGTGATCCTGTCGAACGATTCGGCGAGCGGCGGCAATTCAGCGATTATATGGGACATCCGCAGTCAAACGACAGTGGCCTCCGTACCCCTTAAGAGCGCCTCCAAGGCGGTTGCAGTCGATCCGGAGCTGAACCTGGCAGTCATTGTCGGTGAAAAGAACATTACCGTGATCGACCTTACAGCCAATCAGGTGGTACAGCAACTCGCTTCGGGCGTAAACCAGACCGCAGTCTCCATAAATCCCGAGACGCACCTTGCCGCCATCGCACAGGAAGGCAGTGACACTCTTGGCGTATTAAGCCTCCTCGACTGGAGCATAGTTGCGATCCCGGTAAGCAAACACCCTCAATATGTTGCCGTTAACCGGTTGGACAACCGTGCGCTGGTCATCAGTGTGCCGAACGAATCCGCATCAGGGAAAAAAGGCGGCGCAGTGCTTCAACTCGTAGACCTGAATACCGATTCCATAGTCGGAAACTATTCCCTCAATCAGCTGCCCGAAGGCGTCGCCGTAAACAACTTCACCAATGTAGCCGGCATAATAGACGACCAGACGGACAGCCTCAATCTGATCCAACTGCCTAATCCCGTTCCCATAGTAACTTCGATATCTCCCACCAACCTCACAAGGAAAAGCAGAGACCAGAGCATGGCGGTCTCGGGCTCCCAGTTTATGCAGACTGCAACCGCGGTAATCAGGACTTCATCGGCGTCTTATCCCATAACACCAGTCTTTGCGGACAACCATGACATTCAACTCACCGTCCCGGACGAGGTACTTGCCAATACGGGTTTATGGCAAGTGATCGTGACGAACCCTTCTCCGGAAGGAGGTTCATCAGAGCCTGCCGGTCTCAGCGTCGTCAACCCTCTCCCGGTGATATCGGTCCTTTCGCCTCCGACAGTCATGGCGGGCACTCCGTCGCTTCAGCTGGACATATTCGGAAGCGGATTTTTCAACGACACAAGCTTTTTTGTCAACGACGAATCCGGGGCCTTCACTTGGGATTCACCGCAACAGTTCACGTTGAATCTTTCCGCCTCCGACATGGAGTTCGGCAGGTATCTGGATATTAAGGCCTACAACGCGGCTCCCGGGGGCGGATATTCGCAGACGGCCAGGTTTACCGTTCTGAACCCCGTGCCTGAACTGAGCGGGATATCCCCGGATAAAACTTTGATAAACACGCCTCTTACTTTTGACATCAACGGCAACGGGTTTGTGACGACCTCAGACGTGCAGTTTAACGGGCAGTCGATGCCGTTTATTTACCAGGGATTGACGGGGCTTCAGGTGAGCATACCGGCTGGAATGATACCGAGCGCCGGATCCTATCCTGTGGAGGTGGTGAACCCCGCCCCCGGAGGGGGCACGTCAAATGTGCTGAGCCTTACGGTTGATAACCCGTTGCCGGTACTGAGCGCGCTGGAGCCTTCCACAATTTCCCCGAATGCGGAGGCGACCATACGCCTGAGCGGATCGGGATTTGTGACCGGCTCTGCGGCTACTGTTGACGGAGGCTCCGTGGTGACGACTGTAGTCGATTCAAATGACCTGAGCATTGTCATCCCAGCGTCTCTGGCGACCGCAGGTGGCCATAATGTGACAATAACCAACCCGCCACCCGGCGGCGGCGTTTCGAACCCTGTAGTCTTGACGGTCAAGAGTCCCCTGCCACTCGACCCAGCCACTGTTGCCCCTTCTCTTGACACCACCGTAGCCACAACCATGTTGGCGGCAACACAGTTCCTCTATACCGGCAGCAACCCGGTACAGAACGGAGTTGCGCCCGGGACTATTGAAGTCACTCGCGTTGCCGTCATCAAGGGGAATGTCTTCAACCGGGACGGAAGCCCATTGCCCGGAGTGTCGATAACGATTCTGGGACACTCTGAATTCGGAAGCACATTAAGCCGTGTGGACGGGGCTTTTGACATGGCGGTAAACGGAGGAGGGATACTCACGGTAAGCTATGCTAAATCCGGATATCTGCCGGTCCAGCGCCAGGTGAATGTGCCATGGCAGGACTACGCAAAAGCATCCGATGTAGTGATGATACAACTTGATTCCGCTGTAAACCCGATCGATCTTTCCTCCGGGGCGGCCATACAGGTGGCAAGAGGCAACCCTGTCTCTGACAATAGCGGCATACGTCAGGCCACACTGCTTTTTGATCAGGGTACGACGGCAACCATGAGATTTGCGGACGGCAGCACTCAGCCGCTCTCGAAAATGACCGTCCGAGCAACGGAGTTCACCGTAGGATCGAATGGCCCTGAAGCCATGCCGGGGCCTCTTCCCGGCAATGTCGCCTATACCTATGCAGTGGATTACAGCGTGGATGAGGCGAGCGCAGCGGGGGCGGAAAGCGTACAGTTCAGTCAACCCGTTATAAGCTACACGGACAATTTCCTGAACTTCGATGTAGGGGCGGTTGTCCCGTCTGCATACTACGATCAGAAAATGGGCGTGTGGGTCCCTTCGCAAAACGGCTTGGTAGTTAAGATCCTGAGCATCACAAATGGAATGGCGAACCTTGACGTGGATGGTAGTGGCACGCCAGCGAGCGCGCAGGCTTTGGCTTCCCTTGGGGTTACAGACGCTGAGCTTCAACAGCTTGCTGCGATGTATCAGCCGGGCCAGAGTCTCTGGCGCGTGCCGATAACTCATTTTAGCTTCTGGGATTTCAACTGGGGGATCGCTCCCCCGATCGATGCGACCGGCCCGGGTCAGTCCCCCCCTGATATTGCTACTACGAATGACCCTGGCCCTTCGTGTTCCCTCGGGTGTGTCATCGAGGTGCAGAACCAGACGCTGGGTGAGATCCTTAGTATTACGGGAACGCCGTTCAGCCTCAACTATAGAAGTAGTCGCATGCCGGGCAGACAGGCGGAATACAAAATCAATATACCCTTAAGTGGAGCGTCCGTCCCATCGTCCCTTCAACGCATAGACCTCAATGTGGATATAGCCGGACAGACCTTCACCCAGTCATTCCCGCCCCTCCCCGGTCAGAGCTATTCTTTCCATTGGAACGGTCTGGACGCTTATGGTCGGCCGGTGCAGGGCAGCCAGCCGTTTACTACCAGCATAGGCTATGTGTATAACAGCGGATATTCGGAACTTTCGAGCCCGCCTGGCGTCTCCTACGACAGTTTGTTCGGCCATTGTTCCTATTTCGGAACTCCCGCATCCGGTGACTACTCGCGCCAGCAAATAACCCTCTGGCAGGTGAATCAGAACACAGTGACCGGTCCATCCACAACGGGACACTGGAACGCCCAGGCCGAAGGCTTCGGCGGCTGGACACTGAGCGTCCAGCATGCGTATGATCCCGTGGGCCACGTGCTTTACCTGGGTGACGGCGGCGAACGGATCGTAAACGCAATGGATAACGTCATCGTCACGACAGCGGGAGACGGTGAAGCGGCCTACGGGGGAGATGGCGGATTGGCTTCTCAGGCATCTCTGCGACATCCCGCCGGATTGGCGACAGACGGCGCGGGGAACATTTATGTAGCGGACCAGCTGAATAACAGAATAAGAAAGATCGATGCAAACGGGATAATAACTACGATAGCCGGAGACGGGCAGGCTGGTATCAGTGGCGACGGTGGGCAGGCCGTTCAAGCTGAACTCAACATGCCATCCGCCGTTGCGACGGACAGCTACGGCAACGTCTATATCGCCGATTCCAACAATAACAGAGTAAGGAAAGCTGATCCGGCAGGCATCATCTACACGATAGCCGGAAACGGGCAGGCTGGTTTCAGCGGAGATGGCAGCCAGGCAGAACAAGCTTCACTTTATCATCCTTCAGGTGTGGTCGCGGACGGCGCTGGCGATATCTATATCGCCGATCAGCTGAATAACCGCATCAGGAAGGTGGATAGAGGAGGCATCATCTCCACTGTTGTCGGCAATGGAAAAAATTGCGGGTTGACCGGCTGTCAACTCGGGGACGGCGGACAAGCGCTGCAGGCGTCGCTCGATGGTCCTACAGGAGTTGCAGTGGACGGCTCCGGAGACATCTTTATCGCCGACACCTCTGTCAGCCGCATAAGAAGAGTGGACCCTACCGGCATCATTGGCACAATAGCTGGAAACGGGGTGCCTTACTATAGCGGAGACGGCGGGCCGGCGGCCAATGCATCCCTCAGTTTGCCGGCTGCTGTCGCGGTCGATGCTGCGGGGACCATTTACATAGCTGACACATACAATAACCGGGTAAGGAAGGTGGAAGCAGACCTGCCGGGAGTTTCCGCTCAGAACATAATTATCCCTTCAATTGACGGTAAGGAGCTTTACGTCTTCGACTCCTCCGGCAGACACCTGCGCACGGTAAATGCGCTCACTGGGGATATCATTTACAGCTTTACCTATGACTCAGGGGGATATCTCACGACATTGATGGACGGATACGGAAACGTGACCACCATAGAAAGGGACGGCTCGGAAAACATAACGTCCATAACCGCTCCTGGAGGGCAGAAGACAACATTGGGTTTCGACGCAAACGGTTTCCTTTCGAACGCCAGCGATCCCGCGGGAGACGCCGCGCGGATGAGTTATGATGCAGGCGGTCTTCTCACTTCCTTTACCGACCCCAATGGCAATATCCACAAATATGGCTATGACAGTATGGGCCTTCTCATAACCGACCAGGATCCCGCGGGTGGTACTCAGGTGCTTTCGAGGATCAATATAAGCGACGGCTATACCGTCTCGCTAACAAGCGCGATGGGGATTACAAGAACATTCGAAGTAGAGACCTCCAATACCGGGATAGAACGCAAGACAAATGTGTCTCCTCAAGGCGGTACGGATGTGACCACAACCAACCCCGACGGAAGCAGCAACGAGACAGCTCCCGACGGCACGATCACTGTTATTACCAAAGCCCCAGATCCGCGCCTCGGCATGCTCTCACCGGTAACGGGCAGTAAGACGATTACTACCCCCAGCGGGCTTCAGTACAACATTACCGACACCCGTACCGCTGATCTTTCGGACCCGGCTGATCCTTTCAGTTTCAAGACCCTGACCGATTCATACAACATAAATGGCAGGACATACATCAGCACCTATGACGCCGCCACTAAGACCATGACTGAAACGACCCCGATGGGCCGAAAGAGCACCACTACATTAAACAGCCAGGGGAAGGTGGTCTCAAGCCAGGTGTCGGGGCTCCTTCCATTGAACTACGGTTACGATTCCCAAGGCCGTCTGACTGAGATCACCCAGGGCACGGGCGCTGACTCCCGCGTTTACAGTTATACCTACGATTCGCAGAATTACCTGGCCGGCATTATTGATCCGCTATCGGAAATCACGGGGTTTGCCTATGACCAGGCGGGGAGGGTAACTCAAGAGGTATTGCCGGACGGCCGGGTGATAGACTACAGCCACGACTCAAACGGCAATATGACCTCGATAACACCTCCCGGAAGACCGGCGCACAATTTCGACTATACACCGTTAGACCTTACGAAGGACTACATGCCGCCTTCCATAGGCAAGGCGGACACAAATACCGGCTATGCCTACGATTTAGATAGGAACCTTATCGAGGTAGACCGGCCCGCCGGCTCTGGTGCTCCTGCGAGGGACTTGACCGAAAATACGTCATTTACTTATGACGGCTTCCTGATTACCTCCATCACATGGTCGGGGGCGATAAACGGCTCCGTAGGGTTTACGTACAACAACGACTTCAATATTGCCTCGGAGACTGTGGACGGAGGAAATGCCGTGAATTTCAGTTATGACAAGGATGCTCTTTTAGTATCGTCGCAATCTTCAGTCGGGAATCAAGGTTTGGATAATTTCGTCATAGGCCGTGACCCCGGAAATGGGTTCGTCACAGGCACGACCATTGGCGGTGTGAGCGACGCATGGACTTATGACGCATTCGGAGAGACCCTAACATACAGCGCCTTTTATAACGGATCACCTCTTATGAGCGATCAATACGTTCATGACAAACTGGGCAGGATCACGCAGAAGACGGAGACGATAAATGGAGTGGCTGATACCTATACATATACCTACGACCAGGCCGGACGACTGACGGATGTACAGAAAGACCTCACTCCTGTGAGTCATTATGAGTATGACCTTAACGGAAACCGTCTGTCTCACACAAGCGGTGCCACTACTGTTTCCGGGACATATGATGACCAGGACCGGTTGCTGACCTATGGCAATTATACGTATACCTATGCGAACAATGGGGATCTTGAGAGCAGGGCCGGTCCGGACGGCACAACTTCGTATAATTATGACGACTTCGGCAATCTGACATCGGTAGTTAGACCCGACGGCACCGAGATCGATTACATTATCGACGGACAGAACAGGAGAGTAGGGAAGGAAATAAACGGAGCTCTTGTACAAGACTTCCTTTACAAGGACCAGTTGAAGCCGGTTGCCGAGCTCGACGGAAATGGTAATATAGTTTCAAGGTTTGTTTATGGTACGAAGGACAATGTGCCCGATTATATGATCAAAAACGGTGAGACATACAGGATCATTTCGGACAACCTTGGAAGCCCGAGGATGGCAGTGGACGTTACGACGGGACAGATCGTTCAACAGATGGCCTACGATGAATTCGGAAATGTCACTCTGGATACAAACCCCGGCTTCCAGCCGTTCGGGTATGCCGGCGGCCTGTATGACAGGGATACCGGGCTGGTAAGGTTCGGAGCCAGGGATTATGACCCTGTGACGGGGAAATGGACCGCAAAAGACCCGATATTGTTTAATGGCGGGGATACGAATGTATTTGGGTATGTCGCAAATAATCCGGTGAATGAAAAAGATCCAAAAGGATTAGATTCATGCACTACGGGATGTCATTCAGGCTATCCACCGCCATCATCATATGTTCCGCCAGGATTATGTCTTGAATGTGACAAGGGCCTTGAGGGATGTATCGAAGCAACGGGGGACGATGATAGTTGTGCAGAGTGCAAGGCGACGGGTGATTTCTATGCTTGCCGGCAATGCGAATTGCAGTTTATTCATTTAGCCGGCTGTTATTTTGCACATTGCAGAATCACTACTTGTAAAAAATGCAAATGAGTCAAGCGGAAGGGGATAATTTTTATAATAGACCAATGTTGCTTTATATTGCTGGTGCCTTGATCGGCATCGTAAATATTCCCAGACTTCTAGGTTTGATATCAGCTTTTTTTGTCATTTCAATACGAGGTATCAATGAGGCCACTTTGAGAACTCATGGCCTAACGTCGTTTATTGTCAATTATGGTGGAATTACCGGGTTAGTTGAATCAGTTAGCCTTCTTGTTTGTGCCTTCTTCCTTGTTCTACAGCGGGTATGGGCAAGAAAGTTATTGCTTTGGCTGATACCAATATTTCTCGTCCACTACACCATTTATATGATATTGATAGGGCAAGTGAGATCGTGGCTTTTTTTTCGCGCAGGCTGCGACGTTGCGGCTTTATTAATCATCTATATATTTCATAAAAAAGCTATCTCTTCCTCACCCTCTCGACAAACGCCTTGACATCGGTCACCCGAAGAACCGTTCATACTCATCATGGCTGCCGATCCAAAACCAGGTCACGGTATCGTTGTCCATGATGCCGATGGCGCGGTATCCGAGGGTCACCCTGACCGACCAGATATTTTCCGGCTTGTTGATGCACTTGAATCGCAAAGCCGGATGAAGGGGGTCTTCCGACCAAAGGCGATAAGCCTTCTTTGCCCTTGCGAATGAACGTTTAAGAGGCCACCATGACTTCATCTCTGCGAAAGATAGGATACGTTATCTTCGGGCATTTCACACGGTAAATGCTCCGTCAAAATCTTCCCGACCGAAGACGGCCTGTCACAGCTCGAGGTGGTCAGCTAAACTATGTGACATACTCAACACCTGGCGAATGTCATTAGCGGGGAGTAACATTCATAGTTCGACGGTGTTTCATTGTTGTGATTTCCTCTATAGCAGCCTCTTTCTGGCACCTCGGTTTTTTCAGTTTAGCCTCAAAATAGTCCTACACGAAGTCTTTACAGGCCGGATTTCCTCCGGCTGTTTTTAGCCGGGCGTAACATTGCATCTGTGGCGAAAATGCTACAGTCTCAATTACAAGGGGTACCTGAAAAAAGTCGAGACGGCGCATCAGTTGTCGTGTTCCGCCCTGAACTCTTACGATAAATCAGCCTGGTGCCCTGCTCTACGGGGGTTCGATCATTTTTTCGACTCCTTCCTCCTGAAGTCGAGCCTGTGGTATTTCTGCGACAGATGCAAGATTTCTAT
Organism: Thermodesulfovibrionales bacterium; assembly: GCA_046706685.1. GTDB lineage: Bacteria > Nitrospirota > Thermodesulfovibrionia > Thermodesulfovibrionales > UBA6898 > JARRRD01. The sequence goes on along the minus strand of JBJKPE010000200.1, from coordinate 20,013 downwards.
CGGGAACAAATGACCGAAGCAAATCTGGCTGATCAAGACTTTGGACAGCAAGTCGCAGTTAGGCAAAACCAGCATGACGAGGCTTCGGATAAGAAGGTCGACGGCCGACAACCCCATGGATGATTTGGAAGAAACCTGGCACGGGGCATATAAATAAACTATAATTGAAGCAAGATAGGTAGCGGGAATGAACGAACCTGAATGTGAGATACTATCAGAGGTTGCAAAGGGCAATCTCTCCGCTTTCCAAAAGATTGTCGAAAATCACCAGAATTCCCTGCTTAACTATATCTATCGGTATACCGGGGACAAGACCGCCGCAGAGGACATCGCGCAAGAGGTATTTCTAAGGGTATTCAAGGGTGCAAAAGAATACCAGCCGCTTTCTTCTTTCAAAGCGTGGCTGTTCAAGATAGCCACCAATCTCTGTCTCAATGAATTGCGGGACAATAGAATGCTTCGCAACGAGGTCGATATCTTTGGACTGAATGAGGCTGGGTTTGTGGCGCTTGCGGCGACGCGTCATTCACCGGAAAAGGAGACGGAAAGCCATGAATTAGGCTCCATCCTTGTTAGGGCCATGAAAAGTCTTTCCGAGAAACAGCGAGCTGCTTTGCTCCTTCATAGGTACGAGGGCTTTTCTTATCTCGAAATCGGTAATCTGATGGGGTGCTCCGTTTCCTCTGTTGAATCCCTTATCTACCGGGCGCGCCAGAGCCTTAAGAAGCAGTTGCAATCGCTCCTTTAATTTTTTCTTGCTCTCGACCGCAAGTTTTTCCAGCTTTCCGTGTTTAAATGGGTATGAACGACTGCAAAGATATCCTCGAAAAGCTTTCGCCCTTTATAGACAACGAACTGCCATCTCAAGATCGGGAACTGGTGGAAAGACATTTGAGCCAGTGTTCCGCCTGTAGACGGGAGGAATTTTCTCTCAGAAAGATCAACGACTTATTGGACTCAATGCCAGAGGAGAGTCCCACCCCGACATTTACGGTGAAAACAGTGCATCGTGCCGCGTCATGGATGCAATGTGATTATGTAAAAGAACATCTCTTTAGGCCTGCTGTGACTCATCTGTTTTCAGTGGTCTCACTCCTCTATTTTGAATCAGGCAGGCTAAAGAAGAGGTCTGATCCCTCTTACCGGCATCTGCGCAACTTTGATGACTTCCCTCCCGAATCGTTTTCGAGTTTTTATATGGAACTCATCCAGGAGGAGTCCAATTGAAGGATATTCCTTTAATTCTCCTTGCACTGATTGTTGCTGGCGTTCTCATAAACAGATTTCGACTGATGCGTCGCAAACCGGTCAGGGGCTATCTTGACCTGATGGAACTTACCGAGGACCAAAAGCGTCAGGTTGAGGAGATAAGGAAAGGATTCCTCCCCGAGGTTGCAGGGGTCCGGCAGTCGCTCCGTCAAAAGAGGCTTGAACTGAGTGATCTACTCTTTGCCGAACATACCGATATGCAGGCAATAAAGGCCAAGAGCATGGAGATAGCAAGCCTTCAGGCCGAGCTGGAAAGGAAAGTCATAGACCACATACTTGAGGAAAAGGAATTGCTTACCCCCGGCCAAAAGAACGAGTTCTATGCCGTGATCCGGAGAGAATTTGAAGGCGGAGGGCTAGGAGTCCACGGCGAGGGTATCAATAGGGAGAAAAGATAACTTCACGGCAAGGGAGGGTTGAATGGAAGAAGAGATAACTACCAATAAGGTATTCTGGAAATTCCTGAAGATAGGTTCTTTTTCCTTTGGCGGGGTATATTCGATGCTAGCCTTTTTTGAAAGAGAACTTGTGGAAAAAGAGAAATGGCTTACGCATGAAGAGTTTGTCGAGAGTGTTGCAATCGGACAGATGACACCAGGGCCGCCCATTGTAAATACCGGTATCTGCATAGGATACAAGTTGAAGCGGATAAAAGGTGCACTTGCCACGACTGCGGGCCAGTCATTCACTGGTGTTTTGTTGTCGATACTCCTTGCGATCTTTTACGTAAAAAGCAAAGGCAATGTCCTGTTGACCTCGGTCATGAAAGGCGTGGGAGCCGCCGTGGTCGGGTTGCTTCTTTCCATCATTTTCAAGATGGCAAAGACTACTATCGAAAATTACAAGACCGGGCTGTTTACCCTGGCCGCCTTTTTCGCCCTCGCATTGTTCAAGCTGAACCCCATCGGCCTGATCCTCGCTTCAGGAATACTCGGCCTCGCCGTATACGGAAGGAGGACGTGATGTTATTACTTAAACTTTGCTGGACACTCATTGTCATCAACGCCCTTACGATAGGAGGGGGCTTTGTAATGCTTCCCATGCTCCAGAAGGAATTCGTGGAGAACAATCATTGGCTGACCAACCGGGAGTTTCTGGATGCTATTGCAATAGGACAGCTCACTCCCGGTCCGCTGACCGTCATGAATGCCGTTATCGGATACAAAGTCGGCGGGCTCCTGGGGGCGATATTGGCAATGGTGAGTTCCTACCTGCCGTGCATCATCATCGTGACAATCGTGGCCAAATACTATTACGAGTATAAAGAATCGATAATTGTTCAGGCGAGCTTCAAGGGGATAAAGCCCGCTGTTATAGGTCTGTTAGGGGCTGTGGCTATTTCGCTTGGGAACACGGCGCTTGTTGACCCCATTACTTTTGGAATTGCCATAATCAGTTTCACAGTGATTGCTTTCACAAAGACAGATCCTTCTTTTGTGATCGTTGGCGCAGGTATTGTCGGAGCAATATTATTGTGAAGAAAGTCTCTCCCGTGCCGATTCCGCCTAGTGAAACCATCGTTGAATGTAAGCCCACCACACTAAGTCTCTTTCATTCTTTCCTCAAACTCGGCATGACAGCCTTCGGTGGCCCGGCCATGGTCGCTTACATAAAGGAAATGGCGGTAAGCAGACACAAGTGGCTCACTGAAGAGACTTTTAAAGACGGGGTAGTCCTTTGCCAGTCCATACCCGGCGCAACTGCCATGCAAACAGCGGCCTATGCAGGGTTCAGAGCAGGGGGAATCCGGGGAGCGTTGGCATCATTTATTGGGTTTGGAATGCCGGCCTTCATTCTGATGCTGGTTCTTTCGGCTCTATACGTGGCATATCATTCTGTTCCAGGTATCGTTTCACTGTTTAATGGGCTGCAGGTGGTGGTTGTCTCCATCGTTGCAAATGCAACCCTTTCTTTCGGCAGGTCCACTTTCAAGGGTTTCAAAGATATCTTTCTTGCGATCGCGGCATTCTTACTGCTCTGGGCGGAGATAAGTCCCTTCGTAGTTATATTGGGCGCGGGGCTCGCCGGAATTATTTTCGCAAGACGCTCGCATATGGTATCCGCGACTGTGACAATTCCTCATAGCGTCAAACATCTCGCGGTATTATTTGCTATACCCCTTTTGATGCTCCTTGCTCTTTATCTTATGGACTCAAAGCTTTTCACGCTCGCCAGCCTGATGATGCGGATCGATCTGTTCGCCTTTGGAGGCGGTTTTGCATCCATCCCCCTGATGCTCCACGAGATAGTGGACATCAGGGGATGGATGGACAGTAAGACTTTTATGGACGGGATAGCCCTCGGACAGGTAACGCCCGGCCCGATTGTCATCACATCAACCTTTGTGGGGTATTTGACTCACGGAGTGGCAGGTGCCTTTTTTGCGACTATCGCAATATTTACACCTTCTTTTCTGATGGTGATCGCCATAACGCCTATAATGGACAGACTGAAGAGTTCGTCGTATTTCTACGGAGCGACGAGGGGGATACTTGCCTCCTTTGTGGGGCTCCTTTTCTATGTGACAATAAAATTCGGTTTTGCCGTGCCGTGGGACATTCTCAGGGTCTTATTGGCGTGTGCCGCCTTTGCTGCACTTGTGAAGAAGATAGACATTCTCTACGTTGTACTCGTAACAGCCTTTATTTCAGTTATCATACTTTGAAATGAGGCAAGCACCGGATGACGAAGAACTGATAAGGGGATTCAAGAAGGGCGACATATCGGCCTTCGATCAGCTTGTTCTCAAATATCAGGATAAGGTCTTTAACCTTTGCCGGCATATGCTCGGGGATGCCCACGATGCCGACGACGCCGCTCAGGATATCTTCATCAAGGCATACCGGAACCTGAATCATTTCAAACCTGACGCATCATTTTACACCTGGTTATACCGCATTGCTGTAAATACCTGTCTGGATTACAGGAAAAGACCCTTCTTTGGATCAATCTTCAAGAGTTCACCCCAAGCAGAGGAGTCTTTTCAGGAGCCGGCCTCTGAGGCACCTTCTCCAGATAACCTTTATGAAGCAAAACAGTTGAGTCTGGCTTTGCGCAGGAGTTTGGCAAAGCTTTCCCCAAAGCTCAGGGCGGTCATCATACTGAAGGAAGTAGAAGGCCTTTCATATGAAGAGATTGCGGAGGTCCTTGATGTCTCCACCGGGACGGTGAAGTCGAGGATATCAAGGGCGAGGGAAGAATTAAGGGGATTGATGAAAAAAGTTAGGGAACAAAATTAAGACCTCAATCGTTTAATAAGTAGAAGGAGGAAAAAATGAAGTGCTCGAAGGCGAGAAAGCTTAAATCACCTTACAGCGATGGTGAACTTACTGAGGGCGACAAGAGGTCGTATGAAAATCATATTAAGGTCTGCGAAAGCTGCCGGACGGAAATGGAGGATGTGCAGGGCTTGCGCCAACTGTTTGTAAATATGGAGAAATTTGAGACTCCCTTCGGTTTTCATTCAAGGGTGGTGGCCAATGTGAGTACAGAGAAACCCGGTTGGTCTCCGAGGATTCCGATCCCTGTCAGACTTGCAGAGGCTGTCATGGTGCTTCTTCTCATTGCCGCCGGTATAGTGTCGGGCACCTTTATGGTAAAAGGGTTCATGCCGGAGAAGGTTGGAAATGAGATGGCTTCGCTTCATCTTGATATGTTCCAGTCGGCGCCTCCGGGCACTTTGGGTGGAGCATACCTTGCGATGATGGAGGTAAGAAATGAAAAATAGCACCTTGAAATTCTTCCTTCTGGCCTCTTTAATATTGAACATATCCTTCCTCGGCGCCGCTGGATATCAGTACCACAGGCAGTCGGCTTACTGGACCTCCCCTTTCGGATTCAAAATGCAAAAAAGCCATTTCCTGTTTGAAGAACTTTCTTTGCGAACGGACCAACTGAAGGCGATGAGAGAACGCGCAATGAAATTCCGAACTGTAATCGATGCCAAGAGAAGGGAGATCGCGGCCAAAAGAAAAGAGCTCCTTACGCTCTTACGGCAGGACAATCCTGATAAACAGGATATTGCTGCGGTAGTGTCCCAAATTAGTGGGATGCAGGAGCAGATGCAGGGAATGATAGCCATGCATATACTCGACATGAAGGCTGGACTGGATAAAGACCAGCAAAAAAAGTTTCTTGATATGATAGAAAATGCGATGACGGAAGGGAGGCAGATGGGATGTCCGCCGATGGGACCAAATTGATCACATCCAGCCAGCCGTTGAACAATGATCGGCAGTATGTACTGAAAAATTACAATTTCAAGAGCCTCCCGAAGTTTGCCTTCCTTTGTCTTATGTTTTTATCAACTTTAATTTTCAGCATCAACGCCCAGGCTGAAACAGCGCAAGAAAGCGATTATCACTCACTGAGCCTCGAAGATTGCCTCAACCTTGCCGGGAAATATAATCCTGTACTGAGCGGTGCGAGAGAAAGGATTCGGGAATTAATCGCAGATTATCAGGCGGCCAAATCCCAATTTTTCCCTCAGCTTGCCCTTCTTTCCTACTATGAAAGACTTGAGCCTAACAGGTTGCCTCCTGGGGGTAGCACCGCACCGCCAACCCAGGACTTCAACAAGGATGAGGGGTTTGCCGGCATTGCTGGAAAACAGATACTTTTTAATGGAGCCAAGACCTATTACAACGCCCAATCCGCCAGAATCGGCGCAGAAGCCCAGAAGCAGGAAGTCCTGCGAACCAGGGATGAAGTGGCGTTTGCCGTTACGGCAGCCTTCTACCGCGTGGTTGAAGCAAGAGAAAATCTCAAGGTGACAGAAGAGGCATTGAAACAGCGGAAGGACTTTCGTGATCTCACAGAGGCTTTTTTTAAAGCCGGCAAAGTCACCCAGCTCGATTCCTTCCGGGCAAGATCCCTGGTTTCAGAGGCTGAGCAGGACAAAGTGGAAGCGGAAAACGCCCTGCGGCTTGCAAGGGAAATCCTGGCCAGAACCATAGGCGTGGACGTACAGGTGCAGGTTGATGTCAATGGGCGACTTCCTGATGAATTTTCTCCTGCGCCCGATATTGATTCCTTATGGCAGACGGCGCTCAAAAACAATCCCGAAATCAAGAGAATAAACCTGGAAATAGAGCAGAGCCGGACACTCGTCAAAGCGATAAAGGGCGCCTATTTCCCGGAAGTAAGCCTGAGGGGAGACATAGGAACGCGCCATCAGGATACGGGAGGAACCAAAGGTGAGTGGTTGGCCGGGGTCTTCATAGAGTTCCCTTTTTTTGAGGGCGGGCTGACCAAGGCCGAGGTGGCGGCTGCCTCTTCCCGGCACCTTCAGGCACTTGAGAGGAAGCAGGACCGCCTTAACAGCCTTAGAGCCGACGTTGCTACTGCCTGGCAGGACCACGAAAACGCTCGCCAGGGAGTCGCCACGGCCCGGCAGACTTTAGCCACAAATGAAGAGGCATACGCCAGCGCCGGCGCCCTATATCGCAACGGCAAGGCCATAGGCCTGGATGTACTTCAAGCCCAGGTGGACTTGACCGGTTCCCGGTTCGGCCTTATCAGATATGAGGTTAACTACGAAATAGCCAGGGCGCGAGTTCGCGAACTCCTCGGGTCGGAGGATTTCGAGACATCCCAAATTGCTAAAGGGGGTCAGAAGAAGTGAAATCAGGCAGGAAGAAACATACTGGCATTATCATAGTCTTACTTATTCTGGTATTCGCAGGATATAAAATTTTCTGGTATCTTCCGCCAACGCCTGTGATAGTAGTTAAAAAGGCAGAGATCCAGGGCAAAGTCCATGGACCAGGCACTGTCCAATCCAGAGTGCCTGTTACGGTGAGCGCAAAGATCACCGGCATCCTGGAAAAGCTCTACTCTGATCAGGGCTACGTGGTGAAAAAGGGCCAACTTCTTGCGGAGCTTGATTCGGCCGAATTGAGGGCGCGGGAGGCGGCAGCACGTGCCGCAAAGAGTCGCGCTGAGCGAGATCTTTCGAGGGCGCGGGCAGATTTGATAAAGTCGCAGGCAAACCTTGCCCTGGCTCAAAGCAATTATCAAAGAGATCTGGAAGTCTTCAAGCCGGGCTATATCTCACCTGCCGCCTTTGACGCAACTAAAGCCGCACTTCGGGTTGCTGAGAGCGACGTTACGGCCAATGAGGCCGCGGTAAAGGCAGTTGAGTCGGCTGTCACCCAAGCGGAATCTGAAGCCGGTGCGGCAAGGGCGCTTTTCGGGTATACGCGCATCGTGGCGCCCATGGATGGCATTATTACGGTCCGCAAGTCTGAGATCGGTGATACCGTCTCTCCGGGGACAGCAATTTTTCAAATGGCTGATTTTCAGATATGGGCGGCTTCCTGGATAGATGAAACAAAGATAGCGCAGATCCGGGAAGGGCAGAAGGCCTCGATTACGCTGCGTTCCGGACGCGTCTTTCATGGAGAAGTCGCCCGTCTCAACAAAGAGGCGGACACCGTAACGCGCGAACTGGAAGTGGATGTGAAATTCGATTCGCTCCCGAAACCTCTTGTCATTGGAGAAGAGACCGAGGTCGACATCGATACCGGCCGTCAAACCGCTCCAGTTGTTCCCTTGTCGGCCATTGCGGAAAGAAATGGTTCGAAGGGAGTAATGGTAGTCTCCGGCGGCACGGCGAGCTTCCGTCCAATTGTCCTCGGATTGCAGGACGGACAGCGAGTTGCGGTCCTTGACGGACTGAAAGAGGGCGAAATAGTAATACTTAACCCCGTGGGTATTGAGCCGGGAAAGAAAATACACCCGGAGATCAAGAACAAGGGGCCGAAGGGGAACAGATGAGATTAGCGGGTTTTGTTTTAATGCAAATGTTTCTCTTCTTCAGGGGAGTTATGCACCCTTGCTTTAAGAAAAGTGCGGAGGATTAAAATGAACAGAAAGGCCGTATTGAGCAGCGCTATCGTACTTTATTTCATAATCGGTTTCGAGATTTTGATCATGATAAGTCCCTTTGCCGGACTCTTCTATTCCGTCTTCACCCCTTTTTTGCTCCAGTTGGAAAAATACCCTGCCACACGCTGGCTAAACGCTTTTTTTCTGCCGCACATGGTGGTTCCACCGGACGGCTTCCTGAAATTTATCAGGGTAATGGGGTCGGTGCTTTTTGTTGCGGGCATAGTGGTTTTCCTGCTCTGCGCTCTCCAGGTGTATGCGAGCAAGTTTCTTAAAAAGGGCGCGGTTCTGAAAGGCCTTTACTCGTTTATAAGGCATCCTCAGTACCTTGCGCTGGGTTTGGCAGGCATTGGCCTTTCCATCCTGTGGCCCAGAATCCTTACCATTGTTCTCTGGCTTGCGATGATAGCTCTCTATTACCTGCTCTCAAAGGACGAGGAAAGGAGAATGCTCAAGCGCTATCCGGAGCCATACGCACAATACATGGAAAAGACCGGAATGTTCCTGCCGGGAAAGCTGGAAAGGAAACTCTCCCCCTCAACAGCCATCGGGAAGCTATCCCTGTTTGTCTTCATCGCCGCGTTCACAATTGGCGGTGTTTTCTTCCTCAGGGATTACACGGTAAAACACCTTCCCCTTTGGACAAACGGGGACGTGACCGCGATATCGATAACGCAGGATGACGCCGGCATGATGGCGCGCAGGATAAACTCGGTCCTCTCTATGGACGAGATAAAGGCGAAGCTTAACCCCGGGCAGAAATACTTGGTCTATTTCATTCCAACCGATTATATGATGCAGGGATTGATCGCGGACACGGGAACCAAGTGGAGGCTTTACAACAGAAAGCACTTCACTATAAGAAGATTTCTAAACTGGGTATTTCATCCTTTCAGCCATTTAACCGGGATGGATCATTCTCACGGCCACGTTATGGACATGCACGATGATCAGAATGTGATGATGGCGAGGAGACTGATCTTTCTTGGCATCTCCAGCGCGACAGTGGAAAGCCCTTATGATTTCTTTTCCATAAACGCGCAAAGGACTCCGCTATTTATGGCAGATGTTGATATACACAATTTAAGACTCATCCAGATGAAAGTTCTCTCTCAAGAGACCGGCTGGGGCAAACTGCCGACCCCGATGTTTTAATTCGGCAATGAATGGAAGAAGGAGAAATTTATTGATTCTCGTCCTGAATTTTACAAAAGTCGCATTGTCATTGCCTCCGGGAAAGACTGATGGACTTAGCGTTTTATGACCTTAAGCAGCACAGGGGCCGGTTCATTGCCACGATTTTCGGCGTGGGCCTGCTGTTTACCATAGTCCTAGCCATGAACGGCCTTTACCGAGGCAATATCTATGAGGGACTTGCCCTCATCAACGCTACCAATCCCGATCTCTGGGTTGTCGAACGATACCGTGGAGGACCCTTTAACGAGCAGTCGACTATACCCGAATTTTATCATTACAGTGTCAAGGCGATCCCAGGAGTGGAAAAGGCCAGCCCTTTTATCTACTACACCGTTGAAAGACCGGTAGAGGGCAAAAGCAGACATTTCAGCATTATCGGCTACGATGTTTTTGGCGGGCTCGGAGGACCACAAAAGATTTATGCAGGCAGGAATATCGCGCGTGCCCATTATGAAATGGTCGCCCACCCGAAATTGGGGGTGCATGTAGGTGACAGGGTACCATTGGGCCTCCATACCTATACGGTGGTGGGTTTGACAAAAGAGGCGATCTCTTCCGATGGAGAAGCGCTGGTGTATCTCTCCCTACCCGATGCCCAGGAAGTGCTTTATCAGAGAGATAACGAGGAGGTCCGGGATCAGCGGCAAAGACTTCTTCAAAGCCTGACCGGGCAGAGCTATCTTTCCCCGAGCCAGGCTGAAAAGCTGCTCACACTGTTACAGCCGGACACCCATATCATCAATGCCGTGCTTGTCCGGCTCAAGCCAGGGGCGGATCGGGCAGAGGTAGCCCTTTTGATTGACAAATGGCTGTATCTCTCGGCTTACAGTACGGAAGATGAGCTGCAGTTAATGTTGAAAGGGAGGCTGGCCAGTATGGCCAAGCAGCTTCTGCTCTTCAGGACCTTGCTCCTCATTATCTCTGTAGTCATAGTCTCTCTTGTGGTCTATACCTTTACCATGGAAAAAATTCGGAGCATCGCGGTCATGAAACTCATTGGCGCTTCTAATCCGGTAATCATCCGGCTGGTGATGGAACAGTCCCTGCTTCTCACCGTCAGCGCTTTTTTGTTCGGGCTGCTTCTGATCGAAAACACGTACACTCTATTTCCCAGGACTATCATGTTAGTTCCCGGTGATACCCTCTTTACTTTTGTCATAGCTTTTGCCGGCGGCATACTCGCCAGCATTTTGGGTCTCTGGCAGGCGTTGAAGACGCAGCCTGCCATGGCCTTGGGAGGATAATCATGGAAATCCTCAGAATCGAAGGTCTGAGCAAGGTTTTCGGCGCCGGGCACCTGGAAGTCCAGGCACTGAAAGATATAAACCTGTCTGTCTCAAAGGGCGAGCTGGTGGCGCTTTTAGGACCAAGCGGGTCAGGCAAGACCACCCTGCTCTTGTGCATCAGTCTAATCCTTGATCCGACTGCCGGCAAGGTCGCCTTTGACGGGCAGACCATATTTGAAGGAAACGGCTGGGAGGGCGGAGTCGATATGCGTCGCGTACGGCGGGAGAAGATAGGCTTCATCTTCCAGTCTCATAATCTGATCCCCTTTCTCACGGCCAGACAAAACGTGCTCTTCCCTTTGAGCCTCGTCGGCATCAAGGGAAAGGAGGCCGAAAGTCGGGCAAAAGAACTTTTGGGATACATGGAAATCGCCGACAGGGCCGATTATCTGCCGGCCCTCCTTTCAGGCGGAGAACAGCAGCGTGTGTCCATCGCACGCGCACTGGCCAACAATGCGAAGCTGATCCTGGCCGACGAGCCCACCGCTTCACTGGATACGGCAAGAGGCAAGATGGTGATGGAATTACTGAGGAAGATTGCAAAAGAAAACCAGTCGGCGGTAATAGTGGTGACGCACGACGAACGGATGATCGCGGGGTTCGACCGCGTCTACCACCTGAAAGACGGCTGTCTTGCAAGGGCTGTCGGCAGTCTTAATGCCAGCAAAGAGAAACTTGCGGAGGATGCCGCAGCTTGCCCGGACATCAAACAAACATAGTGGAAGGCGGAGAAATTGTCGTACCATTTCAGATGAGATCGAATTACCATTTAGGAGGAGATTGATGGAAGACGGAAAGATGTTTGACGAGAAGTTGTCAAGAAGAGGACTTATCAGGGGCATTGGCAAAATGGCGGTCGGGGCCACAGGCATAGCCATTGCGTCGGCTGGCGGACTGAACCTGTTATCTGATGCAGAGGCCGCCCAAAAGAGGTCTTCGAAGCTTCCCTGGCCGTATAAGAAATTGAGCGATGCAGAAATCAAACAGGCAGGCGAGATCGCCTATAATAGCTGGTTCAATGGATTTTGTGCTTACGCAACTTTAAGCGGAATAGTGAAAACCCTTGCGGAGAAAGCAGGCGGACCATATAGGACTTTTCCCATGGAGGCCCTCATGTTTGCCCACGGCGGGACTGCCGGTTGGGGCGGGACTTGCGGAACATTGATCGGGGCTGGCGTCGGCGCTTCGCTTGTGACAGGTCATAAGGATGCCGAAAGTATAACCAATGAAGTCATGTATTATTATGCGGACACAGCACTGCCGACTTTTGTCCCGGCCAAGGCAATAGCATATAAGGACCTCAAGGCAACGAGCACAGCTAATTCTGTTCTCTGCCACATCTCTGTGGGCAAATGGATGAAGGCGGAAGGGGTTGCAGAAGACAAAGGCCCTGAGGGCGTTGGCTTCCTGAGCCCTCAGCAGATGGACAGGTGCGCCAGAATGGCATCCAATATGGCTATGAAAACACTCGAATTCCTGAATCAATGGAAAGAAGGGAAATTCGAAGCCAAGCATGAAGGCCCGTCCATCGCCAACCATATAACTTCTCAGAACAACTGTACCGATTGCCATCATGATAATGTCCCGACACCCGGACCATTCGGCACAGGAGTGGGCATACTCAAAGGGAGGTATGGCGTAGGTCTCTAACAGAGAACTTGCTGTAGGGATAGGGCTGAGCACCTTAAAGGGAGAATGGGCGGTATGATTCCGCTCATTCTCCCTTTAATTGGTTCTTGTCAGAATTGCGTATAATGCCCACGTTGCCTGTCGCAAAAAATGCGCAGTAAAATCCTATCTGAGAATCGCGGATCGTTGATTGCTGGATGTACTGAACAAACCGTCATGCGCAAGAAATATGTTTAGTAAGATTCGAAATCATTATCTCGTCTGCGAGTGTTTTTTGCGTGTTCGTCGGTGACGTCCGCACTGCTCAATGAAAAAGGCCGTAATCTTCTTCACTGCCGGATATCAATGAACGTTTCTTCCGGCATTTCATAAGGTAAATGCTTCGTCAAAATCTTCCCGGCCTAAGAGGGCCTGTCACAGGTCAGGATGGGCAGCTAAACTACGGGACATACTCAACACCCGGCTGATGTCATTATCGGGGAGTAACATTCATAGTTCGACGTGTTTCTTTGGCGTGATCTCCTCTATGCCAGCCTCCTTCGGGCACCTCGATTTTTTCAGTTCAGCCTCAAAGTAGTTCTACACGTAGTCATCGTGAGACGGATGTGGACCAGATATTTATATGCGGTAGAAACATTGCCGCCGTGGCTCTGTGCTTCAGTGTCATGTACAAGGGGACTTCATGGAGTTGCATCGCAAATTGCCCGTCGATAAAACCCTTCGAAAGTCTGACCGAGGGAAATAAACGCTGGAGCGACATAAACCATTTTTGATTTGATGTCACATGTTTTAGGGACGGTCTCAGACTTAATAGACAAATATTCGGACCGCCAAAGGCACCTCTCCCGTTGTCGTTCAACGAACAGGTCAAGGCCGAAGGCGGGTCACTCGGGGACTGAAATCCCCGTTCTCGTGCGCCTGAATCGTGCTCACGCCGTCTTCGAATAGTGGGCCGTGACGGCGTCTACGTATTTCTTCAGGGCCTCCGACCGGGTCAACTCACGGACCTTTCCGAGTGGCGAGAGGTAACCGTCGGTGAGGAACATGTCGGTCCTGTGCGCCTCCATGAAATTAAGTGCGTCCGGGAAGAGCGCGGCGTCCATGACGTCCATCTCGGACCGAAGGTGGAGCAGTTGTTGGCACGCGCCTTGGAATGCCGTCCTAGCCTGGGAAGGCATCTCGTCGCAGCCGCGCGGCGGCGCAAGGAGTTTCTTTGGCAGCATGGCGTAACTCTCCGCAATGAGCCCGCCCCTAGTCTCGATGAGTGCCAAGATGATATACGGGATGCCGTGGCTGAAAACGTGTTTGGCCTTGTAGAGGCCGAATTCGCCGGGTCTTATCTCGTCGACCGAGGCCGGCGTCGTAAATGGTTGCATGAAGTCCCTCCTGCCATCCGATCTCGGCACGTATTATAGCACTTATTGCCGGTTTCCTCCTTTATATCCCTCTCCCCCTTTCAGCATTATTTTGATGGTGGCTGCGTTTCTAACGGCCCTCGCCCTGTGGCAGTTGTTGAGCATAACGAACGTTTCCTGCGCTTGTTTCGCCGAGGTCTGGATATGGGGGACAAGTTCTTTCAGCTCCCTGTCTGAATACAGATAGGAGTACCGCAATGATGTCTCCACGTCTTTCTTTAGCCAAGTGTCCTTGTTCCTGCCGTGGAGCCTGTAATATGCGATATCGGTCGTCGTCTGCGGGACAAATGGGACGGTCACAGATGAGCCGAATTGAGGTTCGTCGGCTACAACGTGGACTATCTGATTTTTCCTGAGAAAGTGAAACACCTTGTCCCGCACATCTTGCGCATACCAGCTGCCGTGGCGGAATTCAACGGCCATACGATTTCTCCCGATCATCGCTTTGTGCTTCAAAATGATATCGAGGTTTTCAGACTTGTAAGTGAACCACGGCGGAAACTGAAAAACCATTACGCCAAGTTTGCCGGCGCTCATGAGAGGATAAAGTGCCTCCAGGAATTTCTCGGCAATATCCCTGAGCAACGCCGGTTCTTTGACAAATATTTGTTTCTGCGTCCTATCTTTTTCGGACAGTTCCGAGCGAATATCCGGAGGAAGAGCCCTCGGGTCTATACCGTGTCCCGTCAGAGCTCCGAAGACCTTGATGTGAAAAATAAAGCTCCGCGGCGTTCTTTGAGCCCACAGGAACGAATTGTTCTTGGCGGGAATTGCATAATACGTGGAGTCGACCTCGACGGTATCAAAACGGCTCGCATAAAACTGTAGCCGGCCCTCAGCGGTCCTGACGTTCCCAGGATAGAACTCCCCACTCTGAAGAAGTGTCTTCTCGGTCCACGAACAGACGCCTACATGGATCACATCCTCAACCCACTGACGTTTACCCGGGGGATCGCTCCGCCTTTGAACCGGCGAGCATTTCCCTGAGCCCCTTCCCCACCTTGAAAAAAAGAACCTTCTTGGCTGGAACGTGAACCTGCTGCGCTGTCTTGGGATTCCTCGCCATTCTTGCCTGGCGTGTCTTGAGCCGGAAGTTGCCGAAACCCCTGATCTCGACCTTATCGCCCTTGATCAGGGCCTCTTTCATGCTCTCAAAGATGGTATCCACAACCATCTCTGTCTGCGTCACCGTGAGGTCTTTCACTTTTTCAGCGACTTTTTCTATCAGAACTGATTTCGTCATGATGGGCTCCCTGCACCTTCACTGATATGATATGCTAATAGAAATGGTTGGCCTGGTCAATAGATGGCCTGCAGCAGGTATGTTTCGATGCGTTTGCCGTTGTGAGCGATGCTAAATGAAGATTCGCCGTAGAGAAGTCGTTGTGTCCAAAGACAGGATGCTTGCCATCTACCCGACCCTCTGGGAGACAAAGAAGAAGGGAATCCTCACACGCATTCTCGAAAAACTGATTCCGAAGCGGCGCTGATCATGTTTTTCACTCTGGTGAGTCCGTCCAGGGGAGGTAAAACAAACGTTTAGCCCTCACCCCGGGAGAACTTACGGCCCATTCGGCCGCTTCACAGATGTTATCGAACAGGTGATAATTATTATCGATATCCCCGTTTGGACGCTCGTAGAAACCCAGAGCCTGTTTTCTTTCTGCAATCGCTCTTTCGAACACGCCGGGCTGATGCCGCCTGAAGTCGTCAATTCTTCTTCCGCCCATTACATATGCACGTCTGACAGCCGCCTTCCTGATCCAGCGGATCAATCTCATAAATAGCTCAACCATGATGCCTCCCGTCAGTGTAGTTGCGGCGTTGGTCTTCGTGTGAAGATTCCGCCATGAGATGCCAGTGTATTTGCCGACTCCATTTGATCAGTTCCTCTGTAGCGATACTTGAAGGGTCCTCTATCGAGATGAATTTCTCGCCGAGGAATCTTCTCGAGCAGGGACAGATAAGTTGGACCTCAAACAGGCATCCGGAGCTCTGCCGATCATATTCGCGATCGTCCCTGTGGAGGAGACCGGCTATCCCGATTGTGTATTGCAATACGGACATAAAAAGATCGAGTTCGTTCTACGGCTGCTCGATTATGGCGCTTTTAAGGGAGGAGGCAGTTTCCGCTGGGCGGCAGCACCTGTCGAAACCCAGGACCTTACCTCTACTTTTTTTGACCACCATAATCCTGCCCCGCGGTGACAGAACATAAGCAAAGGCGACAATTTTGAGGTATCGTCCGGAGGAAAGCTCGTAAGGCTTTACGAACGCCGCATCTTTTCGCAAAAAGGAATCTAATGCACCATAACCGGACAGCGGATAAATGGAGTCGGTGAGGTTCAACTCTTCCAGAAAACGTGCGTTAACGGTAAAGAGTTTCAGCATGGCTCAGTTCCTCCTGTCGGGACCGTTTTCTTCTGTACGGGGCTTTAACGTGCCTCCGTCGAAGCACTGCATTGATATGTTGTGTAAAATGTGTCCCCGGTCGCCCCAGGGCTGGGCTGCGGCCAGCTTTCTGAGGGTCTCCTGAACCCGTGCATCGAGGTGCGGGATTACATCGGCCAGTCCCTGCACGCCGACGTAGGGAAAGATCACCTCCAAAATGTTACGCTCAAGCCAGGAATCGCCGCATGTCTTGAGCTCCTCGGTAAGCCGGCCGATGCAGCTATCTCTCCGGCTGCGGGGAAGAAATCGCAGGGACAGGGACATCTTGAAGCGTGCGGCCTGCCTGACATATTTATAGGAACACGCGGAGCTGGCCCAGAAAAGCAGGTCGAAGATGGTCTGCATGTCGACCCTTCTGTGGTCGATGCGCGAGATGCGTTTGACCAGCGCCATTATTTCGTCGGTGTCAGCTTGCACAACATGCGATAGAGCCGGCTGAGGAGGCTCTGGCGGCACATAGCAGACCGCCGCATACAGGTAGAGTTCGCGTATGCGGGCGTCCTTCGACAAAACTTCGGGGGAAAAAAATATCCCCAAGCGCTCATCGACAGCCGGGTCACGCAGGGAAAAAAGAGCCCCAGCAGCGATCGCTGCCCTGCGCGGCTCGCAGTACTCCAGAATTTCAAAAAGGTAGTCGATCGACTCTTGCTTTTCCTCGACGGCACCGGGCTTCAGTCTTGATATGATTTGCTCCGCCGCGAGCGTCGCTTCCATCCGCACATGCGGGACAGTATGCTCGGTATGCTCGAAAACGCTTCGAACATCGCCTGCGGTACACTCCGATCGCCCCATGCGCTCGAGGGCCATGGCGAGATTTTCCGGATACGACTCACTCATCGTCATTTGTATACCTGCCGATAATTTCCCGGATCTCGCCTATCTTTTTGTCGACGGCGTCTTTATCACGGGGATTGGTAACGGCAGTGTCAGCTGTTTGCTGGAAGTCCGTGAGCATCTGGGTTAGGTTTTGTTTGACCGTACCGGCCTTATACCAGTTATAGAGGTTCCAGAGCCCCACAAGTGAAAGAAACAGCATCAAAAGAGACATAATAATGTGGTGCGATCCCCTGCTTCCGGAAATCGGCCGAGAGAGTGTTGTTTTTTTTATGGCGCTCATCCTCATTTAGGCTCCGCGACCGCCATGATCGACAGCCCGAACGGCGGGGGCACAGCCGCCTCGATCCTGCTGAGCCAGGGAACAATGCGTCGGTCGTAAACCCCCACCTGCCGGGGCGATTGAGTAGTCCGCTTGAATATCCGCCCGTTTACGAACCATGCCGGGACCGCCAGGGAGTTAAAGCGGCACGTGTGGATGGTCCTGAAACCCGCACCCGCAAGCTTGCCCTGCAGGCCCGGCATGCTGTAACGCCTGACGTGTCCCACCATCTTGTCGGTGGCCCCATAAAGAAACTTGTAAGCGGGGACGACAATGATGAGGCGCCCACTGTCGCCAAGGTAGTGGCGGATCCTCCTTAAAGCCTGCAAATCGCTTCCGATATGCTCCAGGACGTTTATTGCAAGGACGGTATCCGCCCGAAATACCGACAGTTTTGTCATCAGGGGTGTGGTGATGTCACCGTATATGGGGATGATGGCTGGAGAGTGCCTGAACCTCTGCGCAAGCTTAAGAAAGCAGGGGAAGTGGGCGTCAAGCGCCACGACCGCCTCACGGCCTGTCAGAAGGCTGGTAAAGGAGCCCAGACCTGCACCTACCTCGATAATCCGGTTCCCGATGAAAGGGCTGATAAGCCGGAATATCCAGTCGCGGTAATGTAGCGCCTCTTGCATGATCTGCAGGTCCTCCACTATCGGGTCTCCTTCCGAGACGAAATCTGCAAGACAATCACTCTTCGTTTTCATTCAAAGACCTCCTTGTGCTTCATAGACATTGTTTGCCTGAAGAGACATGACAGCTTGGGGACCTGAAAAAACGACCTGAAACTGCCCCGGTGTGGGGCAAACCGAGGGGGAAAAGTGGAAAACCGGGATGCCCACCGCCTTGGACACCTTATCCCAGAAAGGATCCGACAAATATCTGGCCCCGTCCAGCACTATGACGGACTGCACGGTGAAACTTTCCGCATTACAAATCACGAAATCCGCACGCCGGCCCCGCAGCCCATCGTATGCCGCCTGCCAGCGCACTCTATCCTTGTTACGCCTGACAGCCACAATGTCCTCAAGGCGGACCTTTCCCATAATCCGGAATTTGCCGCCGGCGGTCTGCTCAAGCCCCTCCAGAAAAGACTTCTCATCCGCGGTGAAAAGTGCCCTTTTCTTCTCATAGCGGCAATACTCCGAATCTTCCGTGGCACGGGAGAAGCTACAGGTGACAAGTGCGAGAAAAACTACAACTGACACGGTGAAAATCAGAAGGCTCATATTATTGCTCATTGAGTTCCGCCGGACCGGAAAGCCTCGGCGGGGACAGGACCGAGAGAGGTTTTATTTCTACGACAGCCCTTACCGCAAAGTTGCCACCGGCTTTTGCTCCCGGCATTGCAGCGTCTTCCGGCGCGGGAGAGATCAGGGATAGCTCTACGCCGCATGATTTAAACGGCTGCAGGGCTTCTTCCTTGGTTACCGTCCGGTAGTCGTCACTGCCGGTATCATACCTGTAGAAATCGCCCGAACTATCCACGAAGAGATAGCGTCGCGCATTCATATGCTTGTAGGCATAAATCATGCTCCCGTCGCCGTTGCGATATACGGCCATAGCCATGAAGTCCAGGCAGTTGCTCTCCTTCAGGATTCGCCTGAGCGGTTCCCAGGGAATGTCTTTTGTCGTGATAACTTGTGTCACGTTGCCCTGTCCTTTCAATGAATATTACCTTTGCGACCCTGCCCTGAACGGCGGAATTCCCACGCACAGAGTCAAAACGCCGTATTCAGTTTTGTCTGACCTTCCATATCCGGTAAGGCCCTTCAATGTGGTCAAGCGATAGACAGGCTGGAACCGTCTTGAGGCAGTGCTCGACGACGTAATCGAATTTGTGGGTGGTGAAGACCGAGCAATCAAGTGTTCCATCGGTCTGCATCCTTTGGAGCGCGGTCTGAACCGCCTTGTCGTTCCACCCTAGGTTTGCCGACGGGGCAACCTGCACCCTCCCGGGGGAGTCCATCACCACGGAGTTCATTGCCGGGGAATTCTCGGCGAGCACGGTGCTGCCGGCGGGCATTGCGAGAGGCGCGTGGCGGTACATATGCACGTGCATCAACGACAGAGTGAGGGCGGCGATAACCACGAGGGCGTTGACCCGAAGCGGCAGGTGGCGTATGAACGTAGAGGTCAGCGGCGTAACCGTAGCGAAAAAGCGGACCTGATTCGACAGCATGAAGTAACAGGCCGTGAGAGCCGCTTTTATGTCTCTTCTTGCGTAAAGAAACATCGGCAGCAGAGCGGGGAGAAAAGCCAGCATTCCCCCGAAAAAAATGGGCTGCAACTCCGCATATGCCATGGCGTGACCCAGATGAATCGATGCGGCCAGTCTCATGATGGAGTGGAAGTACTGTCCGCCGCTGTAAATCTGCCAGACCACTGCTGCACTTATGGTCGCCGCGAGGTAGTCCGTTTTGCGTCTCCTGATGCCCGAAGCGATCAACGGAACGGTGTAGAGGAAAAACAGATAATACAGGGCGGCCATGAACAGGCCCATAAGGAAGTGGACCGAGCCGGGCAAATCGTCGCGCAGGGCATAGGCGCAGAGGAACAGCGAGGAGATCAGGATGCAGGGTCTTCCGCTGACGAAGGCCGCCGACGTGTAGTAGAAAGTGATAAGTATCGCGAGGCTGATCATGTTCGCCGCGGAGCCCTTCATTATCCGTCCTATTGCAACGGCGGTGATCATCAGGGGAGCAAGCTGAAGCAGCAAATAGGA
>JBJKPE010000199.1:0-33691 GCA_046706685.1 Thermodesulfovibrionales bacterium | reverse complement strand
CGAAGACGTCCGTTTCGGACATCTGCCTGAAAAGATCACGCTCTCCAGTGATACCACTTGCGTCGGCAAAGGCTATGCCATGCACACCGATATCAAACCCTCGCCGCCCGACTTCGCCGATCCACTGTTTCGCGTCAGCCACGCTGTAGCAGAGGTTCCTTCCGTTGCTTACGGCAATAAAGAACGTTGAGGGCACGTTTTTCTCCCTGTCGAAGTCCATCAGCTCCCTCATATTATGCAATCTGTTCCCGGCAAGGCTTCCGAAACGCCTGGCCAGTTCGGCCGTTGAAATGTACCCAAGACAGAATTCGATGACGTTGCGCACCAGATACTTCGGAATTATGAAGTCTCTGCGGTGCTCCAGGACCGAGACATGATCAAGGTCATGAGAGATGATAACCTTCATCAGAAAAGCCGCCTTTTGACCAGTTTCAAGGCCATTTCCAAGGGAAGCTTTGCCTTGTTTATCCGGTAATAAGGGGTCAGGCGACCTCCGAACCCTCTGAAATAGGTCTCTATCTGGGGCACCATCGATCCTTCGAAGTCGAAGAATCTCAATCCCAGCGCCTTGGCATGCCTGATGGCTTCCCACATGGACAGGGGGCCTGCGCCGTTGTGCCTTTTTTGGCTGTCGTAACCTCCGAGGAGATAATAGGCCGTGTTCCGGTCATGCACACAGAACGAGCATGCAAGCAGGTTGCCGTTGCCCGACGTTGAATAGGCGAAGCTGTTTCCTTCGTCGGCAAATTCAAAGAGTATCTTGTCCAGATAGTGCTGATCTACGGTCCTGTCCTGCCTCGCAAAGGTCCGGTTAACAAGCATTTTGATCTCCCCGTAGTCGCTGACGCGGCTGGCGAGCAAGCCGTCCTTCAAGCCCTTCCTGATATTCTTGCGTCTTTCCGGCGACATCTCTGCCATTATGTCATCTGTGTCTTTTGTCAGGTCCAGTACGTAGGTATATTCCGGCACCACCTTGTTCTTTCGCCAGATAAAAGGCTGTGTGTCGACAACGTTTCTGTCGAGGGCAATCGAAACCACCGAAAACCCGCAAGCCGATATATATTCCGCCATCAGGGACAACACTTTTTTCCATACGTCCATTATCGCCACGGGATTGCTCGCTTCCATTTTCAGAAAGGGGCCTATTGCCGGGGTGAAAGGGGGATTACGATAGATGGACAGACCGAACCTGGTCTCCCGGTAGACGATAAACCCGCCCACAAGTTCGTCGCCGTCATTAAATATACCGCAGCGCCGTATCCCCCGCTCGAAGATGTTCGTCCACCGGGTCGTGTTGAAAATACTTCCATGCGACAAAGCAAGTTCGTCGAAAACGGCTTCGTCACGGGCGGACAATGCCGCAATCTTCATCCTGCTATTCTTCCTCGCAGACACACCGAGGTTCTCATTTGTTATTCTTGATTATTTCGCAAGTCATGCCGATTTATCCCTGTTTTCATCATACGCAATTGGGATATAATAAGGACACCTCTTACAGATAGAGGGTAACTTGCCTCTTCTGAAATCGGACCTGAATTTTGCAATCCGATTTTCGTTTTCAACCACTAAATCGCGAAAAGACGGATAGTCTTTTATGTTGGCAATCAGAAGAGGGTCGGCTTCGGTTTCTATGTTGGCATCGCATTTACAATTACAGAGTCTCACATCCCCGCTTGCCAGTATCCCTATCGTTAACAGCCGCCAGCATAGCAAGACTTTCTTAACCGGATAGATAGACTTAAGAGGATTGAGGTCAACCTTCATGCCGTTCGGCAGATCTCTATTCCGTATTGTCCCCGCCCAGGAGTCAAATACTCTTACTCCGGTCTCTAACCTCACAACATCGGAAATATGACCTGAAATATGGGTCTTGAAGAACTCGCTCTCCACTAGCTGCTCATGTCTAAGATAGGTTCTCGGCTCGAAGATTATCCTCATGTCCGACTGGGCGTCTCTGTGGGCAGCAAGCAGCCGAGTGATAGACTTTTTGAACTCCTCAAAACGCCTGACCCCGAAGATCTCCTCGAATGGCTGCTCATCAAAACCGGGGAGTGAGATATGAAGTGAGTCTATTCCGGATTCCACAAGCCCGGCCATATCATGCCTATGCAGAAGTATGCCGTTCGTATAGGCTTCGATGTGCTCAATTCCCGCCCGGTCAGCCGCAGTTATCATATCCACGGCCTTTTCATGCGTAAACAGGTCTCCGGTAACGGGGGTCATATCTAAATATTTCATGCCCATGGAAACTGCAGAATGAATAACATTGACGAAGTCTTCATAGCTCATCTTCCGCCTTCTGCGCCGCCCGAACTTGTATATGCAGAAAACACACTTCGCACTACAGAAACTTGAAACTTCAACGTACATGGTCTGCCTGAGCCTATTTGCACTTTCGGACGAAGGGAAAAATAGATTCCTCACAGACTTACCGATAACCCTGAAGGGCTGACGTGAGGTGAGAACGTTTTGAATTCTGGTTAACATTATTTTTCAGCCGGACTGTGATAGTTCGCCGCTCCCCTATTACCGTAGACAAGGAACTGATGGCCGCTGAAGGTATGTTCGCAGCACAGGGAAAACATCTCCCGCCTCTCTATGACATGGCGGTTGATCGGATTGTGATAGATTATGCGGACCTCCCGGGGGTTTCTCTCCAGCGACTCGCATATGTTCTTCATAACCCCTTCGAGAACGTCCTCATTGAAGGGATTAAACATGTAGAAGACGTTCTCGTCGTCTCCGACCACGTAATCGACCACATCCGAAAGAACTATGGACGTCTCCGCCTCTATCCCTCTCTTGCGTAGATACAGGTCGAGATTGGACCTGGCAACTTCGCATAGCTCGGCTGAGAACTCGACGCCCACCACGCGCCTGAAGCCGTGGTCGCAGGCAGCCAGCAGGGCCCGGCCCTTTCCGCATCCGAAATCCACAAAAACGGCCTCTTTCGGAAATTCAACGACCTTTAACATCTTCTTGAACGGCCTGATCCTCGTCGGCTCGTAGTCCACTCCCCTTCCCTTATTGTCGCTGATGATATCGAGCATATCCAATTTCACATTCCCGAATGTGTTGGTGCCATATCTTACGTCGAACAAAACTTCCTCGCAAAGGGTCACCATGAAATCAGCGGTGCCCGCCACGCCTCTCCGCCTGAGAAGCCTGAAACCTTTTCTAACGATATTCATGATCCCTTTCCCGTAACAGTCCCGTACTTTTAAGACCGGTCATTCGAGAGACGCTTCATTATGCTAGAACTTCCTCGTAGACCGAAAAAAGCTCCGCCTCCATTTTCTCCCAGTTCCACAGCTCCCGTACAGCCTTCCTGCCCGCTTCGGACATCCTCTTCCACTCGTCCTCGTCTTTGAGCATGTCCAACGCTGCCGCGGCCAGTGCCTCGGCGCTCCCTGGATCGAAGACCCTTCCGCAGCCAGCCGCCTTTACATAAGAGGAGATGGGCGGGAGGTCGGAGCCAAGGACAGGCACCCCGCAAGCCATGTATTCGAACTGCTTGATGGGGATATTTTTCATTAATTTCTTCGTCGGCAAGAAAGGAATTATCCCGAGGCGGGAGACCCGAATGTAATCAAAAACTTCCGTGTGCGGTATCCACTTCACAACCTCCACGCAATCTCCTAAACCATAGTCCTTAATCCTCTCACTTACCTCTCGCAAGAGATCATTATCTTTTGCGCCTACAAGCAGAAGAATAATGTCCGACCTTCTGTCTCTTAAGATCTTCATTGCATCTAGAAGCTGAAACACGCCCCTTTGTTTACTCATGCTCCCTTGATAGATTATCGGCACCCTGTTGACATAGCGGCCTTTCAGAAAAGAAATCCCATGCTCATCAAATGCCAAACCGGACACCCTCGGATAATTGAACAATGTAGCAACTCGATGGCATGTCTCAAACCTTTTGGCAATATCACTGTCTGAGGTCACAATATAATGTGCCAATCGAGCCAATATTCGTTCGGTAATATCAACAACAATCGCCAACGGTAATTGTAAGAATTTCGATATCTTATTCGAATCCAACACTGCTTCCGGATATACCTCGTGAACATCATAGATAATCTTGCACTTGGAAAAGAGTCGAAGAAAAGGCAAAAGAAATATAAGCTCAAAATCGTGCAAGTGGCAGACGTCAGGGCGTTCTCTCATGACTGCACCGGCGGCCCGGAATATAAGGAAGGCCCTCGCAATCAATGAACCCGCTTCCGGTAACGGCAAGTGCTCGATGCCGGAATCCCCTTTGTTTTCGGCTTCCCTTCCCGGAGCAACGATGATTATCCTCGCATATTTTTTGGAGAGACTTAATGCCTCTTTGAAATAGATCCTGTCATCGAAGGGACTGTGGCCGGTAGCCAGCATCATTATCTTCCGGGGCTGTCTCATTCGGGCTGCTCCGCCCTTTGCCTGACGCTCTTGACAAGCCTCACCATCGGGTTAAGCCACGTGTAGACCGGAAGGTCGACCTTCTCGAAGCCGAAATACTCCTTGAACCTGTTGAGGGAAGGCTTGTCGCTGCACCAGTCGCCCGTATGCACCTGCATGCAGCCCTCCAGCCCCCTGCAGTAATCGAGAAAGGTGTAGATAAGGGCATCGTTTGGACACCTGTCGAGGAAATCGGCGTGGCCCTTGGTGGCTATGTGATACATCGTGTCGTCGATCTGCATGGCATAGTGATAGGCTATGAGCGTCCCCTCGTGGAAGGCGCCCCACCACTCCCTTCCGGGCAGGGAAAATTCTTTAGTCATGAAGGCCTTCCACTTGTCGTAGCTCTCGGTGTAATATTCAGGCGGCTTCCCGTGTTTCGTCCTTTCCGCAACAGCGATGCAGATCTTCCGCATGTCTTCCAGGACAGGCCCGATGTCCTCTATCCTCCTTACCTCGTTGAGTCGCAGTCCCTTCTTTATCCTCTTCCTCTTTGATTCGGGAAGGTTCTTCATGGAGAAGTCCCGGAGTCTTTCATTCGGAAGCAGCATTATCGACCAGTGGTTGTTTGCATGGGCATCCTCTTTGACGATGTGGCCGTAGCCGAGAAATGACCTGGTCATCCTGGGCCTCTTCCCCTTCTCCACGGCGCGGAGGGGCAGCACCGGTCTATAGTAAAAAGGCGCCATCTTCTGCCACCATTCATCGTCGTGGAAGTGGACTGTATAGCCCGCTTCAATCTGCTGTTTGATAAATTCTTCCGCTTTCATCCTTGCCTTTCAAGTATTTCCTCGTAAACGCCGAGATGTTCTGAGGCGTTCTTCGGCCAGCTGAAATTTTCAGTCACCTTCTTCAAGGCCCTGTCCCCCATCGACGCGGCCAGAACAGGGTCGCTGAGAAGCCTGAGGAGGCATCCCCTGAGCGCTCCCACGTCGCCCGCCGGAAAAAGAAGGCCGTCGTCCCCATCCGTTATAATCTCAGGTATGCCGCCGACACTGCCCGCAATAACAGGCAGCCCGCAGGCCATCGCCTCAAGAACCACATTGGGCATCCCCTCCGAGTGCGTCGGCAGCACGAACATGTCGGCGGCGTTCATGTAAGAAGAGATCTCTTCATGCGGAACGTTGCCCTTGAAGATAATCCTGTCACTCACGCCGTGCCTGTCCACACTCGCCTCCAGAGCACTCTTCTCGGGTCCGTCGCCGATCATCAGCAGCACAACTTCTCCGGCAATTTCTCCCAGCTCCGCAAATACCTCTATCAAATCGAAAACACCTTTTTCACGCTTGAAACCCCCGACGAACAGGAGGATTCTCTTTCCCTCCGGCAGGCCCAGCGACGCCCTGTTTTCATGCCTCCGCCCGATCCGGCTGAAGAGCCGCGTATCGACCCCGTTATAAATCAGCCTCGGCGCCCGCCTCATTTCAGTCATCGAAACGGCCGTTTCAGCAAGCGCCCGGCTCACTGTAAGGACCGTGTCGGCCTCCCTGAGCACCCTCATAGACGCCCTATACATCTTTTCCGAATCGAAGGGGTAATAGTTGAGGTCGCTTCCCCTTACACTGCAGATGACCGGTATCTTGAAATGTTCCCCCAGCAAGACGGCGGCATGGCCGTCGGGGGTTATCGTATGGGCGTGGATGATGTTGAACCCGAACTCCTCCCTCAGTCGTCTTACGTAAGGAAGCAGGCACCTGAACATGGACCATCCCGACAGATGTCTGAAGCCGCATGAGGGCAGCTCGACATAGCGGGGTCTGCCGACCTCTACGCCGCCGAAGGTCTCCTGGCGGGGAAAGGATCCGTAATATCTCCAGTTGTCCTTGAACCAGATGATGCGGGGCGCCCAGGGCACGGGCGAAAGCAGCCTCAGTTCGACTCCGATCTCCTTTAAAGCGGCAACGTGCTGATGGATAAATAATCCGTCAAACCTGTCAGCGATCGAAGGATAGATATGAGAAAGGATGAGGACTTTAGGCTTACGTCCTGTCATCTCAGAACGGCGATCCCTCAATGCGGCAGATAACGGGCCTGTCCTTCCCCCGGCCTGTGAGCTCGATGAAATCCATCTCCTCGACCTTTATGACAAGGTCCTTCCCGAGCACTTCCTTTATGGCGCCTGTCATCTCTTTCAGCTCATCGGCGGAGAAAGAGTCTCTTTTTACGATGCGGAGGGTGATGCTGTCAAGATCGTTCTGGACGATCTGGTATTGAGCGATCCCCTTCAACGCACGAAAACGGCCCGGGAAATAGATCGCAGGGACCAGGTTGCCGTCTGCCGACCTGAGATAATCCTGAAGCCTGCCCTCGAGGTTTGTAAGCACTGTCAGACCTCTGCCGCAGGGACACTGCTCATTCGTAATGACGCCGGCATCGCCGTTTCTGTATCTGATGAAGGGCATCGAATAGTTGTCCAGGTCGGTTATGGTGATCAAGCCCGGCCGTCCCGTAACAGGGTCGCCCTTTTCGTCGGTCACCTCGAAGATCACGTGCTCGTCGGTGATGTGCCTTCTGCCGCGTTCGCATTCATAGGCAAGGGACCCGATCTCGTTGCAGCCGTAATAGTCGAACACCTTCCCGCCGAATTGCTTTTCAACAAATTCCTTCTGATGAGGATAGAGCATTTCCCCGGTAGAATAGATCACCGGTATACGGAAATCCCCGAGCCCGTGTCTTTTGCAGGCCATTGCAATACGGAAAAGGTTGGACGCGTAGCTCTCTATGCAGAAGGGCTTCAACTCCCTCACCCTCTTCAGGGAGCTGACAAGTTCTTTTTCCTTATCAAATGCCGTGAAATAATAAAGGTTGATCAGTTTACCCCTCTTATTGCCAAGCCAGCTAGTTGAGCCGTAGGTCTTGAAGAAGACCGCCCGGCGCCCTATGCTGAACCCGGCCCAGGACCTGCCCCTCAGGAGTGCGGCCTCAGTCCAGATCACCGTATTACGGTCTCTGAGAAGTCTCAACGGTTCGCCCGTGCTGCCTCCGGTAGCCGCCTCAACCGCCTGCCTGCTGCCGGCATCAAGAGAGATAAGCCTGTCGTGGTTACCACGGATTGCATCTTTATTGAGGATTGGGAATTTACGAAAATCCTCAAGACATTTCACGTCTTCGGGCCGTATTCCGCTTTTCTCCATCAGCTCACGATAGTAGGGGACGTTCCCTGATACATGTTGAAGTAGGTTTTTCAATTTCCGCATCTGATAGGCTTTGAGCTCCTCTCCAGTCAGCCACTGGGTATCGGACATGACCTTCAATGCCTTTTCGAGATCGGTTCCGTAATTTAGTCCGTTTCTCAAATTATAAATTCTATAGAGAATATTCCTCTTCAATGTCTTTCTCCTGAATAAAAAGAAGTGCCACCGGCAGCAAGAGCGGATATGGGCCGTACGTTCCCGGCCGCCGCCTTTTTCGCCGCTTTGGTTTGGGTCGAGCAACCCCACCTGTATAAAAGAGCGGCAATTGCAAGATAGACCCAAAAGATTCTCTCAACAACAATAGGCTGCCCGAACGACGTCGACAAAACAGCGATGAAGGCCGCCTTTATCGTTAATGCGAGGTTAGACAGATAATCATTTTTGGAAGCGCGAAAAATTGTTTGCGCGGCATTCAGGTATTTAAAGGTCTTATAACACAGGAAAATAAATATTAAGGCGCCCAGGAGCCCCGTACTCGCAAAAAAGACGGATATCAGGTCATGGCCTACCACTCCGGGAGCCAGATGACGGGCATATTTACTGTCCGTTTCTGGGAACGCCGCGAACCCGACCCCGAAGACAGGGTTGTTCTGTAACAGCTCTATGCCTTTCAGCAATATATACTTTCTCTCCTCTCCTGACGTATCCTGGCCGGAAAAGGTATATCGGAAAAGTCTGTCACTTACAAAATCCGGCATCCGGGAATATAGCAGCAGAAAGAACAGGATCAGCAACCCCAGGTAAAGGAACTGTTTGCGGCTTATGCGCTTGCTCCGGAAGTTGAGAAACAGGAAGGCAGCGCTGAAAACGATGAGCCCTGCGACATGGGTGCGAGACATGGCGAGATAGAGCGATACAACCGACGTCAGCAGGAAGACCGAGGCAAGCGCCCTCTGAAGATAAGTCTTTCCGTTAACGGCAAAAAAAAGCAGAAAAGGGATCCCCGACATCAACATCAGGCCATATCCATTTGGATTGGTCTGAAGCCCGGCAAATCTTGCACCGCTGTCACTGCCGCTATCGTAACTACTTATATGGCCGATAACAGCCCCGGCGCCCTCAAATCCGAGGAATTGAAGAATCCCGATTATCGAGGCCCCTCCGAAAGTCATAGCAATAACTATCATTAAAACACGCAAATGTTTTTCGTTGAGAACGAAATCCTGCACAAAGAAAAACATCAGGATCAGGAAGGTAATCGTGAGGGTCATCCCCATGCTTTTACCGGGAAATACCGACAACAAGGACGAAACAAGCATCTCAAGGATAAGCAACAATGCGAAAAGGTTAAAACGTCTTTCAAAGAACAGTCTCGATCTCCGCGTCAGAAGATATCTGAATAACCACGCCAGGGCAACAACAACCCCAAGGGCGCGTCCGATGGTAAACCCCATGGGCAACGGGATCAGGTTATCAAAAGGGTTAACCAGGATGACCATCGTCAGCCCGACCATCGGGTTGAACAAAGCGATCATCAGGGCCGGCAATAGTACAACCAGACAAAGAAGAATGACTATAGAGCTGTCCATAGGTCCATCATCGAGACGGTGTCAGGTCGTTCATCCCCGGCACAACTATCCGCTGCTGATATATCAGCCATCAAATCCTCCGGGCACATGCCGGCTTATGCCTCTTTTCAGCTTCATCCCGATTTTTACAACGCCGGGAGGGAACAAAAACAATATCCGCAAAAACAATCTTTTCTTCCTGAACATCGTAGTATGACCGGTCTTGTCGAGATTGTACACCCCCCAGGCCCTCTTCCCTTCGAGGTAGCACGCCATCGCATAATTGAGTCGCATCGAAATACAGTATTCTGCCACATTATGGCGAGGCGAAACTGTCTCACGACCTGACTGCAGGAACTCTTCTATCGGCGCTGTACAGACGGCTCCGGGCTCCAGGTCTACCGGGAGGAGAAGACACGCCCTGTTGCTTGCCGACATGTGGTACACCTCGCCGGCCACCGGCGACCACGCCACCCGGTAGCGCAATGCAATCAGACCCCAGACTTGCAAATCCTCCCCTCTCGCAAGACCGACCGGAAAACCGCCGACTTCCTCCAGCACATGTTTCGGAATCATCACTGCGGAACTGTGGACGGGTTGTTCTCCCAGCGCCGCAAAAAAGTAGTCCTGAAGAAGACCGCCTTCGGGCGAGTCCGGACAGGCGATGAAAGCAGGCCGCAAGGAGGAGCTGCCTTGTGAGCATCGATATGCCGTGGCGTACATCCCCGCCTCCGGATATCGTATTCTCAGCCCCATTACCGTATCGAGGAACAGGGGCAGCCACTCGTCGTCTGCGTCCAGAAACGCCACCAGGTCGCACTTTGCCTCCCGGATTCCCCGGTTTCTGGCTGCACTTACACCGCCGCGCTCCTGAATAACCACCCGGATGCGGCGATCGGTGTAGCGTCGCACAACCTCGACGCCGCCATCGGTTGACCCATCGTCGACAACAATCAGCTCGAAGTCCTGATACTTCTGTGCCAGGACTGAGTCTATAGCCCGCCGGATATGGG
The DNA here is from genome assembly GCA_046706685.1 of Thermodesulfovibrionales bacterium. GTDB lineage: Bacteria > Nitrospirota > Thermodesulfovibrionia > Thermodesulfovibrionales > UBA6898 > JARRRD01. The sequence continues at coordinate 23,533 of JBJKPE010000199.1, read as the reverse complement.
GGGCTTTGTTGTATAACGGGATAACAACGGAACAATATGCAGTTGCGGGCATCGCTCCTCTAACTCCGTGTGAACCCTGTTCTGCAGTGCAGCATGACCATTTACTGTCTGCGATAGATGCTGCGAACATTAGGCAGCCTTCCACCACGTCCGCGGAGCCGGGACAACAGGGTCCAGGAAAAAATCACAATCGGATTGGGGATCCACACTATCAACCGCCAAAGAAAACATCTGAGACGATATCCCTTGATATTTCGGCAATCACGTATGATTTGCTTCATAGACACTTGATCGCCGGACAGCCAGTTGTGATATAACATCCGCATATGATGAAGCGCGAGGTATTGCTTTATCTCCTCGCTCATTTCACAATTTTCACCGCATTCCCGAAGAAATGCCCTGGTGCTCTCAAAAAAAGGAAAGCTGCCTGAATATAGCCATTGATTACTCCGGTTCTCTGCCTCTTTATGATATATCGCTTTGGCAACCCGGGTATATGCCAACGGAAATCGCAGCGCCAGGCGCAAGAGAGTATCGGTATCCTCCAATAACAGCAAATTGGCTGTGAAACCACCAATCCTCTGCAAGGCTTCCTTCCGCACCATTATCGAAGAGGCATTGAAGGGCTGCCCGCGAACCGCCGTTTCGAAGTAATTAAGGATAAGACCGTCCGTTTCCCCAAGCACGCTACTGTCAAGTTGCAGGCTCGTCAGCTGTCCATCAGAGTCCATCGTCACGTATGCCGTTCCCCAGACAGCGGCTTGAGGGAATTTTTCACGCAGGGTCAGAACCGTGTCCAGGAAATCTTCAAACCATTCATCATCGGCATCGAGAAAAGCGATTAAATCCGAACCGGCTTCTTCGACCCCCCTGTTCCTGGCGGCACTGGGGCCGGCGTTCTCCTGCCTAATCAGGCGAATCCGCGGGTCCCGGATTTTGCTTACGATATCGCCGCTGCCGTCTGTCGAGCCATCATCAACCACTATCAACTCAAAATCGGCATACGTTTGCGCCAGCACGGAACTGACCGCCCTTTGAACGTGACGGGCTTTATTGTAAAGCGGCATGACTACTGATATCATCATTTATTCACTGGCGCATGAGGGAAACAGACGACTGCAGGATTGCAGGCATGTCATGGACAAGGTCAAGCGCAGACTCTGAAATGTTCGGATTTCAGAAACCGGTCAAAGTCATTTCGATACGAGACAGTATCAAAATTAAAAGACCACTCCGTCCCGCGGTCCAGCACTTTTTTTATAAATTCTTTGTCGATTCGGCCTCTTGGGCGAATGGGCTCGACATCCCATCTGCCGACAGACCGCATGTAATCGATAAACTTGAATGATCCGCCGTACAGATTGTCACTTATCCTTATCCAGGCATTCGGAATGCCAAGGGCATCCGCCACGATAAGCCCGTGCAAACTCGACGAGACTATGAAGGCACACTGTCCGATTCTTTCGATGGCATGAGGGCATTCGTCTTGCACGTCAATCACTGTCGCCCTGATATTACCATAAGTTATATCCGCCTCCACATTAAGCCGAAATTGCGGGTCGATTCTGCCCTGTATGCGGTTCCATCCACGCCTGATTGTCCCGGAGCAAAGATCTTGGAAGGCCATCTTGTCGGCGTAATGGGGAACAAATCCGATGTCATAGACCGGCGAAGCCTTCCTTGTACCCGGGAGTAAGGATGACAGCAATAATGCCGGATCTCCCAGAGTAATCTCGGTGTCCTTGCTCAAGACCCCCTGCCCTATCAAGCAATCTCGTGTCAGCGGCCCACGCACGCAGGCAATCTGCAGGGGGCGCCTGACAATATGGGACGACTGGGCCATCATTCCGGTGCCCCACAGAACTGATTTCGAAGTTGTTGCCGCCTGTATCATCGATCCTATGAATATCAGATGAGGTTTCTCATCATAGTTGTCGGTAACTACCTCCAGCGGCAAATTGAAAAAATGCTGCAAAATGTATCGGTTCAGATCATCGCCGAAGTTGGAGATCTTATTATAGAACTTTATTCTGACCACACCAGGACCTCAAGCTGTCACTGTATCATTGCCGCGCTGTCGTCCCGGCGCAGGTATCGCTATGAAATTGCAAGACGTGCTGCCAATAAACTCCTGCCGCTCCAGACACGGGGTCGAAGCCTCCGGCGACCAGGGCAGGGGCATTAGTTTATAACCCAGTTCATCAAAAAAATCAAACAGTGGCGCTCTGCTATCGATGAAACTCTCAAAAATTACAGGCGGCCGATATTCCCTTAGGGTTTCAATTGCCCCCAGCAGGACCCGGTGTTCATTGCCTTCCGTATCGATCTTGATCAACAGGCGCCGGTTGGCGAAAGAGTCCCGGAAGTCGTCAAGTCTGCGCTGCTCCACTGTTCGGGTAACGAGTTTGAAACGGGATTCGAGTTCTGCCCTGGCGCTTGCCCTGGTCGTACCCATCCAGGTTGCTTTTTCAGGGAAACAGAGTTCCGCCGAGCCATTCGTATCCCCCAGGGCAAAGCCCTGGATGTTAGGCCTGACATGGTTCAACGAACATGCCTCCTTAAAATAGGCGTGACAGGCTTTATTCGGCTCGAAAGAGATGCTATCAATGCCGTGAACGAGAAACAGCAGCGAATGGGTACCGTAATTGGTCCCGATGTCAATAAAAAGCTCGGGCCTCCGGGAAGATCGAATCAACGAGGCATACGTGGCCTTTATCTCAACCTCATGACCGAGTATAGAGAGCGCCGTCTCCCAGTCCAGCCAGATCCGCTGCCGGGTCAAGGGCAAGCTAATCCGTTTCCCGGCGAACTTTATTGTCCATTGTCCCGGATCAACCTGAACATGCCCCTCACGGAAAATGCCGGCGCAGTATTTATGCAACACACTCATCTGGGCAAATGTGAGGTTCCTGTAAAGTGCGTTCATCAGTTTTCTTGACGCAGATCTGGCGGCAAACCATCTCACGAAATCCTCACTGTCGCTTCCAATCGACGGACGTATACGTTTTACCGTGGTACGAAGGACCGAGAATAGTTTATGCGAAACAGGCTTTCTCTTCATGAATCCAACCTCTTTGCCGAACCGGGGACTTCAGGATTTCTCCGCAGACCTCTTATCAAGCCTCGTAACATCAGCGTTGCCTCCTTCATCTCTCCCATTATTCTAAAGGACCGGGGCCATCTGTCATTCGATCTATCTTTTGGCCGAGGGGTATTCCCAGCTCGCTTTTCTTTTTCAGATAGAACAGTCCTCCACGAACACATATGAACGCAGATGTTATGCCAGGCATCCCTCTCTCGCCGGCGCTCTAATCTGTTCATCAGCGCGACCATCCGCCCGCCTTCGCTAACAGACGCATCACGTTCTGCTTGACCAAACTGCGTTTATTGCCGTCGAGGGCTAGAAACCAGGCCGTCAACAGGGTAGACAGAATACCGGTTGCAGTGACAATCACGAGACGCGAAAAGGACGGCGGCAGAAGCCGTTGAGGCACCATTACCGCACAAAAAGCGGCAAGGGCAATGGTGCCGGACGGAAGCACCACCTCACTCACCCACTGGCGGACCGGCACATCCAATAGACGCCGCGCCCAGAACACACGTCCTGCCGAGACAAAGGCCATGGTAGCGACAAAGGCGACGCCGACGCTGGTAGCCGGGGCCCCAAGTTTCAGAAAAAGCCAGGCCAGGGGCAAGGTCAAGACGAGACAGGTCCCGAGGGTCGCCTGGTAGGCGGCGATTTTGCCATGAGCATTGACTGCCAACATATATCCGGAGCTCAACCGGTCCAAAACAAAAGTGGCCAGTATCAATTGGCAAAAAAGGCCGGTGTATGGAGGGGGCTTGATCAGCCATAGTTTAAGGACGTAGTCCATCTCGACTATAAGCGGCACGGCGAACAGCAGGACAAGGATCGTTCCGAATTTGCTGGCATTCTGGGCGAGAGAAAGCATGCGCGCGCGGTCACCGCGTCCTTCGCGGGCGGTGATCTCGGGAGCAAACGACCCGATCAAGGCGACCGCAAGCTGGCTGGTCTGGACCGAGACCCTGTTGGCAATGCTGAAGGCTGCGTTGACCCTCGGGCCGAAATTGAGGTTGAGCAGGACGACTGAACCCTGGTCGCGAAGGATCACCCCGAAAGTGCCGATCAGGTTCCAGCCGGCGAAAGAAAAGATTTCCTTGAAACGGCCCTTGTCAAACCATTGGGCATAGTCGATGCGGCATTCGCTAAAGATGTAGCGCGCCCTGATGATTTGTATAATCTGAAACACCGCGGCAGTCGCCACCCAGCATCCCGCCCAGAAAAGCAGATGGTCACCGGACACCTTTGTCAGCATGTAAGCAAATGCGAACAACAGTACCGCCTGTAAGGTCCCCCAGAAGGCCAGTTCCGCAAGATGCTGCCTGGCCGAAAACATGGCGATGAACGGGATAGAAACCATGCCCGTAAAGGCGGCGATCAGCGACATTCGAAAAACCCAGAGGCAGGCGTGGATGCGATCGACCGGGATAGTAAAGACATGACGGATACAATACTCACCGATTGGCCAACCGATGATGATCAGCAGGATGGGCAGGATCAGATGGATGCCCAGCGAGGTATTGAACCATTTGTTGGCCTCTTCCGAATCGCCCCGCCCGATTGCAAACGCAAAATGACGGGCCACGCTTCCGGCCATGACCCCGTTCAGGAAGGTGATAAACATGATTATCGAGCCCACAACGGCAAAGAGACCATAATCGACCTCCCCCAAAGCCTCCAACACCCAGCGGCTGGAAAAGAGGGTGAGTCCGGCGGTGATGACGCTGCGCGTGTAAGTGGCAGATGTGTTAAGGATGAGACGTCGGGACGACATGTGGGACCTCAATTCTCAAGTTAAGTGTTCAAGCGGTAAGATCAGGACTTCGATAGTTCAATTTTTCGGAATGTGTGAAGACGACGGAACCAGTGGAGACTTCTCGCCGTACTGCAGTGCACCAAGGTCCGGGGCCGCGCCTGTGAAATATCCAGCCTTCATCCCCGGGAGCGGGCCGAAGGTCTCACCCTGCACATTGAACGGCCTGGAGAGATCGATGCCCTTTCCTCTCGCCGGACTGTCTGAAGTCAGCCGGAAATCCGGCATCCTGTCGGTTTGCCATAGTCTGCTCCCTTCCGCTTTAACATTGTGTTCGCCGAACCACGCCGGCACTCCACCGGGATACGTGGAGCCGACCCAATTGTAGTCAAAGGAACCGACCATGCTCTTTATTGAGTCAAAACCACCGTGATAGCAGAATCTGCAGAATAAAGGGCTAGAAAAAATATTGTTCAGGATCCGCGTGTTCTCCATTCCACCGTTCTTCCCCGCGTATGCGGAAGGCTGAATTACCGCAAGACCGCCGGCAAAACTGTTATGGTAGAAAAGAATCTCGGGGTGTTTTGTCTCCGGGGGCCAGTCTCCAGCCAGGTAGTGAACATAGATATGGACCCCGATACCCTCCGGCTCGTAAAACAAATTCCTGTAATAGTATTCACTTCTTTCATTATCTTTTGCCGCATTGTAATTTTGAACCCGAATATTATAGTTACAGTCAAAAATAAGGTTGTCATGAAATTCGCCGTCCACCACTCCATCGCGTGTCGTAATGCCCGCCCCGTACATATTGTTTATGATGTTATGATGAACGTTGGCCCCCTTAGTCTTAGAGCAATAAACGCCAACGGCTCCGCCAAAAATATGATTGTCTCTAATCTCGTTATTGTCCCCTGAGGCGCTGAGGATAGCTCCGAAATCACTGTTTCCCAAAGCGTAGTACAGGTCGAGATAAAGGTGCCGCCGAATTGCAGTACGTTCGCTAAAGCCGTCACTTTGCCATGCGCCAATATCGCTGTAACCATAATAATTTAATGTCATCTCGTTGTGCCCGATTACGTTGTCCGCCGCCCCATTGCGTATCCCCACTCTGCAATATGCACTTGTGATATAGTTGTCTTCGACACGGTTACCCTTGGCATTCGCCCCTTCAATCTTCACACCCTCGTAGGCGCCACGAATATTAAACCCCCTGATAACCACATTGCTCTTGTTTAAGATTGTGATACAGCTTGTAACATCAGCCGCCGCAAGACTCCTCTTGTTAGGGTCGTCCCCGTTTCGGAAACGAATATAGGTGACCCCTTTGAGGTACCCATAGAGCACCTCTATCCCGTCCCAGAAACTGATCTCGCCGCCTTCGGGGCCGGCCTTGACTTGATATGCCGGAGCTCTACTCAAAATTTCAAACCCCTTTGTCCCGTTCATATAGCCATCTCTGATTCGCAGGAACTGTTTTCCATCAACTGTCATACTGTAAGGGTTGAAGGACAACTCCGCCGTCTTGTACACTCCCGGGCCGACCTCGGGCGCCGGGACCCAATTCTTTACGGGCCTGCCGGGATCGATAATCGTTTTCCACTCTCCATTGGGCCCACGCTCACCTTCGAAGACAACCGGTTTCCCGGGCGCTCCCGAGTTCCTTATTACTACAGACTCGTGATAAATACCTGTACGGACAAAGACGGTATCACCCGCAACAGCAGCATCCGCAGCTTTTTGTATCGTGCGAAACGGTTTCTCCTTCGTGCCCGCATTTGTATCCGCCCCGGATGTCGCCACATAGTAAGTAGTGGCCCTGGCCGTACGCGCACATACGACCACCGGAAGCAGGGTCAATATGAAAACGGCCGCGAAGCAGAATCTGCCAGGTAGAAATGAAAATAGTCTCTTTCTCATTATAATATGAAGATTGCTCCTACCATGAAAGCTCATCTGCACCGCGCTCACCCTCCCCCGATATCGGCGGGTAGCTTGCCGCGACGTCGCTGTTTCGGCAGTCCTGCCGGCGAAGCAAGCTCGTCTATGAAACGGGCCACGCGCTGGTAAGACTTGCCGTCGGTGAAAGTCACATATTCATCCACCAGCTTCTTCCGGCCTTCCCGGTACCAGGAGCGGTCTCTGAGGGCCTTGCATATCATTCCGAGCAGGTCTTCGGGAGACCGGGCCATGGGAAGCCAATCGTTTCTGACGATCGGCTTAAAGTGCATGCTCAGCCAACCCTCCTCCATGGCCCGTTCGTGGAGATCGGGCCTGACCGTACTGAATAGTGGAACGATGGTAGGCGTGTCAAATATGGGGCCTTCGATGGAGAGTGTCGAGGCCGGTGTAATAACGATGTCCGCATGACATAGCATGTTTGCCATCTCGTCCACCTCGTCCCGCGTCATACACCAACCGAGGGTTTTAACGTATGAACCGAAGGAAAGAACCACCCGGGGATGGTCCCTGTATGGCCAGAAATACTGAAGGTAGCTGCAGGGATGGAGTCGGCAGACCAGTTGTACACCCTTCAGTGCCTCCTCCCTTTCGGTCATCTCAAGGAGCAGATCCATCATGAAGGTCTCGTCCCAGTCACCGGAGAAGGCCCCTGCCGTGCCGAAGAAGATGATAGGCTTTGAGGGATCCAGCCCCTTCGCCCTCCAGAAATCGTCCCGGGGAAGGATCACCCCCGGAGCAAAGTAGCGATCGAGAGCGGCGGCCCCAACCATGCGGACCTCGTGATCGCGGTATTTCTCCACTTCCAGCGCCTCCCGGCAGTTGGCCTTCCCCCAGACAGCCAGCCGGTCGGCCCTTGCATGAAGATGGCGCAGCACATTGTCCCAACTCTTGACGATTCCTGCGCTCGGTATGCCCCATTTCCGGGCTATGCTGATGAGGTCCCATTCCCATATCTGGAGGGGGTGAGTGGACACGACAAGACTGGGCGGGTACTCGGAAAAAAGCTCCCTGATACCAACCGGCGCCGGTGTGGCATATCCCTCCACCCTCGTAAAAAGGTCGATCATGAAGCGTCTTCTCTGCATGCGCCGGATCTCGATTAGCCGCCCAAAGGGCCGGCGGGGGAAAAACCGATCGTGTCGTGCCACTATGACCCGCTCGTGCCGCACCTCCTCCTGTACCTCTTTCACGGCCCAGGCCTGTGTGAGAAGAATGACACGCATATCGGGAGCAGTCTCCAGAAGATGCCTGAGCATCCCGAGACGCACCAGGTCCCGGTATACGTTACCCTCACTTATTGCAATGTAAACGTTGCGCACCGTCCCACCTATAGTTTATATTTGTCTAAACATGCGAAGGGGTTGACAGATCATGGGGCCGTATTTTAAGAGCCGCAAGCCGCCACTCGATATAGACTATGAAGCGTCCTATTGGGGAGATGTTACCGACCCCGACGGAAACGTCCGACACAGGCTCAATGAGAGACTGCTGTTTCTCGATGATGCAAAGCAGGAACTCGCTTTTCTGAACAATATTGTCCCCGGCCGTATACTGGATTACGGCTGCGGACCGGGATTTCTGCTTTCCGGCCTGGCAGACGGATGGGAGAAACACGGAGTCGAGATGTCCCGCATGGCAGCAGAACGGGCATCGAAATGGGGCACAATTTTTTTTGGCGAACTGACTGACCGCCACTACCCCGATAATTACTTCGACATCGTCGTGATGTATCACGTGATCGAGCACCTCCCCGACCCTTGTACGGCCATTCGGGAGGTGCACCGAATCCTGGCTGAAAATGGAGTGCTCCTTCTCGGCACTCCCGATTTCGACTGTGCCTGTGCACGAAGATTCGGAGAGAACTTCCGGCTTCTCAAGGATAGCACTCACATAAGCCTCTTTACCTGCGATTCTATGCACAGGTTCCTGAGGGACCACGGCTTCGTCATCGACCGCGCAGAGTTCCCTTACTTTGAAACCCGGCACTTCACCCCTGAAAACCTCATGCGGCTTTTCGACACAAGTAAAGTGTCCCCACCCTTCTATGGAAATGTGATGACATTCTATTGCCATAAGGCGGCTATCGAATAAGGATTTTGCCCTCGACGCACTACGACTTTACGGAGGCCGCCTGATCTCTCTCCGTAATCGCACGATCCAAATTAATATGTCGGTCCCTCTAGCAGGCAGCTGATTCCATTGTACGGAGCATGAAGGCCGCCAGCAGGTAAAGAATCAGAGCAAACGCGATCGTAAGATTAAACCCAAAGGACAGCGAAAGTACTGCTGAAAAGACACCTCCGGCCACAGTAGCAAGACCGTTCAGTCCCCAGGCCCATGCGACAGCCTCCCTGCCTTGGGATTCTAATGCGCGAATCCCCATGGGAAACGGCATGCCGAGGAAAAACCCGAGAGGCATTATCATCGTCATGGTTGCGGCTATACGCCCAGCCATCCCCCACCGCATTACGGCTTCGGAAACAAAAGGAAATACAGCCAGGAACCAGATGCCACTTACAAGAATAGCAGGGAATACAAATTTCAGCATGCTGCCCACCCCTGTGCGGGATGACATATAACTACCACATCCTGCGGAAAACAGAAGGGTAACCATCACTGCAGAATAGTCGTCGAGAGGATAGCCGATAATCTTCAGGCATTTCTGTATAAGAACCAGTTCGATCACGATAAACCCCGCGCCAAGAAGCGAGAAGTAGGCTATCGTACTCCACTCCCACTTCCGCAGCCGACGACCATGCACCGATACCAGCAGGGGCGTCAGGGCAGCAGGAAGAGCTACCAGGAAAGACAATAATCCCAGGACAACCAGATGGAAGACATCGGCGGGTATACCAAAGTAGCGGCCGTCATTCAGGAAGCCGGCAACGGAGCCATCGGTAAACCTGCCGGGATTCGCCTCAAGCACTCCCAGGCTCTTTCTTGCAAACTTGAAAAACGGACGATCGTCTATAGCAGGCGAAACCCTGTATGGCGCTTGCGTCTCGATCTCCTGTGAAAGAGGCGCCACATAGAAGCCAGCCGGGAGAAAACTCTTTTCTGCGTCAAGGGGGTCTTCCGCTTTCACCCAAGGAACCTTCTCCCCAAAATCGTCAACAAAAAAGCGGTCCATCTTCCTGACTTCTTCAGGGGTCCATGGGGTCATTTTTACGAGAAACGTGGGTTTCAGATCAGCCGAAATACGCGGATCTCTCTGATACACGAGTACATGCGTCCTGAAATCCTTTCTCCCGCTTTGAGCCCAGGCGAGCGCCGCAGTGGTGACGAGACGAGGATAGAGAGGATAGTTTATCTGGAGGATTCCATCGGCCTTAAGATGACCGAAGTAGTCCCTGAATGCTTCTGCCGTAAGAAGGTAGGAAACGTCCATTGCACCAGCTCCCTCCGCCAGACTGGAAGTAGTATGATTACTGTAAATCTGGATAATGTCATATTTATTGATGCGGGACTTCAAAAAAGTCCTGCCCTCTTCCTTGATATAATGAACGCCGGGGTAGCTGAAAATGTTGCCGATATAATCTGCATATCGCCGGGAAGCCAAATCAATTACGGCACCCACCATTTCCACAGCATCAACAGATTTGGCCCCGTACATAAGCGCAGCTTTCACTTCCTGCCCGCCGCCGGCGCCGATGACCAGCACTCTGCTTCCGCTTCCGGACTTAAAATAGTGTGCCGCCAATACACCGCGATTCCAGAAATAGCGGTAGACGGATTGCTTCCAGGCAGTCCTGAGATGCTCAAAATCTCCGTCAAACTTGAAGAGGGTCGTTGCCTGGGCGCCTCCGTCGTAGGCAACTTCCTTCCGGTTCTTTCCAGGAAGCACATCGATCCGCGAAACAGGATCCCAGACAGAGTATTCGATAGTTCCCCGTGTCTGCGCTTCCTTGACGCCCCCACTTAGCTGCTCACCTTTGCCATACCTTTGCAGGAAATCAGTTCCTCCAGGGGAAACCCCAAAGGAGATAACCATGGCCGCCGCCGCAAGCAACACGAAGACAACCCGCCCCTTTTGGGAACTGGTCAGAAGAGCGCTAGCGCAAAGAGCACAGACAGCGGAAGCGGCAAGGATGCCGCCCGGCCCAATAACCGGGAAAGCAGGCAGAATCACCGCAGCTCCCACAGCGGCGCCTGCCAGGTCCATGGCGTACAGGGCCCCGACATTCCGGGAATATACTGAAAAAGTATATGCGAAAAAGAGACCGCAAAGGAAGAAAGGAAGACACAGCAGAAGGTAGATTCCAAGCAAAAGAACCAGTTCAACCACCGGCCGACCATGAAGTCCCTGCGGATCGAAAGGTAGCGCATTGAGTCCTGGACGCAGCAGAAGAACAGAGAACGCAAAGGAGGCCGCCATCCTCGCAAGCACCTGAAGATCCTTCCCCCTAGGCGGATATAAGGAAAGATAGACGCCTGCCAGCCCCAAAGAGAACAATGCCGCTGAAATTATGAGGAAAGAGAGGTTCCTGGTCAAAATGAAATCAAAGACGCGGATCATAGACAATTCCACGGCCATGGCTCCCAGAGAAACCAGAAAAAGAGCAATTCCGACACGCCTCATTTCTTTCAACAGTTCGTACCGCCAGATCGGATAACGCGTCTTAGCTTGGCCCTCACCGCGAGCTCGCTTTCATGCACCCTTTTTACTCCATCCCCCATTGCTTCTTCCATGACGCGGATATCACGCACGAGATGGGCCATTCCGTGGGGCTCCACCGAGGCCGCCTGGTCGCTGCCCCACATCGCCCGGTCCAGCGTTATATGCCGCTCCACCACGCACGCACCCAGCGCCGCGGCCGCAAGAGTCGTCTGGAGACCCACTTCGTGGCCGGAATAGCCGACGGGCAGGCCGAACGCACGCCGAAGCGCATCCATCGCCTTCAGATCCAGCTCGGCCGGTTTCGAAGGATAGGTGCTGGTGCAGTGCAAAAGGACAAGGTCCTTACAGCCCCCGAGCACCCCGACCGCATGCCGGATCTCTTCCATGGTGCTCATTCCTGTGGACAGCAGTATGGGCTTTCCGAACTTCCGATGATGCCTCAGAAGGTCGTCGTCAGTAAGGCAGGCTGAAGCGATCTTGAAACAGGGCGGATCGTACTTCGCCATGAAGTCGACCGACGCTTCGTCCCAGCATGAGGCAAACCAAGTGATGCCAAGCCGGTTGCAATAGCGGTCGACCTCCCCATACTCTTCCCCGCCGAGTTCCAGACCTTCCTTGAGGTCCCTGTTGGTTGTTCCAAAGGGAGATTCCCGGGGCTTGTCAAGCTCCGACCGTGTATAGACTACCTCAACGGTCCTCTTCTGAAACTTGACCGCATCGCACCCCGCTGCAAAAGCCGCGTCTATCAGCCTGAGCGCCGTCTCCAGACTGCCGTTATGGTTGATGCCTAGCTCGGCTATCACATAGCAGGGCTGCCCGTCACCCACATTTTTTTGTCCAATCTTCACCGTTCCGTTATTCACACCCCCCCCTTATCTTCTTATTTAAACCACAGATACACACAGATGAACACTAAAAAAAGCGTTTCAATCGCAGGCACCCGCGAAATGCTAACGGCTTCCTTTTTTAACCGCAGACACTCGCAGACTAGCGCAGAAAAAAGACCATCCTTTTGTTCGGCCACGTCGGCCGAAGAAAAATATCTGGCTGTTATCTTTCATTATAGTTGTCTGCCTAATCGTCTGCGTATGTCTGCGGTTAAAAATGCCGTTTTTAGATCATCCGTGGTCAAATTTGCTCTATCAGGAGACCGGCCAGCCATGTTCCCGGATGGCCGTCAGAAGAAGCTCCGCGACCGCAACATCAGCCGGCTCATCGATCTGCAGGGACTCGATAAACCCCATTTTGTAGCAGGTGATCGCACCTCCCAGCCGATTGCCGTGCTTCCTCAGCACCCACGGCCTGAACAGATAAAATGAGCCGTTTTCAACGAGGTACTCTCCATCCAGTTCCTGCCTTCTGGACCTGGCATTGAAATCATATGTAACCGATTTCAACTCTTGTGAACTAAGATGCCAGAGGAACCCTTGCTGAGGAGACGCCGAAAAAAGAGAGTCCGCGCCTTCCTGCAGGCATTGATTCAGTGCATCCGTGATTGCGCCCTCCCTCCTCAACGGTGAGGTCGCCTGGAGAAAAAGAACAATATCCGGGTCAGCCGTACCCTGCCCGTTCAGGTAATCGAGGGCATGCAGAAGCGCTGATTCCGACGCGGCTTCATCTCCGGCAAGAAAAGCCGGCCTTGGAACCACAAATGCCCCAAAGGATTCGGCCACCGAAGCGATCCGTTCGTCATCAGTGGAAACAACAACCTTCTCTACCTGCGGGACCGACATGGCGTGCTCTATGCTGTACGCAAGTAATGGCTTGCCTGCGAGTGACGTCAGGTTTTTACCAGGGATCCCCTTGGAACCGCCGCGGGCCGGAATAACGGCAAGCACGCGCGAAGCGGTACTCACGTCACCGCTCCTGCATGTGTCTGTTCCCGGGCGGCCTTCACCATCTCCCGAACCCGAAGCGCGTTGAGACCGGACTCTTCACACAGTCGTTCAGTGCGCGATCTAAGCGCCACCGAGAGCGCCTCTCTGTCTCTCATCAGTCCCCGGGCTTCAGCCACAATCTCCGGCACACACGATCCCAAATCCGTAATATCAAAGGGTTCGGTCCTCTGCCACTCCAGGTGTATGCAGACACCCTTCATTTTTCTGTTGTTGACGCTCAGCGGGATGAACGGGCACCCGACCGAAGAGGCCGCTATAACGTAGTGATAGTGCCCCGAGACCAGGAAAGAAGCCCCCCGGAAGAGCGGCCACAGCTCGTGGAACGAGTGTTCAGGGCCGAAGAAGCTACCCCCCGTCCGCCGGGCCACTTCCTCAAGGAAAAGACATTCAGGATCTTTTGCGACAAGCACGGGATGCAACCCAAGCTCCTGAAGCCCGCGGACCAGCTCAACCACCTTTCCGTCCCTGGTGCCGTGGGGCCCGCTCGCAGGAAGGGCCGACCCGCTCAGGCAAAAATAGGGTTTACCATCCAGACCGGCAGCCTGTTTCCAGACCTCAAACTCCTGATCGCCGACCGTGTTGTCGCGGAGATAGAAGACTGCGTCAGGAACGAGTTCCGCATGATCGATTCCCATCGCCCGGATCTGCTGCCATCCGCTTGGCTCGCGACAGGTCACCAGGTCAAGGAGAGGAAAGAGGTGGCGCACCATCGCAGGCATCCTCGGCTGCACATCGTCAAGGTGGGCGGTGTGGTTTATAATGGCCGAAGGCTTGCCCAACCTGGTCTTTGCGACCCAGAGCAGAAACAGGGCACGACACCCTTCCATAGTGTTCCGGTAGATGGAGTTCTCGCCGTTGTAGACGACCGCATCGGAAAGTCCCGCAGACCTCAGAAAGTCGGCAGACTCCGGCCCCCCGCCGCCCGACATCCAGAGGTCTGCGTAATAATCGAAGTCATCGACAATCAGGGGGAAGAACTCCGCAGGCGCTGATATCCGGTTCAGGAACTTCTCCACGATGGCATTATGTCGCCACCTCTGATAGGTCACTTTCCGACCCGCAGGGAGATTCACCTGCCGGTACATACGCTTCAGCCAGCTCCAGGGAACCGTGTCGAGCTGAAGGTCTGCGATTTTTTCCGCAAACATCTTTCTCAGGGCAAAGACAGTAGCCTGCGCCCCCCAGTTCAGGTGCTCGGTGTTGTCGTTGATCAGGAGTATCTGCATGGAAGAACAACTTTCAGCCACGGATTAACACGGATGGACACAAGATCACCATCGACTATCAGGGTGCTGAAAAAGTGCATTTAGGCCTTTGGTCGTCATTCCCGTGCAAACGGGAAGCCAATTTTTTCAGGAAGTTTGGATACCCGCCTTCGCGGGTATGACGGCCTATCTCAACAAAAAGAGACTTTTTCAGCATCCTGCCAAGTTCTTCATAATCAACACTTTTCTTATTATCCGTGTTCATCAGTGTGCATCCGTGGTTAACTGCTATCCCCGGATTATTCCTCCGGCGGGCGGCCGTGCTTAAGGCGGAATGCTGCAGCGGAGGGCCGGCCTATGTAGTGAACCGCCCTTTTCAGGTAATATTCCATCCTGGATATCCTCCAGCGGTTTCTCCTTCTGTTCCTCCTGAGGGTGCTCTGCAATTCCCTCACCCACGGGTCATTAACGGCGTTTTCCCGTGCAAGCCTCAATATGTTGTCATACTGTGTCTTCATGACAATCTCCTTGAGCGGCCTGAGTGCCCTGATCTGCCGGTCGCTCACATCCCGGGAAAAACAGGGAGGCAGAGGTTGCCCCAGGGCGCGGAATGTCAGGATGTTCCTGATGCATTTTTCACAGGCGCAGCAGTTCCTGTCCTTCTGCGGGCCCTTCCAGCAGACACGTGCATTTTCAAGGAACTCCGGCCAGCCGAGCATGGCCCGGATCTTGTCGGCCCTGTGGAACCCCCCGCCGTCCGGGATTGTCCTGAAGCGCTCGTTGGAAAGAAAGGAGTCCGTCAAGGGATTTGATCCTTCCGGAAGATGCTCATAGTGACTATACGCCAGCCCCTGCCCGATGAGCCCCTCGGAGTAGCCGCCCGACAGGAGCATCATGCAAGATGCAAGGGCTGTCCCGTACGAATGGGTCCACTGTGGGGTCAACTTCTGGAAGTTCGTGGCCATGGGGATCAGTTCGATTCCCAGACTGTCCGTCATGCGCCGCGAACGTTCGAAAGCCCCCTTGAACATCTCCGGTTCTTCAAGCGGGATATCTAAGCCATGCACCATGACTGCGGCCTTGAGCTTGCGGGTGAATCTCGTTCCGACGCCGCGCACGTGGCGGTAAGCGGTAAAACAGGAGTCCACGCCGCCTGAAAAGGCTACAACAGCCGGGCGCTCCCCGGCTGCCGCCGCTGCCTCAACCTTCCCGTCGGCCAGGATCTCAACACGATGATATAGTCCGGGATACCAGGCAGCCCATGCGTACTGGAACTCCTCCAGGTTCCCGAGGAGTGAAGGAGAGACCGGTCCACGAACGCGCAATGTGCGGCCGTCGCGCATCGCAACGAACAGTATGCCCACCACAAAGGGGTCGCACTGGTCCGTCAGGAGCCCTCCGTGACCCGCAGGGAGACGGTACCAAAGGACCTCTTTCCCGCCGCCGGCCTCTTCCAGAACCGCGGAGACAGTGATCCATCCATTGTCCTCCTTGGCCGGACAGACATGGAGGTTATACTCTTTCACAAGCCGTCACCTTCCTCAACTCATCAATGAGACGCTCTCTTTCCCTGCCGCTGTCAACATGGAAGATATGTTCATGGGCCAGAAGTTCGGCCGGCTCAAGCTCCCACCACCTCCACTTCTCCAACAGACCCTGCAACTCATCGTCAAACCTCTTCCGGATAATCCTTGCGGGATTTCCCGCAACAATGCTGTAGTCCGCGACGTCTTTCGTAACTACGGAGCCGGCGCCCACAAAGGCGCCGTTTCCGATCCTTACACCCGGCAATATTATTGCCCTGTGCCCGATCAGAACCCCGTTTCCGATGCTTACCGGCGAGAGGATGTAGTTCTCCTTAAGCCTCCCCCCGAACAGACGGAAATTGGTGTAGGGCGTCACCAGAGCCATATTCTGCTTGAACGCAAAGACGGATACGTAAGGCCCGAGCTGGCAATACCGCCCGACTTCTATCCGTCCCTCATCCCGTGTCGTGGCATGGAGGATGGCCCCCGTGCCGACGGTCGTATGCATCCCGAGCCTGACCCGTCCGAAGAGGACGGCCCCTTCTCCCACGGCGTTATTCCCATCAAGGACCGCAGTCCCCAGCCATGCCTTCCGGCCGATGGTATTGCCCCGGTATCGCTCGTCCCTCATGGCATGCAGCCAATAGGACACTGAAGAGCCCAGCCTGTTACAAAGCCGCGGCAGGTCAAGACTCATAATGTCTCCGAAGGCCCGACTGCCGACTTTTCAGGGACGGCTGACCATTTATGCCGCACCATGACACAGCCAAGCTGGGACGGCGGCAATTTCCCGTATTTGAAGAAATCCCCCTCAATCACCCTCAAAGCGGCCGCATCGCGTATCTTGTCCGCAGCCCGGCCTTCCACCACAAGAACGAGGGCGAGAGAATAGATGCCGGGGGCCAGAGGCAACTGGTCGATCCGGCAGACAAGTCTCCCCTCTGCCGAGAGGCCGCTCATCCTCGTACCTACCATATCGTTCCAGCAGCAGCAGACGGCCACACCCGCCCGGTTGTAAAAGATGATACTGACGGAAAGGGAGCCCAGGTCTTTCCGCCTTTCGGATTTATATACAAGCTCGACGGTCAGGTCGTCACCGAGGCATACACTTTCAACCGGCTCACCACGTCCGTTTCGATATGCAACCGCCACGAAACGTACTGATCCGTCGCCGCTCCGGTCGGTCCTGCCCACGAGCGGCCGGCCAGACAGGTTCTGAACAGAGGCCACGTAACGGCTGACCACCTCAGTAACGTCTCCTGCGATCCTCAGACGGCTCGCGTCAAGCCAGAGGGCTCTGCTGCAGAGATTGGTAATAGAAGCCATGTTGTGGCTCACAAACAATACCGTCCTCCCTCCCCTGCTGATGTCCCCCATCTTGCCGAGGCACTTCTCCTGGAAAGCGAGATCACCCACGGCAAGCACCTCGTCAACCACCAGTATCTCCGGTTCAAGGTGCGCCGCCACGGCAAAGGCCAGCCTGACGTACATTCCTGAAGAGTAACGTTTTACCGGAGTATTGATAAAATCTTCGATTTCGGAAAAGGCAACGATCTCGTCAAACTTTCTCCTTATCTCCCGGCGGCTCATTCCCAGAATGGCGCCGTTGAGGTAGATGTTCTCGCGGCCTGTCAGTTCCGGGTGAAACCCCGTCCCCACCTCAAGGAGGCTGGCGACACGGCCGCGCATCGTGATAGAACCCCGCGTCGGCGGCGCAATCTGCGAAAGTATCTTGAGGAGAGTGCTCTTGCCCGCCCCGTTGCGTCCTATAATACCTAGCGCCTCGCCGGGCTGGACGCTGAAGCTCACATCCTTTAAGGCCCAGAAATCGGTCTCGCTGCTCGATACTTGACTCTGGTTCCTTGATAAAACAGAAGAGTACTGTCGGACCTTCCTGGTAATCTCGTCGCGAAGTGAGAGATAAGACTGCCTCTTCCCGCCGATGCGGTAACGCTTGCCGAGGTTTTCAATTTGAATAATAGGTCTCAAATTTCCCTTGGTCCTTAATCCTCAGTCATGCTCTCGACCGGGGACCACCTTTCAAACTATATCCGCGAAATAGTGTTCGGTGTTCCGGAAGTAGTACAGGCCGAACATGAACGTTACAACGCTCATGAAAAGCGAAATGCCGAGGATATGCCAGTCGATCGGCCTCGTTCCAAGCAGGCTGGCCCTCGCGTTATCTATGACGCCAGAGACTGGATTGAGCCAAAGCATCAGGTTTTTTACCAGGGGATATTTGTCCAGCATCTTCGCCGGGTAGATGACGGGAGTGACAAACATCAGAATCTGAATAAAAAAAGGAAGTGCATAACGCACATCGCGGTATTTGATATTCAAAGACGCACAAAACAAACCCAGCCCCATTGCCGCAAGCACCGCGCAGGACAGTAAAAGCGGAAGAAGGAGCAGCCCGGACAAATTGGGAAAACACCCGTAGTAGACCATCATGCCGGCTAGAATAACCGCGCCGATCGCCATGTCGACCAGCCCTGTTATGGCCGTAGACACCGGGATGATGAGGCGCGGGAAATAGACCTTTTGAATAATCGAGGCGTTCGAGACCATCGAATCGCTGGCCTTTGTCAATGTACCTGAGTAGTATTGCCAGATCAGCAGCCCCACGTAAAGAAAGATAGGGTAAGGCGTATTGTCGCCGCTTTGGATCCTGGCCATGCGATTGAATACGAAGGTGAAGATAACCATCGTTACGAAAGGCTGAAAAACAGCCCACAGAACTCCCATGACGGTCTGCTTGTAGCGCACCGAGATGTCTCGCCACGAAAAGACGAGAAACAACTCGCGGTAGCGCCACAACTCGCGCCAGTTGATACTGAGAAAGCGTCCCGGCGGCTCTATCTTGAATTCAATGTCGGGTTCCATACCGCCTCAACATCTTTTCTTTAGCCGCAGACACTCGCAGACCGGACGCAGACAAAGACCCTTCCTCTTTTTTCGGCCAACCTGGCCGAAGAAAACAATTGCCGCTGTATTCATCATCGAGGTTCTTCCTGTCTGTATTACTGTCTGCGTAAGTCTGCGGTTGAAATATCTTTTTTCTAACAGTCGGCCTTGAAACGGCTGTTTCAGTTTTCAAAAAACTTCCTGACCGTTTCGGCCACTGTCCGGACTTCTTCCTCGGACATGAGGGGTTCCATCGGCAGGCTCAGGACCTCGTCCACGGCCCTTTCGGACTCAGTCAGCCCGCCCGGAGACATGCTTCTTCCGTCGAAGACCTTCATCTTGTGAAGCGGCACGGGGTAATAGACCATAGTGCTCACTCCTTTCTCCTTAAGATATGACTGCAGCCCGCTCCTCCTGCCGTTCAGGACCCTGGTCGTATACTGATGAAAGACGTGGCCGACTTCAGCAAAGTGCATTGAGCCGGGAGCAGAGGGCAAGACAAGACCTTTCGTGTCCCCGAGTCCTCTACTATAAATCTCAGCGATCTTTCGGCGGCGTTCGTTGAACTCGTCTATATATTTGAACTTTGCCAGCAGGACCGCCGCCTGCAGCGTATCAAGCCTGGCATTGTAGCCGACATGGTCGACATTGTATTTGTCCTTTCCGCCATGCTTAAGAAGCATTCTCACCATATCCGCAACCTCGTCATCGTCCGTGGCAACCATCCCTCCGTCTCCAAAACCACCCAGGTTCTTGGACGGAAAAAAGCTGAAGGCGCCTGTGTCACCCACTGAACCAAGCTTCCTCCCCTTCCACGATCCCCCGAAGGCCTGGGCCACATCCTCAACAACAGACAGTTTATGTTCCGCCGCAATCCTGAGGATTTCATCCATTTCGCAGGACAGACCATAGAGGTGAACCGGGATTATTCCCACAACTTTCGTTGAGTGGTCACGTAGTTGAGTAGTTAAATAGGACCCGATTTGAACAGGGTCGACGTTGTACGTCGCCGGGTCGATATCGACGAAGACGGGCGTTGCGCCGGACCTCAAAATCGCGTCTCCCGTGGCCGTAAACGTAAAGGGAGTAGTGATGATCAAATCATTCCTGTCAAAGTACTCCTGCCCCTTCGTCTTTATCGCCAGGGCCCTCAGTGACAGGACGAGGGATTCGGTGCCGGAGGAACAACCGACACAGTGTTTCACGCCGGTATACTCCGCAATCCTCGTCTCCAGTTCCCTGATTTCAGGTCCGAAGATCCATTTCTGGTGGTCAAGACAATTACGGAGAGCTCCGTCGATGTCCGCCTTCATATACTCGTATTCGCGTTTCAAGTCCAGCATGGGAATTTGTTTCATGTAATCCTCGTAAATAGGTGAGTTGTTAAGTTGTCGATTTGTTGAGTAGTTTTTGATTACCCAGATACTTCACATAACCGTTGAGAAGCGCAAGATCTCTCTCTGTCCTCTCTCTTGTGATTTCATGCTCACTGCTGTTTATATACTCGCATTCCGCCGCTACCTCCAGATGGTCCAATAGTTCATGAAGTGATCCCCTTGCCTGCCGGCAAAAACGAATATTGTCCTGATAATGGTACCTTCCATATCCCTCTGCAATGTTCGCTGTGATTGACCGTGAAGACCTTATCATCTGATCCGCAAGCCTGTATTTTTCTGTATCCGGAAACTTCTTGACTAAATGAAATATGACTGTTCTGAGCTCTTTGCCATGTTTCCAAACGTCCAGATCCCGGAAATCTGATTTCAATTTCATATCGGTCTTTCGAACCCACTCAACTACGTAACTACTTAACAACTTAAGTGAGCGACTACTTAACTATTCAACAACTCAACTATCCTTTTATCTTTTAATACATATCCCTTTCCACAATAAGCACATTTTGCACGGTTTCGGACGAACTTCAGGGTCGTTCCGCACTTGCAGGCCCAACCGATCCTTTTTGCCGGAACACCGGCAACAATCCCGTAATCGGGCACGTCGGATTTGACGACGGCTCCGGCACCGACCATGGCGTATTGCCCGATTGTTGAGCCGCAGACAATAGTCGCGTTCGCTCCGATTGTGGCCCCTCTTTTCACCAGGGTCGGCCTGAATTCATGCTTCCTCTCTATGAATGCCCTGGGATTGTACACATTGGTAAAAACGCAGGAGGGCCCGCAGAAAACCTCCTCCTCCAATGTCACTCCCTTGTAGATCGAAACATTATTCTGGACCTTGCAGCCGTCGCCGATCGTCACGCCGGGACCGATCACAACATTCTGGCCGATTATGCACTTCCCGCCTATGTTCGAATCCTTCAACACATGCGAGAAATGCCAGATCTTCGTCCCTGAGCCGATGCGGGCGCCTTCGTCTACGCAAGCGGTCCCGTGAACAAAAAATTGAGGAGTGAGGCGGGAAGAGTGAGGATCAAGCTCAGAAGAATCGGTGGTCAAACGAGAGGGCCCGCCGTTTTTCCGCCCCGACAGGGACTTCTCTGCCATTTCAAGGATCTTCAAGACCCTCAACCCTTCCCTGCCGTCTGTCCTGGGCACTGTCCGCGTGAGCACGCACTCCGCGAAGTGACGCAGTTCCTCTTTAAGCGGCTCACCTGAGTCGATCGGAACAACCTTGTAGTCCACCTTCTGAGCGACCGGTATTCTGCCCTCTTTCCACTGTATCGTATGAGGATAGAGGAACAATTTTTCCTTGCTCACATCGTCGAAAACAGCCATTGCCCTCGAACCGACCACAATCAGTTTCTGCTCCTTGTACGGGTGGAGCCAGCTCACGAAAATGTGCCCTTTTACGCCGTTCCTGAATTCCAGCGTGGTCAGGGTCGTGTCGTAAATACCGTCGCTTAGATAGGCGCCGCCGCTGGCCGATACCCTGACCGGCTCCTCCCCGATCAGCATGAGGATCACCGATATGTCATGGGGCGCAAAACTCCACAGGATGTTTTCCTCGGTCCTGAGCTTCCCGATGTTCAGCCTGTTGGAATAGATGTACTGGATCTTTCCCAGTTCTCCTGAAGTAATAAGCTCTTTCAGTTTTTTCACGGCGGGATGATACTGCAGGATGTGCCCGACCATGAGTATCCTCTCTTCACGAGCCGCGATATCGATCAGTTCTTCTCCCTCAGGGACGGTCAGGGCAAGCGGTTTTTCGACGTAGACGTCTTTACCGGCCGTGAGGGCCCTTTTCACCAGTTCGTAATGCGTTGCAGCTGGAGACGAAATTGCAACCGCGCGGATTTCAGGAGCCTGCAGGATCCTGTCGAAAGAATTCACATAGTCCGCATCAGGAAATTTCTTTTTGTATTCCTGTAGCCTTGATGTTTCCGGATCGCAGGCGGTATGCAGGTACTGGAGTTCGTAAAGGTTTCTCAAAATATTCTTACCCCAGTATCCCAGCCCGGCCAAAGCGATAAACTTTTCCTGTCTGTCCACCTTCATCTCCTTAATCATTTATTCCTTCGACTAACCACTGTTTGTCATCCCCTGTCAGTTCGTCCGTATCGCCCGGACAGAACCAAGAACATCATCCAGGGGAATCTACGCCTTGTAAATCTTTTCGCTCCTGATGCCGTTCCTCTCGAAAGCGTTCCTCGTGTCGACTATGCATCGAGCATGTTTTTCTATAAATTTATAATCGAACACTGTGTGGTCGGTCAGAAGGACTGCCATGTCAATATTCCGAAGGATCTCCTCCGAGAGATCGACAGACCTCATATCGATGCCGGGATAATGCCGGTGTCCTTTGCAGGCGGGAACATGCGGATCGTGATATGCGATCTCAGCGCTGTGGTCCTTCAAGAGTTGTACGATCTTAAGCGCCGGCGACTCTCTCTGGTCGTCGACGTCTTTCTTGTACGACATGCCCAGGACAAGTATTTTTGCGCCGTTCAGCGACTTTCCGGACCTGTTGAGGACCTCCCCGATTTTTTCGACCACGTAGTAAGGCATGCCTGAATTTATCTCTCCGGCGAGTTCGATGAACCGTGTGGAAAAATCATATTCCCTCGCCTTCCACGTCAGGTAAAACGGATCTATGGGTATACAGTGTCCGCCGAGTCCGGGGCCCGGATAAAAAGCCTGGAAACCAAAAGGTTTTGTCTTTGCCGCTTCGATCACCTCCCACACATCTATCCCCATCCTGTCGAACAGCATCTTGAGTTCGTTTACCAGAGCTATGTTTACAGCCCTGTAAATGTTCTCAAGGAGCTTTGTCGCCTCCGCAACCCTGGTGGAGGACACGGCGACGGTTTTCCTGATAACGGTATCGTAAAGGGCCTGGGCAACTTCGAGACACCTCGCGGAATATCCCCCAACCACTTTCGGAATGGTTGACGTCGAGAAATCCTTCCTGTTCGGGTCCTCTCTTTCAGGAGAGAAGGCAAGATAAAAATCCTTCCCCGCCTTCAGACCTTTTTCCTCCAGTATTGCCCTCATTTCTTCATCGGTGGTTCCGGGGTACGTTGTCGACTCAAGCACTATCAACTGGTCTCTCTTCAAGTATTGGGCGATGGTTTTTGTAGTTTCAAAGACGTACGTCATGTTGGGTTCACGGTTTACATTAAGAGGTGTGG
>JBJKPE010000198.1:0-2622 GCA_046706685.1 Thermodesulfovibrionales bacterium | reverse complement strand
GGATGCTCGAAAGAGACGACTTCAAGAAAAGGTTCAGGGGGCAGAAGGATATCAGCATAATGGAATTTTATTATCCCCTGCTTCAGGCTTATGATTCCGTGGCACTGAAGGCCGACCTGGAACTGGGAGGGACCGACCAGACTTTCAATCTTCTCATGGGCAGAAACATGCAGAGGAAAATGGGTATGGAAGAGCAGGTAGTGCTCATGATGCCTTTGCTGGAAGGGCTGGACGGGGTGAACAAGATGAGCAAAAGCCTCGGCAATTATATAGGGATAACGGAGCCTGCCGTCGAATTCGTCAACGGTGAACTGACGGGCATGTTCAAAAAGGTCATGAGTGTGCCAGACAAGCTGATAGAAAGATATTACGAACTCCTGAGCCGTATTTCCCTCGAAGAGTTTGCTGCTCTCGGAGAGGGCCTTAAGAAAGGCAGCAAGGACCCGAGGGAGGCAAAAAAGGAACTGGCAATGGAGCTCGTTACGCGATACCACGGGGCTGAGGAGGCGGATAAGGCCCGGAAGGAGTACGAATCGATTATTGAAAAGAAGACATTTGGCGCCCTGAGCGTTGAAATGCCCATGGTGAAATTGTCGATTTCAGGCCGCTCCAATATTAACTGGCTGCCTCAGGTAATGAAAGATACAGGTCTTACCAAGAGTACGGGTGAAGCAATACGCTTGATAAAACAAGGAGGGGTTAAGCTGGATGACGCTGTTGTCCAGGATCCAAACACGATTCTCGATCTGGAGAAAGAGTATCTTATCAAAGTGGGTAAGAAGAAGTTCTATAAGGTATTCATTACCCCTTGACACCTGACCTTAAGTGATAGCCGCAGCGGTGTAGTCGCAGACTCTGATATAATTTGATCATGCTCAGCCCTTACGAAGTGCTTTTCAAACTGCTCCTGGGCACCCTTCTCGGTGGTCTTATCGGATTTGAACGCCAGACGCACGGCCGGGCCGCAGGCTTTCGGACACAATTGCTGGTTTGTGTTGCCTGCGTACTGCTAATGATCATATCGGAGGGGTTTTCCGTTCGCGCTGCGCTTCATCCCGAGTTTACGAGAGTCGACCCTACGAGAATCGCAGCCGGGGCCCTGGCGGGCATCGGCTTTCTCGGGGCCGGCGTGATACTGAAGATGGGCTTCAACGTGCAGGGTCTTACCACCGCGGCCTGCATATGGGTGGTCGCCGCAATTGGTCTGGCGATAGGCGCGGGGGAGTATTTTGCATCCGTTGTCGTCTTTATCATCACCTTTTTTTCACTCTGGGTCCTCCGGATCTGGGAAACGAAGCTGCCCCGGCGCCTTTACAAGTACGTTACGCTTGTTACCGATGAATCAGGGGACGAAACAACGATCCGATCGATCTTCAGGGACAAGGGGGTGGAGGTGATAAGGACCGACTACCTGATCGAGCCCCTCAACAAAGAGAGGACCTACGACTTCACCATAGCCCTGAAAAACGAGGGCCCGATAAAGGATGTCATCGACGCGGTCGCATCGCAGGGTTTTGTAAAGAAGATCGAGATAAGAAGTTGACCCCGTCTTACCCCGGGCCTTTTTTGCGTATGAACTCCCTGGCCAATTCGATGAGGCCGTATATCTTCAGGTCGATGCAATTGCCGTCATCCCGCAACCGTTCAAGTTCTTCCCGGACAGTCTCAAGCGGCGCCTTCAGCACTTCTATGTCCTCTGTCTCGTCCCTTGCCCCTATTCCTACGTAGGAGAGCTCTGTCACAAGATAGACCGTGAGCATTTCAGACGAGATGCCGGAAGAAAGGGGACCTTCGGCAAGGAAATGGAGTTCTCCAGCGGCATAGCCGGTCTCCTCGATGAGCTCTCTTTTGGCAGCCTCTTCCGGGTGCTCGCCTGGTTCACACAGCCCTGCCGGGAGCTCTATGACAAAACAGTTCATGGGCGGCCTGAACTGGCGTATGAATATCACTTCTCCGTCGGTGGTGAACGGCACCATCCCGACGACGCAGTCGCAGCCGACCCTTTCGACTGCCTCCCACTGGCGGACTTTTTCGTATCTTCCGCCCCCGCCGGGTTGGGAGTATGTGAGCAGTACCGACCTCAGGTATTTCCCCTGCCATTCTGTTTTCTTGCCGATTACCGTCACCGCGATTCCCTCTGTGCCGTCATCTAGAGGAGTCCTCCCGCCTTCTCGAAGAGCGTTGTCATCTTAAGGGTCTCTTCGGCGAGTTCACGCAGGAGAGCGGCAACCTCTCCTTTGCCTGCCGCATCGGCCCTCTTCGACCATTCGAGATAGGTCTGTGCATGCTCCTCATTATGCTCCTTCCAGTGTTCGATAAGGTGTTTCAGTTTCTGAAAATCGTCCATTTTTTCCTCCTAGTGTTTGTGGAACAAGAAGTGAGAATGCCTGTGTTTATGGGCGGCCTCACCGTGGTAGTGGACGTGCTCGTGAATGAGGTTCACCCTGAGCAGCAGGTCCTCATCACTCAGTATGTCCTCGCACGCCCCGGTTTTTTCGATCCTGTGCTCTTCCGAGAGAAGGGCGACCTTCGCATGCAGTTCGTCCACCAGTGAAAGATCGTGGGTCGCTATCACCAGTGTCTTTCCTGCCTCGTTCAGGGCGAGCATAAGCTCGACCAGAA
>JBJKPE010000197.1:0-21868 GCA_046706685.1 Thermodesulfovibrionales bacterium | reverse complement strand
CGGGAAGGATAAGGCCCTTAAGCGTCCCTTCCGCCTTCTGGGCCATTTTTGCAACCGGTCCTCCGAACCTCGGGATCCCTTCAAGAAAGGACTTCGTTTCCTTCTTGAACCTCCGGTAAAATTCACCGGTAAGTATCCTGTTCATGTATGCGGAGAGTGCGCCGACGTTCTTCGATATGGACATTTCGTTGTCGTTCAGTATTACAATCAGGTCCTTCTTGAGATGCCCGGCATGGTTCAGTCCTTCGAAGGCCAGACCGGCCGTCATGGCCCCATCGCCTATGACGGCAATCACCTTAAAGTGCTCCCCCTGCCTGTCGCGGCCCTCAGCGATGCCGAGCGCCGCCGATATGGAGGTCGAACTATGGCCGGTGCCGAAGGCGTCGTATTCGCTCTCCGACATCCTGGGAAAACCCGAGATACCGTTTTCCTTTCTGATCGTGGAAAACCTCTCCCTCCTTCCCGTGAGAAGTTTGTGACTGTACGACTGATGTCCCACATCCCAAACTATCTTGTCATCAGGAGAATTAAATACACGGTGGAGGGCGATAGTGAGTTCAACCACCCCGAGATTGGAAGCCAGATGACCTCCGTTAATGGAAACAGTATGAATTATCTGGTCCCGGAGTTCTACGGCAAGGACTTTCAGTTCCTCCGCATTAAGCGTCTTCAGATCGGCTGGCGAATTTATCCTTTCAAGAAACATCAGCTTCTCCTTATAAGCAAAAAACGTGCGATTTCCCTGAGAGGGTCAGCGCCGGCGCCGAACGTATCGAGAGCGGACAGGGCCTGCGAAATGAGGTCCCCGGCTATTGCGCGGGACTTTTCGAGGCCGTACAGTCGCGGATAAGTCATCTTGTTGATCCTCTCATCCGAGCCTACCGGCTTCCCTGTCTCCTTCTCATCCCCCTCGATATCCAATATATCATCTATTACCTGAAAGGCAAGTCCGATCTTGTATCCGTAAAGCGCCAGGGATTCGAGTGCCTCCACCTCGCTGCCGAACAGCAGGGGACCGGTCTTCACGGAGGCCCGGATAAGAGACGCTGTTTTACGGGTATGGATGAACCGCAGCACCTCGCCGTCAGGTTCCCCGTTTTCCGATATAATATCCTGCGCCTGTCCCGCCACCATTCCTCTGCATCCCGACGCCTCCGCTATCTCAGATGCGGCCCTCAGCAGATTTGTCCCCGATATTCCCCGCACGAATCCGGTGTCGGACAAGATAAAGAAGGCCTCCGTCAGCAGCGCATCTCCGGCAAGTATAGCCATGGCTTCGCCGTATACCTTGTGGTTCGTCGGTTTCCCCCGCCTGAGATCGTCATTGTCCATCGCCGGCAGGTCGTCGTGGATGAGAGAATAAGTATGGATGAGTTCAAGAGTGGCGGCATAGGGAACGATGTCCGAAGCGCTGCCTCCGCAGGCCTCGTAGGATGCCATGGCAAGTATGGGCCTCAACCTCTTGCCTCCGGCAAAGAGAGAGTACAGCATCGCCTCCTGGAGGATGGATGGCCTGCCCGGCTTTTTGAAATAATCCAGGAAAAAGGAATCGACCAGTTCCTTTTTCTCTTTCAGGTATGCTGCGATATCCACGTTCTGCAACCCTTACATCTGCCTAAACTGCACAGGGAGAAGGAGTCTCTGCATAAAGAGCGCTGCTCCGAAACGTACACGATTCTGATGAACACGGCACGCAGGAAATCACCGAACGTCACGCGGCGGTTTCCGTCATCAGAATATATTCTGCCGCCATATATGGGCTTTTTATGCATGCCCGCCATCCTTTGTGCAACGTCCTGAAATTCTCCCCGGAATGAGCCCTCATTCCCATTCTATGGTTCCGGGTGGTTTGGATGTAACATCATATACCACCCTGTTTACACCCTTCACCTCATTAATAATCCTGTTGGAAATCCTTCCCAGCACGTCATCGGGTATACGGGCCCAGTCGGCTGTCATCCCGTCAAGGCTTGTTACGGCCCTCACCGCCACAACGTTCTCATAGGTCCTTTCGTCGCCCATAACACCGACACTCTTTATTGGAAGGATAACGGCGAAGGCCTGCCATATCGCCCTGTACAGTCCAGCCGCCTTTATCTCCTCAAGGACTATCGCATCCGCCTCTCTCAGGATTTCCAGCCTCTCCCCGGTAACATCCCCGATACAGCGTATAGCCAGTCCCGGGCCCGGGAATGGATGCCTCCAGCATATATCATCGGAAAGTCCAAGTTCCTTTCCAAGGATCCTCACCTCATCCTTGAACAGTTCCCTGAGAGGTTCGATCAGCTTCAGCTTCATGACCTCGGGAAGCCCTCCCACGTTATGATGACTCTTGATGACAGCCGATGGCCCTTTGAAGGAAACACTTTCGATCACGTCGGGATAAAGAGTCCCCTGGGCGAGAAATTCCGCGTCCTCTATCTTTCTGGCCTCTTCCTCGAAGACAGCGATAAATTCATTACCGATAATCTTGCGCTTCTTTTCGGGTTCCGCAATGCCGCTGAGCTTTTCGAGAAATCTCTTCCTTGCATCTATATGGATAACCTTGACGTGAAAGTGGACCTCAAATGTTCGCCTTACCTTCTCCGCCTCTCCTTTTCTCAGCAGCCCGTTATCGACGAATATGCACGTAAGGTCATCGCCTACCGCTTTATGCACAAGAAGCGCGACCACCGAAGAGTCAACACCGCCGCTCAGTGCGCATATAATTTTCTTGCCCCGGGCACTTGAGCGAATATCTTCGACAGACCAGTCTATGAAGGAGGCCATCTCCCATGTATGCCCGCACCCGCAAATACCGTGTACGAAATTATGCAGTATCCTCGAGCCTTCCGCGGTGTGAACAACCTCCGGATGAAACTGAAGGGCATAAAATCTCCTTCCCTTGTCCGCCATCACTGCCACAGGCGAGTTTTCAGTATGCCCTGAAACTGCAAAACCCGCCGGAAGTTTTTCGATCCTGTCGCCGTGACTCATCCATACCTTCGTCTCCCCGGAAATGCCCCACAGCAGGTCTGAATCGTCATCTATCGCCAATTCGGCGCTGCCGTACTCCCTCTTCGCAGCCTTCGCCACTGCGCCGCCGAGGCGGTGGGCCATCACCTGCATACCGTAACAGATACCCAAAACAGGGACGCCCAGGCTGAATATGCTCATATCCGGGAGAGGAGCCTGAGGGGCATACACGCTTGACGGACCCCCGGAGAGGATGATGCCCTTGGGCGCAAATGACTTTATCTTTTCGATAGGTGCGTTGAAGGGATATATCTCGGAATAGACCTTGCTGTCCCTCACTCTCCTGGCAATGAGCTGCGTATACTGCGATCCGAAGTCTAGTACCAGAATCCTGTCTTCATGCATAGTCGATCAACAATCTCCTTTTCTTGTCCTCCGATAACCGCCCGCGAAAAAGAACCCAGCGAGGAACGTCCGACCCGGCCGACCTCCGGCATCACCGGATGGAAGCCACTGAAGGAATTTCGGGCCGGCGCTGACAAGGTCTTCTCAAAAAAGCTGCGCGTAACGCTGTTACCACTCCGGCCTGTAGTTGGGAGCTTCCTTTGTTATGATAACATCATGCACGTGACTTTCCCTCAAGCCTGCATTTGTGATCCGGATGAATTTTGCTTTCTTTCTGAGTTCGGGGAGAGTTGCCGCCCCGCAGTATCCCATGCCCGAACGGAGTCCTCCGAGAAGTTGATGGACGCTCTGCGACAGCGAGCCCTTGTGGGGCACCCTGCCCTCCACCCCCTCGGGAACGAGTTTCTTCGTCTCGACGCCCTCCTGGGCGTAACGATCCTTGGCCCCCTGCTCCATCGCCCCGATTGATCCCATACCCCTGTAAACCTTGTAGCTCCTGCCCTGAAAGAGAACAGTCTCACCGGGCGACTCGTCCGTGCCTGCGAACAGGCTCCCCACCATGACGGAACTCGCTCCGGCAGCCAGGGCCTTGGCTATATCACCCGAATATTTGATCCCGCCGTCAGCTATCAGAGGAATCCCATTCTTCCTGGCGACCGAATAGCATTCCCTGATCGCGGTCATCTGCGGCACTCCTGCGCCGGCAATTATCCTCGTGGTACAAATCGATCCGGGACCGATTCCCACTTTTACCGCATCGGCGCCAGCCTTTATGAGATCGCCGGTCCCTCCGGCAGTGGCGACATTCCCGGCTATCACGTCTATCACATATTTCTTCTTTATCTTCTTGAGTGTCGAAATAACCGGTTTTGAATGTCCATGAGCGGTGTCGATCACCAGAACATCAACGCCGGCGTTGATCAGCATCTCTACCCGATCAAGGGTATCGTCCGCCGTCCCGACAGCAGCGCCCACCATCAGGCGCCCGTGCCTGTCCTTGCAGGAATTGGGATATTTCCTGCGCTTTTCGATATCCTTAATGGTAATAAGCCCCTTCAGGTTGAAATCCTTGTCGACAATCGGCAGCTTTTCGATCTTGTATTGATTCAACAAGGCCTTCGCATCGTCCAGAGTGGTGCCGACGGATGCCGTGATCAACCGTTCCTTCGTCATCACCTCGGACACTCTCTTGTTTACCTTCGTTTCAAATCTCAGGTCCCTGTTTGTAAGAATCCCGATCAGTTTTCCGCTCAGGGTGACCGGCACTCCGGAGATCTTGTACCTCTCCATCAGGGCCATCGCCTGCGATATACGTGCGTCAGGCGAAATAGTTATGGGATCTATTATCATCCCGCTTTCGGACTTTTTGACCTTGTCGACTTCCAGCGCCTGCCTTTCAGGAGACATGGCACGATGGATGATCCCGATCCCGCCTTCTCTGGCCACCGCTATGGCCATCGCGGCTTCGGTAACAGTGTCCATCGCCGAACTCAGAATGGGGATGTTGATCTTTACGTTTCTTGTCAGATTCGTACTAACGTCGACACCCTGGGGATGCACTTCGGACTTAGCCGGAACCAGCAGCACGTCATCAAATGTCAGGCCTATGGGAATATCTTCAACCATCTTAATTTCTCCCGATTTTTGTGAAATTTTAACATGTTATAATTTAAGAAAGCAATGTGACGACTGATTTCGACCTTCCGCAATTTTTTCTTGACAGCGACCTTCTTTTCTATTATATTCTTATAGTCTGGCTCTTTTTTTATAGAGCAGAAGCTGCTAACAGCGTATTCCCTGTTTATCAGGATGGAATAAATTTTGCATACGAAAGGAGGTGAAGAAATGAAGATAAAGGTATTACTTCTGTCATTCATCGTAGCTCTCGCTTTTGTAGCCACCGCTTTTGCGGTACCGCCGGGAAAGACAGTTGTATTTGAAAATGCCGCGATGGGTAATGTTACCTTCAGCGGGCAGGTACACGCAGACAAGGGTTTCAAATGCAACGACTGCCACACAAAGATTTTTCCGATGAAGAAAACGGCCCTTACCATGGCAGCCATGCGTGAAGGCAAAGAGTGCGGCACATGCCATAACGGAGAAAAGGCGTTCAGCGTTAAGGGCAGTTGCACAAAGTGCCATAAGAAGTGACGTTCTTAAAATACTTTTACAAAAAAAGAAGGCCCGGGAAACCGGGCCTTCTTTTTTTTATTCCTTAATTAACTTCTCTTCAAATCCTTGTCAGCCACGATCCATATCTGCTGTTCTTTCCCTTCACAGCGTCGAAAAAGATCGACTGCAGTTTCTCGGTGATCGTGCCGCGCTGCCCGCTGCCGATGGTCCTTCCGTCAACCTCTCTGATAGGAGTGATCTCGGCGGCCGTGCCGCTGAAAAAAGCCTCATCGCAGATATAAACCTCGTCCCGCGTGAACCTCTCTTCCTTCAGCGTTATTCCGATATCCCCTGCTATACGCATAATGCTGTCCCTGGTAATCCCTTCGAGAACAGAGGTCAGAGGAGTCGTCTTGATCTGGTTGTTTCTCACAATGAATATATTTTCCCCGCTGCCCTCAGACACATAGCCCTCCGTATCGAGGAGCAGGGCCTCGTCACAGCCACACATGAGCGCCTCTGCCTTGGCCAGCTGCGAATTCACATAGTAGCCGCACACCTTTGCCCTCGTCATGTCCACATTGACATGGTGGCGAGTGAAGGACGATACCTTGATCCGGATACCCTTCGTAAGCCCATCTTCGCCGAGATAGGCGCCCCAGGGCCATGCAGCTATGGCAACGCGCACAGGGTTGTCCCTTGCACTCACACCCATCGACCCATGTCCAAGAAACACCAGCGGCCGGATGTAGCATTCTTTAAGTCCATTGATCTTAACTGTTTCAACGATTGCCGCCTTGATGTCTTCTTCGAAAAACGGTATTTCAATCCCAAAAATGTGGGCGGAGTCGAAAAGCCGCTTGATGTGCTCATCAAGGCGGAAGATCGCCGATCCCTTGGTCGTCTTATAACAGCGTATCCCCTCGAACACCCCGAGGCCGTAATGAAGTGTATGAGTGAGGACATGGACGTTAGCGTCGTCCCATGCAACAAACCTGCCGTCTATCCATATTTTATCGGTCTTTTCTATCATAGCGGTTTATTAAAACAGTATGATGAGCCCCCTGTCAACCAGGCCACTTTATTCTCAAATTTTCCTGAATGCCGGAAGGGGATAGTGTTAGAGCGGCTTTACTTGCCCGATACTCATACAGTGTGTCCCTGATAATAAAGAGGGCAAGTTCCTCGGAGCGAAGCGAGCCTGCCTGCCGGCAGGCAGGCAGGAATGAGCGAAAACACTATGTCCTTCCGTGTCCACCACATTTGATGAATAATCCGGGCCGGGCCTCAGGCCCATAACTCAAAATAAATCATGCGTCCAGGCCCCCGGGGATAAAAAAGAAACTGAACCTGAATAAGCCTGCGGCAGAGACCGCAGGGTGTAATAATAATCACGGCTTATCCGAGCCGGAGAAAAAAAAAGCCGGAAGTCCCGGCTTTTCTCTGAACTGATGTATCGCGCCCGCTATTTCTTCTTGATATAGAACTCTATGACCTTTCCCTCTTCCTTCGTCTCCAGGAGTTCATGTCCAAGCCTCTTCAGCAAGGCCGGAATATCGGATTTCGAGCCGGGGTCGGTCGAGATCACCTCAAGCACCTGTCCCGACTGCAAACCGTCTATTGCTTTCTTGGTCTTCAACACCGGCATGGGGCAATTCATCCCCTTGGTATCCAGTACTACGTCTGCCTTAACACTCATTTCTTCCTCCTAATTTTCATCCTTTTTATAGTTGTTACTAATAAATTAAACTATTAAACACTATTCGCTTTTTTTTGTCAATTATCTTACGGGTAAAAGGCGCTTTTTCTACGCAGGGCGCCCACTACGTATTTAAATCTTTACATACGTTTCGAGTGTCCTTTAGCCGTCATCAGTCACCCGGATGCAGCACACCCGCCGGCAGACAGGTACGCCGGAATGACGGCAACGATCTGAATAACCGCTTCATGCACAGATTCCGCCTTACTGCTGCATAGACTGAAAAAGAGAACCCGGGCGTTAGGAAAAAGATACATATCCTGTGCGGCTCCGCAATTTACCCAGAGGCTGCTTAATGCGTTATGCCGAAGATCGCCGGCCGTTATGTCGGCGGCTTCCATGATCCGAATGAATCATGCCTCCATATATGGGCTTTCTATGAATGCCCGCCCTCTCCTTCATGCAACCCTGCGTCTACTTAAGTTTCTTGACGAAATCTGCAACAGGCATGGCTGCAAGGCTTAAGAGCTGGACAGAACCCCTTGCGCCGATTTCCACCGACATCTTCATAATGGTTTCATTGTCCTTGGCATCCACGATACTTGCAAAGTCATATGGGCCAAGAAGGGCGTATTGCTCTTTAACCTTGATTCCCATTTTCTCGAGTTCTTTATTTACTTCCAGTATGCGTTTCGGATTGTCTTTGATCGTCTTTCTCCCCTCGTCCGTCAGCGTGCTCAATATCACATATGTGGCCATGGCTTTCCCCCTCTTGCAGCAAGATATTTTATCTTCCTTATACTATCTTTGAACCCTGATGTCAATGGGGCGTTTTGAGCCGCGTAAAATGTAACCGTATGGATAATCACTGCGACATTAAGAATGTAACCTTACTAATAAGTACTGCGACATCAGAACGTGGGAGGTTACAAAATGAGCAGGGAGACGATAAGGGAGTATTTCAACGCGATATACAATCGCTATCGGAAAGCATCCAAAGAGCTGAAGCGCCTGATATTGGACGAATTCTGTTTGAACACGGGATACAACCGGAAATATGCGATTCACAAGCTCAATGCTTTACCTTCAAAAGGACCCACAAAGGTCAACCGCAGGCGGAAGCCCATCTACGGCCCGCAGATCATATCGGTAATAGCAGCGGTATGGCGTAAGATTCCCCATTAGGTTGACGGTTGCAAAGTAGAGTTCTCGACATTTTGCTCCATGTATTGTGCCGGTGTCAAATCGCCCAGCGCATCGTGCGGCCGGTGTTCATTATATTCGATCATCCACCAGTACGTTATTTCACGAACCTCTGTCAGGCTCTCAAACAGGTACAGGTTAAGAACCTCTTCCCGATATGTACGGTTGAACCGCTCAATATAAGCATTCTGATTCGGTTGTCCGGGCTGTATGTACTGGATCACCATGCCGGCTGATTCAGCCCATGTTGCCAGCTCACTGCTGAGGAACTCAGGCCCATTGTCGACCCTAAGAATGTCAGGAAGCCCACGAGTGATCTGCAGCCGCTCAAATACCCGGATAAGTCTCTTTGCTGTCAGAGAGGTGTCAATCTCAATGGCAACCACCTCCCTGTTGAAGTCATCGATCACATTAAAGGTCCTGAAACGGCTGCCGGCATATAGTGCATCACTTACGAAATCAGCTGACCACACATGATTTGGCCGCTGCGGTACCATCAACGGCTGCCGTATACGCTTCGGCAGTCTCTTTTTGACCCTACGCTTCTGGTTGAGTTTCATCTGACAATACACCCGATATATCCTCTTATGGTTCCATGGGTGATTCTTCTGCCTCAGGGCTTTGTAACACTTCCAAAAACCCCATGTGGCATGTTTCTCTAATACTCCGTTGATTGCTGTAATGACTTCGACATCACGATCAGCGATTGACCCTGTGCCACTGTAATAGGCCGCTCGGGATATCCCGATGCATTTACAACTCTTTTGCACTGAAAGACTGTGTTCACCAACCAGATACCGCACAGCCTCACGCTTTTCAAGCGGCCTTATAACTTTTTTTCGATCAGATCCCTTAGTGCCCTGTTCTCAAGAGCCATGTCGGCATACATACGCTTTAACTGGCCCAACTCACGTTCAAGCTCTTTCATCTTCTTCAGATCGGATGCCTCCATGCCTCCGTACTTCGATTTCCAGTTGTAGTAGGTCGCATCACTGATCCCATGCTTACGACATACGTCTTTGATGGGCCCTCCGCTGTCCACTTCTTTCAGGACTCCTACGATCTGCGTCTCGGTGAATCTTGTCCTCTTCATCAGAACCTCCTGGTTTGTTATTTTGCCAGAAAGCTCTACTTATCGGGTGTCTACTTTTTAGGGAAGCTTACGATGGGAAGCAGCAGGATATCCGTGCTCGGTACGGCTGAAGGCATTATTACTTTTGTGGATGCCGTGGATCATGAACCGATTTCGCATAAATCAGACTGTGCAGAGGCAGCTCCTTTCGATCAGCGCCAGGCAGATAGACAGAAGGATGAAAAGCAGGAAAGCCGGCCTGCGAAAGCGTATTTACGGACGCACTAAGCCGGGCACCCTTCTGAAACACCATTTCCCTATCAGGACCGACAACTGGGATGTGAAAACCCCTGGATGGACCGAGGTTGATACCGTTTCTCATTCCGGCAACTGCGCAGAAGGGACTTTCGGTTACACCGTCAATCAGACGGATATTCTCACGACTTGGGTAGAAAGCCGGGCGGTCCTGGGGAAAGCAGAAGACTCTGTGGTCAATGCCCTTACTGAAATGGCCCACGACTTCCCTTTCAAAATAAAGGGGCTTGACTCCGACAACGGCTCTGAATTCATAAACTGGCATGTGTACCGGTATTGCAAGAAAAATAAGATACAGCCTTTCCGGGGCCGCCCTTACAAGAAAGACGACAATGCTCACATCGAGCAGAAGAACTGGACCCATGTGCGAAAGCTCATGGGATGGGACCGCTATGATACGCAAGAAGCGGTAGAGGCAATGAACGACCTCTACAGAAACGAGATGCATCTGTTTATGAACCTCTTCATGCCGTCCATAAAACTGCTGAGAAAAGAACGCATAGGATCGAAACTGAAAAGGGTATACGAGAAACCGAAAACACCCTTTGAGAGGGTTGTTGAGTCAAAGCAGAGTGATCCCGAAAAAATACAGGCGCTCAATAAGCTCAAGGATCGGCTTGATCCATTTTCCCTTGCCCAGACTATCGAAGATAAGCTCCAACGCATCTACAAGCTAGCCAACGAACGGCAGGGTCCCAAACCAGAGGTAACCCAGAAAGCCTCTCAAAGACCCCTATCAAAAGTCGAAAAAGAAACCATGATCGCCTTGTCCCGAATCTTTCCGGGTCTGTCGATCCAGGCCAAGGCCCCAACCAAGAAAAGGCGCCATTGACATGAGAACCCATGGTTACATTCTTAATGTCCCAACGATCCAGTACAAAGTTACTTTCTTAGATGGCTTGACACGTGGGGATTTGCGGCCTTCGGATTTACGCCGCCGTTTAAGGAACAACGCGAGTGCCGGTAAAGCACCCCATCATCATGACAAATCGCCTCTCCCCGTAAAGGCCTCAAGTCTGAGGCACTCTCTAATATTCTCTCGTTTTATTGCTTGCTATGGAAGCTGCGTGCCTGTCAACTCTCTGTGTGCTTCTCTTTAGGGCTCTGAGGTGTCCCTGTAAGTCTTTTTTGCCTCCCCTTTCCGCGCTTTTTGAAGACTATTATCCAACATTGGTGGTAATTTGATTGTGTCTCTGCAACCTCTGCCGCTGCGGCGGAGATCTCTTGGTTCTGGCTTTGCCATAGTAAGGCCACAGATAAGCTCTCAGACAAAAACTAACACTGCGACATCAACAGGCAAGGTCGTATTTAAGGCAATTCCCGGGAACTTATGAACTGTCTAATACTATAAGCTAAGGAACGCCTCCGATCTCTACATTATCAAGAATCACGGTACCGTTGGTGATTGTGAGGCTGCCATTGATAACGGTAGTAGAGTTCCCATTGTCTACATCATATGGACAGCCTTTGAAGCCGCCTTCTAGAGTAACCTCTTTATTGACATTCAGAAGTATGTCCTCTGTAATCTCCACATCCTGCATCTTCAGAACATCCCCGCTATAAGCCGCGCCATACGCTGTCTGGATGGACGAGCCATAGTAGCTGGTTCCATCAATCCAGACATCGCCGCAGACTGTTAAGCTTATCGGTCGCGTCGTATTTCCATTGCCGTTAGACGTATTCGTAAAGCTGACCGTGTCGCCATAACTGCCGGCGGCAAGGCTGTCGGCGAGGTTGCTGGTCGACACCGTCATGGTCGTACTTGCCCCTGCCGCAAGCGTCCCGGCTGAAGGGGACAATGTCAACCAGTCCTGGCCCTTCGATGCCGTCCAGTCAATAGACTGTCCTCCCGTGTTCTGCACCGTATACACCTGGCTTGCCGGGTTGAAAGGGCCGCCGGTATTGCCCGAAAAACTGAGTCCAGTGGAAGGCAACACTGACAATACGCCCGGTAATGCATTAAATATCGCAGTTACTGTGCAATCTCCAGTAATCGCATTTGTCGTGTAAACGAACTGTGACGCCCCGCCCGATGGTGCTCCGCCACAGGTTCCCCCCATTGTTGCTGCATAACCGGCCTGAGGACTCACCGTGAACCGCATTGTAGATCCGTGATCGACAGTCTGCACTGTGCCGGGGCTGATGCTTCCTCCAGTCCCCTCAGAGGGCGTCACCGGCCATGTCTGTATGTTTGCCGTACAACTGGCGGTCGATCCGCCGTTTAATCCGATACAGCTCCATGTCCACGGATGACCGTTGCCGCTCTCTGAACTCGCAGTGCCACTGCTACAAAGCGCCGAACCTGAAGGCTCCGAGGTCAGCACTTGGCTGTCAGCGCTCCCGCACTGGCCATTCACTGCCACCACATTTCCTCGCACACAGCGGACATAAAAGGGCTGACACAGGAAGTTACACATATTCGAAAGGATGGAACTGCCGCCATTGTAAAAATATGCACCCCACTTGTATCCCGGGGAGCTTGTGTAAGTAGTTGAGGACCAGTAGCTGGCGGCAACGGCATTTGGGAAGAAAGCGGTATCTATCGATGGATTACCCATCGTGTCAGCGCTTAAAGACTCAATCTCCCTGATATTCGGAAGTCGCCAGTCTGTATGTCCGCCCAGAGACAGGCCATTGCAATAAGATAATGCCTGGTCCCAGGCCATAGAGCCGGGGTCGGCCTGCTGCCACATGAGGCCTGTGTTATTATCGGTCACTGTACCGTCGCCGTCATCCGTAAGGCTCTCTGCGGGAAAGTGCCCGCCGCGCGCACACCGGACATACATGGAACTGCTGTTATCATAGTTAAGGGTGCCGTTGCTAAAATCGACAAACCATTTCCAACTCGGATCCATGGCGTATGCAGTTGACGACCAGTAAACCGCCTGTGGCTCAATAGAAAATGTCGGAGGGCCCGTAAAAGGAATCCCGTAGTAGATGATACTGATAAGTTCTTTCTTGGCGGGCAGACGCCAGTCGGTATATCCGCCCAGGCTAAGTGATCCGCAGACATCTTCCGAAGCAGGGTTGTAAGTGGAGTCATACGTACCCGAAGCCTGATACCAATTATAGGTGTTACCGTCGTCCTGCTGCTGCCACATAAGGCCTGTGTTGTTGTCGGTCACCGTGCCGTCGCCATTGTCGGTGTAACTCATGGGGTTGACGTCATATTCCCCGTCCTGCCCTGTGCCAGCACACGAGATTCCAGTTCCGGCATTGTCATAGCACGTCGTCTGACCTGTGTCAGGAAGCTTAAAGGCCCCTTTTGATGCGTTCACGTTCAGATTGACCAATCTGCTCGTATTGCCATTACCGTTTGTCGTATTAGTGAAGCTCACGGTATCGCTGTAGCTGCCCGACGAAAGACCGGCAGCGTTGCTGTTGATCGAGACGGTTACGGTCGTGCTCGCACCAGCCGCAAGCGTCCCCCCTGTCGGCGATAAGGTCACCCAGTTCTGCCCCTTCGATGCAGCCCAGTTGATAGACTGCCCGCCCGTGTTCTGCAGCGTATACGCCTGACTCGACGGGCTGAACGGTCCTCCATGTGTCCCCGACGAACTAAGCCCCGTCGAGGGAGTCACTGACAGCGTGCCCGGTAGATTCACAGTCAGACTTACGGACCGCGTTGTATTGCCGCTGCCGTTAGTCGTGTTCGTGAAGCTCACGGTGTCGCCATAGCTGCCCGCCGGAAGGCCGTTGGCGCCGCTGTTGATCGACACCATCACCGTCGTACTCGCACCGGACGCAAGGGTTCCGCCTGTAGCAGACAGGCTTACCCAGCTTTGACCCTTAGATGCGCTCCAGGTGATCGAGCTTCCGCCGGTGTTTTGAATCGTGTATGTATTACTCGAAGGGCTGAAAGGCCCTCCCTCTGTGCCGGAAGAGGCAAGACCGGCAGACGGGGTCAAAGATAAGACACCCGGCGTCGCATAGCTTGCCGTCACCGTCTTGTTACCATCCAGAGTAACATAGCATGTTGTACCTGAAGCGCTTGTGCATCCTGTCCAATTGTTGAAGATATTGCCGTTCGCCGTTGAGGAAGCTGTCAGTGTGACCGGAGTTGCCATGTTGTATGCCCTCGCGAACTGAGTTACGCCGCTCCCTTGCCCGTTGTTATCATTGGGGCTTGCCGTTATCGAAACTCCGCTGCCCGGATTAGATGAGGCGACGGTTAAGGTGTAGACCTGAGGGGGGGGCGTTACGTAAACTGCCGTAAGCGTATAATCGGCGTCCATTGCCACAGAGATACTCTGATTCGTCGAATAGTCGGTCCCGTTGCGCTGCCATTTCTGGAAGTCGTTCCCATTTGAAGTTGCCTGGGCGGTCAACGTAACCTGCGTGCTGTCATTATAAGTACGCTGAAACTGGGTCGAGCCGCTACCCGAACTGTCGTTATCATTCGGGCTGACCGTTATCGCAACGCCAGCGTCTGGGTTTGATGAAGCCACGGTCAGCGTTCTTGTAACGGTCGTAACTTTGGAAAGTCGATTGCCAACCTCATCATACGTATATTGTGTATAAGAGCCGTCGGAACGGTCTACGCGTGTGAGCCGGTGCAGGTTGTCGTAAGTGTAATTGACTGTCATCGCTCCGAACGAAGCTGAAGCATATATAAGAATAAGAGCACTTAGAAGCAAAGACTTGAAAGCGTTAGCTTTCAACATAATCCCATCCTGTTTTGACAGAAAACTATGTATGTGGTAGATTCAAGTATGAAATACACAGTGGTAATAAACAAGACCGAATACGGGTACGATGTCCATTGCCCTGCCCTTCCCGGTTGCCACAGCCAGGGTGACACTCTTGAAGAGGCTATGGAAAACATTAAAGACGCCATCAGCACCTATCTCCGGATGATCGAGGAGGAGACGAAGGGCTCCACTGTCTACGAAGTAGAGGTCCCCGCCTGAGTTGCTCCTCACCGACGTTTCCTCTGAGCGGGCGATTAGGGCCTTCTCGAAAGTCGGATTCAGAATCGTTACACAAGGCAAACACATCGGCATGTCCGACGGCGTCCACCGCATCACCGTTCCGAACCATAATAGAATCAATCCTTACACCCTCAACTCCATCATCAAAGACGCTGGTCTCACCGGCGAACAATTCAAAAACCTCCTGTAATTTGGGGATGTGTCCCATTCAAAAATTGTCGGTGGCCTAGCCAAGTTGCCACACTATGCCCCTCTTGTACCAAACTTATTTTGTAAGGTACTTCAAAGATCTCCACGCTTCTTTCTCCATTTCAAAAAATTCAATCGCTGTACTTACACCTGGAGTCACCTTCAAACATTCTCCCATGCTTGTATGATCACTCATGTCAACTCCATAATATCGACCGGCCGCTCGACTCGTTGCCCAGTCGCCACATTTATAGAAAAACAATGTCCATTTAATATAATCTACCCCCTTTGAAACTTTTGAAACTGCGGATGACAAGGACGCTATTTTTTGGGCATTGAAGGCAGTCACAAAATTAATCCCATCCGTCTGCGCATTTAATTCAACAAGATCAATAGATCTTTTAAGAAGTCCGACGGACACATCAAACGCATGCCACACCTGTGCCCACTTTAACCCTGTCGGATCAATGCTTGTTACCGGATTCCCGCCCACATATTCATACAAATTCAAATCCCCTCCATTAAACCCAAGCGGGTCTTTACTTATGAACCTTCCATTTTCAACATCGTAATACCTCGCTCGCATGTAGAGAAGGCCGTTGCCTTCGTCCATGACGCCGTACTTGCCCACATATCTGAAGGAATTGGGAGTCGTTTCACTGACCGACAATGCCTTGCCGAACTCATCATAGGCGTACTTGTTGACAACCTTCTGGCTGTCGTCGGTCATCGAAACGGTGTTGCCTATGTTGTCGAAATGGTAAGTGTACCTTTGGCCACCGGCCGTTATTTTGGAGACAGGTCCCAGGCCGTAAACATAGTAGTTGGTAATATTACCTGCTGAATCAGTTTCGGCGAGCACGTTGCTCATGTCTCCATTAAGATCAAGGACATATCTCGTTTCCGATCCACCTTCTGTTCTGGCTATCCTGTTGCCAAAACCATCATATTTGTACTGTAGGTTCTGCCCTCCGATTGTAGCCTTGGTGAGGCGGTTTGCAAAGTCGAAGGAATAGACGGGCGTGCCATTTACGGTGGTCAGATTTCCCTTCTTGTCGAATGCATAAGGCACTCCCCCAGCAGTAGCAAGTCTGTTGGCGGCATCATAGGTTGAAATGATGTTGGTTGGAGTAACAGTTGGGACCGCCGGCTCGTTCTTGATTAGCTGCGTGGGGTCTCCCGCCGTGTTAAAAGTCAACGAATATTCCGCAATTGGTGTGCCATTTGAGAACTTATTTGAAAGCCCCGTCAGCCTGTCGTCTGAGTCATAGCTATAGTCCGTCTTCGTGCCGTTGGGATTAGTCACACTGGTCAGAAGATTACCTGTGTATGTATAAGTCGTAGAGCCGCTGTTGAGCCAGTCAGTAACGGTTTTCAGACGGTTATCGGCGTCGTATACATAGCTGACAACCTTGCTCCCCGGATAAGTAATCCGATTGATATTTCCCGAAGCATCATAACCGGAAGAAAAAGATTTGCCGACATAGGAGTTGTAGTAGCTTGTCATCCGATTAAGCGCGTCATAACTAAACGAAGAGGTACCGTTTTCATCTATCACGCTCAGTGGATTTCCGTTGTTGTCATAACTATATGTGACCTTGGGCGTACTCCCAAGGAGAATCTGGTAAGGCCGGTTTTGAGCATCATATGTGTAATTGATCACATTTCCATTAGGCTCGCTCACGCTGCTCAGGTTCCCTTTTCCGTCCTGGCTATAGGCAAAGGAGTATGCATTGCCCAGCGGATCTGACCGTGAGATAAGCTGGTTGGAGGGATTGTACCCATAGGATGTAACGCCGCCTGTCGTCTGCCCTCTCGGATCTTTGACTTCCGTCAGCCGGTTGTCCCTGTCGTAGGTATAGGTAGCGCACCCGCCGTTTGCATCGCAGACGGACGCCAGATTGTCGTTGTTGTCATAGGCAAATGTTGTCTTATTTCCCATCTGATCGGTCTTTGACGTCATGCGTCCGGCGCTGTCGTAAGTAAAGGTCACTGAGTTTCCCAGCCCGTCGGTGATTGACGCAAGATTGCCGTTCTGATCATATGTGTAAGAAATGGTGTGATCATCCGGGTCGGTCGACGTTTCGACCAGCCCATTGGAGTAATAGGTATAAGCCGTCGTCCCGCTCGCCTGTTTGACAACGCCTGTCAAGTCTGTCAAAGTGGAATCGTAATTATAGGTTGTAGTATTGCCACGAGGGTCTGTTGCGGATCGAAGGTTGTTTTTATCATCGTAAGTGTAAGTATAAGTCTCGTTCAGGGCATTCTTGACAGAAAGCACGTTGCCGTTTGCATCGTAAGTGGAATTCGTACTGTTTCCGTCCCGATCCGTTATGCTCTGCGGCAAGTATAGCGTTGTTGTGCCTGTATCATAGGTAGGCACAATAGTGGACTTGTCAGTATCGGGAAATTGAATTTGGGCCAGCCTATAGGAATCGTCAGCCTTCGGGGTATAGGTAATCGCGCCCTGAGGCCCCGTTACAACAGTGGCAGCGGGATTATAAGTGTAAGCATATGTTGCGCCATCGATTGTCTCATTCGACACACGTAGATTGTCGTCATAAGCCATACTTACAGTGTTGCCCTCGGGATAGGTGATGCTCTCAAGAAGACCATCGGAATTATAGTTATACCTGGTCGTCCAAAGACCGTTTCTCGCGTCGGATATTGAGGCC
The DNA here is from genome assembly GCA_046706685.1 of Thermodesulfovibrionales bacterium. GTDB lineage: Bacteria > Nitrospirota > Thermodesulfovibrionia > Thermodesulfovibrionales > UBA6898 > JARRRD01. The sequence continues at coordinate 4,312 of JBJKPE010000197.1, read as the reverse complement.
AGGTTGCCTTCGCTGTCATAAGTAAAATAAATTGTCCTCGCAAGGGACTCGTCCGTTACACTTGTCAGGCGCTGCACGGTTCTTCCATCCGTAATTGTCACCGGGGCATAAGCATAATCAAATTTCCTGCCCGTAGCATCGGTGGCGCTCATAACGAACCCGTAGCTCGCATCCCGGCTTAGTGTCAGACTATTTCCGTGCCGGTCCGTAATGGAAATCAATAGAATATCTGGCCCTGGTGTATCAAGGGTAAAACGCCTGAATTCATACAGGGTCTGATCTTTGGTAGTTACATCGTATCCATAATTGACTCCGTCATCTATCTTGACGATCTTTTCAAAATTTCCGGGGTACGGTTGAAGAGAACTGTCAAAATGGGATTCCAGACCATTGCCCCAATGGACATGGACACCTGAGACATCCCCCAGAATATAAGAGTCATAGTTGAAACTCCAACCTTTGCCGAGAGATGTGCCAGGACTGAATGAGTCATAATAGCGAGTGAAAGAGAGTTGAGGACCAAGACCTCTCAGCGAAAGGTCGGTAATTGGGGGAAGAGTCAGATTCCCGGTAATCATGCCTACGCCCTCGAAGCGCCCCTGCGGCCTATTATTAGCCACGCTGGCCGCGATATAACCAACAATTCCTCTGTCCGTGAAACCCCAACTGATAAGTGAATGCTCATACTCATACTTGCTGGTGGTGTAAAAATTATCGGTATTTAAAGTATCCTCAGAGTGATATAGCGGCGTCGTCCATTCGGCTTCTGTGGGATATATGTAATATACGTTTTCCAGTACAAAGCCCCCCGCAACCTTATCATCCTTATCTGAAGCCGACGTCGTATAGTAGTGCATGTCGATGGATGGGCTGTAAAGACGATACAACGGAACAGATCCCGTAAAGTTTGTACTCGAAACGAACCCTTCCACCCCTTCATATGTATAACCACTGTTACTTACGGCATTATCTCTTTCCGTAGCGCTGGTCGTGTAGAAATGGTCCTTTATGGAAGCATTATAAAGGCGGTAAAGAGGGGTAAAAGTGGGGCTGGCTGTTGTCGCATAAACTGTGAAGTATGCCGTATTACTGATATTGTTTGTTGAATCATCTTTTGCGTAATATGAGTAGGAACCGACAGGGCAGGCATCGCACGTCCATGAATGTGAAAAAGATCCGTTGTCGTCAGTCGTCTGGTTAGAATACGTTGACGGTCCGTCCGGTCCGCTAAAGTATAAAGTTGCCGTGCTGTTTGGAGAAAATCCCGATCCCGGTTCGCTGAAGGTTGTGCCCACAGGGCCCGAGGCCGGCGAGACGCTCACAGTCGGATTAATGAGATGAGCCGTCCATCCATTCGTTGAATTATTATTCGTTTCATTCGATTCTGCAAGTTGATTCTGCGAATCCAGGTCACAAGAAACTGTATGCGGACCCGAAGTTACGAGGTATCCCTGAGTAAGCAACTGATATGATTGCCCACCATTCGCTGTAATGTTTGACCAAGTCTTAAAAGAAGCTCCATCAAGCGTACATGCAACTGAAAAGGGTGGAGTCGTCCCAGTTCCGTCAACGCTGTAATTAAGCTGGAAATATACTGTATCTCCAACGTTTCCCGGAGATGGATTGCCCTTGTCATCGAGTATATCGATAGGCCCATGAACCAGATCAAACTGTTGAGGGACAATATAAGTGCGTGACAAGGAATTATTGCCCTCATTTGTTTCAGGCACCTGATTGCCGTCGTCCAGCGCCCAGTTAACCGTGTGGGTCCCTGCGGTAACAGTCCAATAATTTGAAAAAGTCTGCGAAGACGGATTATACGTCCCCGTATTTACTGTCGGTGTATACGAGGAATTATATAACAAATTTGATCCGTCAACATTACCTTTAATAGCGATCGGTTCATAGACGTTTGCATTCTGGACGCTGAACTGGAAGTTGATATAGACCTGATCCCCTACCTTTGGATTGATAAGCTCAGTTCCTGGGGTACTGACACTTGAGAGCCATACTCTTCCGGCAATCAGATCAGGTTTTGGGTATACGTAAAAATAATTCGAATAGTATATATTGTAAGGAAACGAAACCGATTGTATTCCTACCCGATAACTTGAGCTTGTCCCCCATCCGCTGCCGCAAGCACGTGTCGTATCTAATGTGGTGTGTCCACTTGAGCCAAGAACGCCTGGATTACCGATCGCATCACATAATTTAGTGGGTGACGCAGGATTACCGTTGTCGTAGTAAATACTTACCCAAACATTACCGCTATAGCCGCTCCAGTTGACTATAAAACCATCTGACGCACCTATATTTAGTGCCGAAGGTGAAACAGTAACGCCAGCCCATCCAGCCGAGACATTTATGGTCACAGTACAAATCACCGCAAACCCTAAGAGTGTTATCTTGATTAGCCATTCGGACGTTCTTCTCATAGCAGTTCCGATGCCCTCCTATTTCTCGTACACCGTGATGACATTCTTCACTTTACGAAAACCCGATCATCCCGCCGCGTCTTTAATCTTCTTCGTTTCTCGATAAACAAATTCGCCACATTAATTCGCCACCGCTGTAATCTCCATGCTTACGCATGGCGAAAAGAGGCTCATTCTCTTCCCAATCCTTGATGAAGACTCTGATCGATATCGGAGGAGCAGACACCTGCCGGATTCTTGATATCGGTCGAAAGAGAAAAAGTAGATATTCTTCAGTAAAATGTGGGGGCAATTTGAAAAGGCATCACATGAATACACCGCACGACAGGCCGTCAAGAGCTGCGAAGAAATATAAAGTTCTAAATATAAATAGAATAGGAAAAAGACGTTGGTTATCTTTCTTCGTTTGATCCCCAAAGACCCTCCTGGAAATGATAAAGAAACCGTGCGTACTTTACCAGAATGGAACCTGCTTTGTAAACCCTCCGGGATTTTTTCTGCCGTTCGGTGATTTGACATCATTATTTGACATCATTAAGGGACTATGCAAGAATTAATGCATGTGGGAATATACCGAAAAAGTTAAAGATTTCTTTCTGAAGCCCAAGAACGTGGGCGAAATCAAGGACGCCGACGCCGTGGGAGAAGTAGGAAGCATCGTTTGCGGCGACGCGCTTAAACTTTATCTAAAGGTCGACAAGGAGACGGGAAAGATCATCGATGCGAAGTTCCAGACCTTTGGGTGCGCCAGCGCAATAGCAAGCTCCTCGGCCCTCACCGAGCTTATCAAGGGAAAAACCGTCGACGAGGCACTGGAGGTATCCAACCAGGACATCGCCGACTTTCTCGGCGGCCTTCCCGAACAGAAGATGCACTGTTCCGTGATGGGAAGGGAGGCCCTCGAAGCGGCGGTCGCGAATCTGAGAGGAGAGGCCCCTCCCGAACACGAGGAGGGAAATCTTGTCTGCAAGTGCTTCAACGTGACAGAGGAGAAGATCCGCAAGGTGGCGATGGAAAACCACCTCACCACCGTCGATGAGGTCACCAATTTCACGAAGGCCGGCGGCGGCTGCGGCGAATGCGTACCCAACATCGAGGCTATACTGACTGATCTTTGGTCGTTGAAGCCTCCTGTAAAAGCGGAGAAACCCAAGAAGTTGACGAACCTCCACAAGATCGCCCTTATTCAGGAGATTATCGAAAACGAGATAAGGCCGGGATTGCAGGCCGACAACGGCGATGCAGAACTGATAGATATCGAGGGCAGCAAGGTCACTATAGCACTTCGCGGCATGTGCACCGGCTGCATGATGGCCGACGTCACAATCAAAGGCATACAGGAAAAGCTCAGGGAGCTGGTGAGTGACGATATCGTAGTGGAGGCATACCAGTGAAAACCATCTATCTGGATAATAACGCGACCACACGGGTTGCCCCCGAGATCCTGGAAGAGATGATGCCCTGCCTGACCGACTTCTACGGCAACCCTTCGAGCATGCATACCTTCGGAGGGCAGCTCCACCGGAGGATTGAAGAGGCGCGGGCGAGGGTCGCTTCGCTGATCAACGCCGAGCCTGAAGAGATAATATTTACGAGCTGCGGCACTGAAAGCGACAACACGGCCATCATGAGCGCCGTCGAGTCCCTGCCCAGGAAAAGGCATGTTATCACTACACGCGTCGAACACCCGGCCGTCCTGAACTTCTGCCAGCATCTGGGAAGAAAGGGACACAGGATCACCTACCTCCCCGTAAACTCCAGGGGGCAGCTCGATATGAATCTCCTCATGAAGTCCGTCGACGACGATACTGCCCTGGTTTCCATCATGTTCGCAAACAATGAAACAGGGGTGATATTCCCGATCGGGGAAATAGCGG
>JBJKPE010000196.1:0-9516 GCA_046706685.1 Thermodesulfovibrionales bacterium | reverse complement strand
TAAAGACAAATGGATTCCCGATTACTACCTCGGGAATGACGACTTCTACTTCTCGTTCTGTCACTTGAGTTTTAACTTCTGCATTCTGCATTTTGGCTTCTGACTTTTCTGTTCTGACTTCTGACTTTTTCTGTTACGTTTTCAGCCCGACTTCGATCATTTTTTCCCTTATCTTCCTGATCCTGTCCCGTATTTCAGCTGCTCGCTCGAAATCGAGATGTTTTGCCGCCTCCTTCATCTCATTTTCGAGTTCTTTCAGTGTCTGGTCGTTCAGCGCGTACCCGGCTTCCTCCTCAGCAGCTACGGGCACGGTCCAGTAGTCGGATTCGTATATCGACCCGGCGATATCCTTGATATTGCTTCTTATGGTTTCAGGGGTTACCCTCATCTTTCGATTGTAAGACTCCTGGATCCGCCGCCGTCTGTTCGTCTCATCCAGCGCCCTCTTAAGGGATCCGGTTATAACGTCGGCATAGAATATTACTTCTCCGTTGACGTTTCTTGCAGCCCTGCCGGTGGTCTGTATGAGAGACCTCTCGGAACGGAGGAAACCCTCCTTGTCCGCATCGAGGATCGCGACAAGCGAGACCTCGGGCAGGTCAAGCCCCTCTCTCAGCAGATTGACCCCTACCAGCACGTCGAATTTGCCGAGCCGGAGGTCTCTGATGATTTCTATCCGTTCTATGGTATCGATGCCGGAATGGAGATACCTGGCCCTCACACCCAGTTCGCGGTAATAATCGGTCAGGTCCTCCGCCATTTTCTTGGTAAGCGTAGTCACCAGCACCCGCTCGCCGCGCGCAACGGTTCTGCCGATTTCGGCGAACAGATCGTCAACCTGGCCTGAGACCGGCCGCACCGAGGGCTTTGGATCTATAAGACCGGTGGGACGTATGATCTGCTCCACTACCTCCCCGCCCGACTTTTCCACTTCGTACCGTGCGGGGGTGGCCGAGACGTATACGGACTGATGAACCCGCTGCTCAAATTCATCAAACTTAAGGGGTCTGTTGTCGAGCGCAGACGGAAGTCTGAAACCGAAATTGACCAGAGTCTGCTTCCGTGATCTGTCCCCTTCATACATCCCCCCGATCTGGGGGACTGTCGCGTGGGACTCGTCTATGACAACAAGGAAGTCTTCGGGAAAGTAGTCTATCAGAGTATAGGGAGGCTCGCCCGGCAGCCTGCCGCTCAAATGGCGCGAGTAATTCTCTATGCCGTGGCAGTAATTAAATTCCCTGAGCATCTCCATGTCGAACCTGGTTCTTTCCTCGATCCTCCGTGCTTCGATTATTTTGCCCTGTCTCAGAAAACCCTCGACACTCTCTTTCATCTCTTTTTCCATGCCCAGCAACGCCGAATCGAGCCTGTCCCTGGGCGTGATCCAGTGGCTGTTCGGGAACAGGGCGATTCTTTCCAGCTTCCTGATCCTGTTGCCGGTGAGGGGGTCAGCTTCGCTGAGCGAGTCTATTGTGTCGCCGAAAAATTCGATTCTGACGACCTTGTTCTGGGAGAACGAAGGGTAGACCTCTACGATATCGCCCCTTACCCTGAAATTTCCCCGCTTGAAGTCATGGTCAGATCTTGCGTACTGTATCTCCACAAGTCTGTGAAGGACATCATCGCGTTCGATCTGCATGCCCTCTTCGATAGATAAATGCATGTCCATGTAATCCTGCGGAGAGCCTATGCCGTAAATGCAGGAAACGGACGCCACGACTATGACATCCCTCCGCTCAAGGACCGCACGCGTGGCGGAGTGCCTCATCCTGTCGATGTCGTCATTGATCATGGCGTCTTTTTCTATGTATGTGTCAGTGGTCGGTATATATGCCTCAGGCTGGTAGTAGTCATAGTAACTGACAAAGAATTCCACAGCGTTTTCCGGAAAAAGTTCCCTGAATTCGCCGTAAAGCTGCGCGGCAAGTGTCTTGTTGTGGGCTATGATCAAGGTGGGGCGATTTACGTTGGCGATCACGTTGGCTACAGTAAACGTCTTGCCCGATCCCGTTACACCGAGGAGGACTTGACCTTTGACGCCTCTCCTCAGGTTACCCGTGAGTTTTTCGATTGCCCGGGGCTGGTCGCCCCGTGGTTCGAAATCAGTGGTAAGATTAAAGCGTTCCATGAGTCAAGGCTTGCGGTAAGTCTTGCAACTATATAAGCAGCGGGCTCTTGAAGAGCTCGTTTCTCTGCGCGGAGCGCACCGTATTTTCAAGCAGCATGGCGATGGTGACAGGCCCCACTCCGCCCGGTACGGGCGTGATCATTGAAGTCTTTTTGGATATCGATTTGAAATCCACATCTCCTGTAATCCTGCCGTCTTCGAGAACATTTATCCCGATATCAACGACGACTGCTCCCTGCTTTACCATCCCGGCTTTTATCAGCCCTGTCCGTCCGGTTGCCGAGCAGAGTATATCGGCCTGCCTTGTAATCCTGCCCAGGTTCTGTGTTTCCCTGTGGCAGACGGTCACAGTGGCTTCCTTTGCCAGGAACATGAGAGAGAGCGGCTTGCCGACTGCCAGACTTTTGCCGATGATGACCACGTGTTTGCCTTTAATGGTGACATTGTGATGTTCGAGGAGCCTGATGACCCCGAAGGGCGTACACGGCAGGAAACTCCATACGGAAGGCATAAACCTGAACTGTTGCAGGACGTCCTCGCGTCCGCGGCGGAACAGCTGGAAGGTTGATTCGTCAGCTGCGAGCCTGCCGACGGAGATGGCCCCGAGACCGTCGATGTCCTTTTCCGGTACAATGGAATTTACGATCCGCCTGGCGTTGATCCGCCCGGGCAGTGGCATAAGTACCAGCAGCCCGTGGATCCGCTCGTCTATATTAATGGAATGCACAACGTTCAGTATGTCGTTTGCGCTGACCGTGTCCGGCAGCCGGAATTCATAAGCCGTCACTCCCACACCGTGGCATGTCTTGAGCGTCGCCTGGAAATACTGAAGAGACGCGGGGTTTTCTCCCACCAGCAGGATGGCGAGCCCCACGTCGACCCCGATGCCGTTCAATGTTTCCACTTCCTTTTTGACTTCGGATCGTATTTCCTCTGCAAGTTTCTTGCCGTCGAGAATTGTACCCATCATATCCTCCTTATCGGACGCACCTGAAAGTGAGACCTAAGCAGAAATGGAAAAAATCATGAAACACATGCCGAAGGCCGCGTCCGGGGGGGATCGTAGCCGGGTTCACCTATGAGCGAAATGAGCCTGGCAGTATCGGAAAGGTCGGCAAAAACCACATCGGCCCCGGCATCTGCCAGGGCTTCGGCAGAATAGGGACCCGTTGCAACGCCGATCGCCAGCGCCCCGTAAGGCTTCGAACAATCTACGTCTCTCGGCGTGTCCCCGATGACGACGCAATCACGGTAGTCCACCCTAACGGCGATTTCCCTGTAAAGCTTTGCTGTTGCCACCGGCAACAATTCATTTCTGTCTTCCGAATCGCTCCCGAATGCGCCGGTCCTGAAATATGAATTCAAACCGTATCGTTCCAGTTTTATCCTGGCGCCCTTTTCGATGTTCCCCGTAAGAAGACCGAGAACAAGACCCTCTTGAGATGCCAGACAAGCCAGTATTTTTCCGATGCCGGGTTTGACATGGCCCTCGGCATTCTGCACGCAATCTTTAAGAAATCCGGTATAAGTTTCAAAAAAGGCCGGCATGACGCCGTCGGAACTGTCAATGCCGTACAGCAGGAATGCCTCCCTCACTATCTGGGGGTCGGTCTTGCCCGCCATCTCTATGCCCTGGAATGCATTATCGACGCCGAACATTTTTTTAAAGGCCAGGCCGAGCGACCTTGACCCTGCTCCGCCGGAGTCGATAAGCGTGCCGTCGATGTCGAAGAGTATTAGTTTCATCATTTTTAAGATAGCCATTGAGAGGACCGCAAGTCAACAGGCGGAATGGCGGACGGCTCTGGAAAGAAGCAGAGGCACTTACGTGCCTCTGCTTCTCTTAAGGATGTGTAGCTACTTCACTAAGAAATATGTTGTCCAGCGGTAGTAGTTTTTGCTGCCGGAATCGCCGCTCTGGGAGGGCCTGACGGTAAAGATGAGAGTATAGACACCGGCCGGCAGGTCCGACGTAGACAGTGTTCCGATGTTCTGGTCAAGCGATGTTATGCCGGTCTTCCAGAGGATAAAATTATCGAGGGCGGTATGGTTTATCCCCACTGACCCGTGGTTTTCCGAGCCGTCTCCTGATTCGGATCCTCCGTCCTCTGAATCATAAGAGCTGGCGTTACTTATCGATGAACTCTGGGTTTCGGACTCGATGATCCCATTTGAGACAGGCTGCAGGAAATCTTGTGGGGCCATGAAGTATACATTCACATCATCTATAGAAGGAGCGTATATCCCGAGCGAAACATTGACGGGACCATCGAAGTCGGCCTTGACACGGATAGCCAGAGTATCTCCACCGGTTGCAGCGGGGCCGATGCCAATGGGCTCCGCCTGGGCCGGATCGGAGCTTAAAACGGGGGAATCCACCGGCTCATAGACGAAGCGCTGAGCGCCTGTTGGGACAGGCAGGATATCCTGAGCCGAAGGCGGCGGCGTATAGGTGCAGGACTGCGACAGAACCGGGGTACCCGTACACCCTGCGGGGGAACTGGAAACGACGGTCCTTGACTGAGTGCTGTCTGACTGGCAGGCGCCCCAGCTGGAATAGGTGTAAGTGCATGTGCCGGGAGTGGGCGGCGTATAGGTGCAGGACTGCGTCAGGACGGGGGTACCCGTACACCCTGCGGGGGAGCTGGAAACGACGGTCCTTGACTGAGTGCTGTCGGACTGGCAGGTGCCCCAGCTCGAATATGTGTAGGAGCATGTGCCGGGAGTGGGCGGCGTATAGGTGCAGGACTGTGTCAGGACTGGGGATCCGCCTGTGCAACCTGCAGGGGAACCGGAAATGACGGTCCTTGACTGAGTGCCGTTCGACTGACAAGCTCCCCAGGCAGAATAACTGAATGAGCTGCAGATCGGTGGCGTATATGTGCAGGGCTGCGTTGTTGCAGGCGTTGCTCCGCCGGAACAGCCTGCAGGGACTCCTGTATAGCTGACCACAGGAGCTGTCCCGTTAGGCTGGCAGGCTCCCAATGTATAGGTGTAAGATGTGCAGGCAGCCGTCGCCGGCGGCACGAGGTAATCGGCTATGGCCTGGATGTCGGCGGATGTAAGTTGAGTCTTAAGAAATGACATGGCCGAGATGTTATTAATTCCATTGGTGATCAGAGTCACCTCGCCTGCATTTGTCGATGCTGTAGGTATGGGATTGTGACACCCAAGACAACCATATTGCGAAATGAGCTGGCTGCCTGTTGCGGCATAAGCGCTGCTGCCCATCAGAATTAAAGCTAAAACGATAAGGAAACCGAAACTTTTCTTCATTTTTCCTCCCCTTCAGATGGAATCTGAAAGTTATAATGTTTTTCTTGTTTTCCTTTTCCCGCTGAAAGCCTTATCGTCTCCTTGCACCTCCCTAAAGACGCAGATAAGGCACAGGTGATTGACAGGTGACCACGGAAGACATTCTTTCCGGAAAGACCGTCTTCCTCGTCCGGACGGCTATTTTAGAGGTTACCTCACTGACTTTGAAGCATGCTTCGAATTCGTGAAATTAATATAACAGCGCAATAACTGCTTGTCAAATTAAATATAGTTAATCATTGACAATCTAAAAAAAGACAGTGCCTCAAATCATTGACAGAAATCCTCACGGAACACTCCGTTAAACCTGGAGATGCTGCTTCAGACTCGATAAGCTGTCTTCCCGGCGTCCTGTCCGGATATCCGGTGACGGATGGAAGGATCCGCTGAAGCAGCAGTTGAGGAAAATGCAGGCTGACAACTTAACAATGAATGAAATAGAATATTACAGTCTCAAAATAGTTGCCTGGTCGTCACCCTGACACTTGGAACTTAAGAATGATAGATATACACTGTCATATACTGCCGGCGATCGATGATGGACCTCCAGAAATAGAAGAGAGTATCGAGATGGCTAAGGTCGCTGCTGCGGACGGCATAGGGACTATTGTCGCGAGCCCTCATTTCCTCTATGGGGGGAGGCCCGGCTTCGACGAGATAAAGCGGGCAATTTCTTCCCTGCGCGGGAGGCTGAAAGAGGGGGCGGTCCCGGTTGAAGTGGTAGAAGGGGCTGACGTGAAGCTGACATACGAGCTGCTGGAGGGGATGAGGAAAGGAGAAATACCTACAATAAATGGTTCGAGGTATTTTCTGCTGGAGCTCCCGGAGATCGTACCGCCCAACCTCGACAACCTCATGCAGGCGGCGCGGGCCTGCGGCTTCGTACCGATTATCACACATCCCGAGCGCAACTACAGTTTTCTTACGGCCCCCCGGAAGATGGACGGGCTGAGGGAGGCCGGCGCACTGATCCAGGTTACGGCGATGAGCATTACCGGAGAATTCGGCAGGAAGATAAAGGGACTTTCGCAGGCGCTTGTGAAGAAGGGGCTCGTCGATTTCGTGGCGACCGATGCCCACGGCGCCGGCTACAGGAGGCCGGTGCTTTCGGAAGCCTGCAAGCTCCTGTCGCACGTAATGGACCGGAAGAGGATCAGGAGGATATTCATCGAAAACCCTGAGGCGGTGCTGGCGGACAGGGAGATAGTCATAGACTGAATTATGGATATAAGGAGTTAAAGCATGGATAAGACTGAGGGAGCGGGGAGGATGCACTGGTATGTGATCTACACCAAGCCAGGGGCTGAAGACTCTGCGACCAGGCTTCTGAGCAACGCCGGGATAGAGACGTTCAACCCGAAGATAAGGATCAGGAAGTACGTAAGGAAGAAATATACCGAAGCCATAGAGCAGCTTTTCCCCTGTTACATCTTTGCTTTCTTTGATCCCGGCACGCACAGTCATATGATCAGATATACGCGGGGTGTGAGATATGTCATCGGCAAGGAACATCCGCTTATAGTACCTGTTGACATGATAGACGCCATAAGGGACAGGATGGAGGACGGCATAGTAAAACCGGAGACCGAAAATTTCGAAACAGGCGACAGGGTCCTCATAAAGGAAGGGCCGTTCAAGGATTTTTACGGCATTTTTGAAAGAAATCTTTCGGGCCGTGAGAGGGTAGTAATTCTGCTGGAGGCCCTGTTCTGCAGGGTCGAGATTGAGACATTCTCGATAAAGAAGGAGTAACCCACGCGTTATGACCCACATTGTGGAGTGGGAATGAGGGAGGAGCCTCTGTCCTGTCGTAAGTTTCCCAGTTCCGATGACTTGGAGACAGGCGGACTTCTCGGCTGCAACCAATTGTTCTTTTTTCTGAATCTTTAGTTCTTGACGGTTGGCAATCGATAGTTTTATATTAGTTCAGTGCGTGAACGCTGTAATCATCACTCTCCGCCGGTCCTGCAATACGCCTGGGAACGACGGTAGTCCGTCCAAAATCAGACCCAGGTTTCAAAGCGCGGTGTTCAGAGTCGGAAGGCCAAAGAAGCTGGACCCTGAACTTTCCAACACCTGAGCTTTTTGAGTTTGTCCAACATGGATGAATCCCATTTTAAGACGCTTCGTGAACTGGCTAAAGACGGAACTCTTTCTCAGAGAGAACTGTCCAGGAAGATGGGCCTGAGCCTGGGGAGGGTGAACTATATTGTTAACTCCCTTCTCAAGCAGGGGCATATAAAGGCGAAGCGTTTCAAAAACTCTAAAAATAAGATAGGGTACATGTACATCGTAACTCCGAAAGGGGTAAGTACAAAGGTAGCCCAGACGTACAACTTCCTGCAGAGAAAACTTGATGAATTCGAGAGCCTCAAGAGAGAGATAGAAATCCTGAGAAAAGAAAATGAGGAAGTCAAAGATCAAAGTTTGAAGGGTGGATATGAAGATCGGACGCGTTCAAGAGATTGAGAAAAGGGAAAAAGCACGGATATTGAACTCTCATAGAGGGCTTCAAGCATTTGGCGGTAATTAAGACTGAAAGAGGTGCAAGATGAAACTGGAACTTTCGAATATTGAGCAGAGAACATTGAATCCATGAGCAAGATCCTCATTACAGGCGCGGCTGGGTTTATCGGGTTTCACTTGTCGCAGAGGCTGCTTCAACGGGGAGATGAAGTTGTGGGGCTCGACAATCTGAATGATTATTACGATGTCAATCTGAAGATCGACAGGATCAAACATTTTACAATGGACCGGAATTTCAAGCCGGTCAGAATAGATCTTGCCGACAGGGACGGCATGGCGAGACTTTTTGCCGAAGAAAAATTCGACATGGTTGTTAATCTCGCCGCCCAGGCCGGGGTAAGATACTCCCTGAAAAACCCTCACTCCTATATCGACAGCAACGTCAGCGGCTTTCTCAATATCCTCGAAGGCTGCAGGCATAACGGAGTAAAGCACCTGGTATTCGCATCTTCGAGTTCCGTGTATGGCGCAAATACAAAAATGCCCTTTTCCGTGCATCATAATGTAGACCATCCGGTATCACTTTACGCGGCGACGAAAAAAGCCAATGAGCTTATGGCCCACACATATTCGAGCCTGTACAACCTGCCATGCACTGGGCTGCGTTTCTTCACTGTGTACGGCCCGTGGGGACGTCCGGATATGGCCCTCTTTCTCTTCACCAGGGCGATTCTTGAGGACAAACCGATCGAGGTCTTCAATTACGGAAAGATGCAGAGGGATTTTACCTATATCGACGATATCATCGAGGGAGTGGTGAGGGTGATGGAGAAGACCCCGGCGCCGGACCCGCTGTGGAGCGGCCTCCATCCCGATACTGCGACGAGCTACGCGCCCTATAGACTCTACAATATCGGCAACAATAATCCCGTCGAACTGCTTGCGTTCATCGAGACCCTGGAATCCTGTCTGGGCAGGAAGGCCCGAAAGAACCTCCTTCCGATCCAGCCTGGCGATGTGCCCGCCACCTATGCAGACGTGGACGATCTTATCAGGGATGTGGGTTTCAAGCCATCCACCCCGCTGCAAGAGGGAATCGGGAAATTCGTCGAGTGGTATGAAACGTATTACGGCGCCAAGCAAAGAGTCAGGGGCAATGAGTAAAACGCTCATCGCTTCTTTTAAATTTTCCACTAAGGAGTGAACATGGAACTACTTGAGAAGATCGGGTCAAGGAAAGCCCGCATAGGTGTCATCGGCCTCGGTTATGTCGGGCTGCCCCTTGTAATTGAGTTCTGCAAAGCGGGCTTCCATGTGAACGGGTTTGATGTCGATGAAGAAAAGGTGGATTCGCTGAGGCGCGGAAGGAGTTATATCGAGCATATCGATCTATCGCTTTTTGCGCCTTACGCCCCGCAGTTCACTCCGACAAACGACTTCAGTCGCTTGTCGGAAACGGATTGCATTGTCATCTGTGTTCCCACACCTCTTAATGTAAACCGTGAACCCAACATGACGTACGTCTTTGAAACTACAAAAACCATCGCCCAATACTTGAAGAGAGACCAGTTGATAGTGCTTGAGTCGACAACGTACCCCGGAACCAC
>JBJKPE010000195.1:0-10670 GCA_046706685.1 Thermodesulfovibrionales bacterium | reverse complement strand
CATTCACTGCTGCGGCAATGCCGACTGGCCTCTCGTAATCAGAAGCGGAGCCGACATTATCAACTTTGACGCCTATGACTACGCCGACACAATCTCGCTCTACCCGGTGGAATTCACCGATTTTCTGGAAAGGGACGGCCGTCTTGCATGGGGAATCATACCGACGTCAGATGCTGTAAGAAACGAGACGCCTGAGACGGTCAGGGCACGCTTCGACAAGGGGATGGAAGATCTTTCCCGCACGATACCCCAGTCGCTCCTGCTGTCGAACATACTCCTCACGCCGTCCTGCGGCACAGGATCACGGACCGTCGATGAGACCCTGAAGGTGTTTCAATTACTTATGAGGCTGAAGGAGGAACTGGCGTGAAGGGAACTTTCATATCCCTTGAAGGCATAGAGGGAACAGGCAAGACCACACAGGCGAAATTAATCGCGGAACATATGAGGGCAAAGGGGCTGCGCGTTACTCAGACAGAGGAGCCTGGCGGCACCGCCATAGGGCTGAAGATCAGGGAGTTGCTCCTTTCTCCCGAAAACGCTGATATGGACCCGGTGACTGAACTTCTCCTTTATAATGCCTCACGCGTTCAGCACATAAGGAGGGTAATCATGCCGGCCCTCGAAAGAGGCGATGTCGTGGTTACAGACAGGTTCAGCGATTCGACAATGGCCTATCAGGGATACGGCAGGGGAATAGACCTTAAACTGATAGACTCCCTCGACCTGATCTCCACACAAAGGCTGCGCCCTGATATCACCATCCTGCTCGATATAGAAGCAGAGACCGGCCTGAGGAGAAACAGGGAGATTAATAAAGACGACCGAATTGAACGCGAGGACATCTCTTTCCATGAAAGGGTAAGGTCAGGGTTTATCCATATCGCGGCGCAGTCGCCGGAGAGGATAAGAATGGTGGATTGTTCGGCGCCGGCAGAGACCGTGCAAAAAGCCGTCGCAGCCATAATAGATGACTTTCTGGAGAAACGCAGCCCGGTCGGCGATGTTTGAAAATATAGGACATCAAGAGGGACCATGTCACTCAAGCAGATCGTAGGCCAGGAGAGGGCAATTGCCATGCTCCGCGGAAGCATCGAGCGGCATAGACTCGCCGGCTCATACCTTTTCTGCGGCGAGTCCGGCGTCGGCAAGAAGACCACCGCACTGAACTTTGCAAAGGCGCTGAATTGCCTGCAGACGTCCCCACACCTGACTTCCACTGATGCATGCGATGAATGTGAATCATGCCTGAAGATGGATGCTGGCGTCCATCCCGACCTTCTCGTTATATCACCGGAGGAAAGGCAGATAAGGATAGATGAGATACGAATGATAGACGATGCCCTCTCGTTGAAGCCCTTCGAGGGGAGAAGAAAGGCGGTGATTGTCGACGACGCCGACACAATGAACATATCTGCGGCAAACGCCTTCCTTAAAACCCTGGAAGAACCGCCGGGAGAAAGCATGATCATCCTCGTATCCTCCCGGCCGGAACTCCTTCCCGGCACGATCCGTTCGAGGTGTGCAAGGATCAATTTTTCCCCACTTTCACTGGAATCCTGCATAAGGGTGCTGGAGGGAAAAATCGGCGGAGAACAGCGCGAACTCAGCGCGAGACTTTCAATGGGCAGGCCCGGAATCGCGCTTTCTGCAGGCCTGCTTGAGGAAAGGACATGGTTCCTCAATCTTTTGAGGAGTATGATTGACGGCGAAAAAGACGCCTGGGCCTCGCGGGACGACATGGAGCGATGGTTTGGACAGATGCTGACTTTACTCAGAGATATGGCAGTATTGAAGGTTACAGCCAAACCTTCTCTGCTGCTGAACGTCGACCTGCAGGAGGAGGTGGAGAAGTTAAGCACATATACCGACCTAAAAGTTATAATAGGTATACATAATGAGGTGGTTCGTGTAAAGAACCAGCTCATGTTCAACCTTAACAAGTCTGTGACATGGAATTACACTTCTTCATTGTTGAGAAAGGAACTTGCTCGTTGAAATGCCGGGTGTGATAGGAATACGATTTAAAAGCTGCGGCAAGATATATGATTTCGAGTCGAATGGTTTTGACATCCATCGGGGAGACCGGGTCATAGTAGAATCGGAATTCGGGCTCAGCATAGGGACAGTGGTAGTCGGCCCCAGGGAGATCGAACAGCCGGCGCGTGAACTGAAAAAAGTGCTCCGTATCGCGGGCGAAGATGATTTCAGGCAGAAAGAGGAGAATGAGACGTTCGAGACCGAGGCAAGGAATTTCTGCCTCGAACGGATCATGGCGAGGGGGCTTCCAATGAAGCTTGTCTGCTCCGAAGTCACTCTGGACAGGAAGAGGATAATATTCTATTTCACGGCGGACGGACGGATAGATTTCAGGGAGCTTGTCAAAGATCTTGCGGCGAAGTTCAAGACAAGGATTGAGATGCGCCAGATCGGGGTGCGCGACAAGGCCAAGCTCGTGGGCGGTCTCGGCCTCTGCGGCAAGGAACTCTGCTGCAGGCTCTTTCTCACCTCTTTCGAGCCGATTTCGATAAAAATGGCGAAGCAGCAGGACCTTACTCTAAACACCGGCAAGCTCTCGGGCATCTGCGGCAGACTGATGTGCTGTCTCGGTTATGAGTACACGGAAGGAGCGGACAACTGGCGGCGCGAGGCAAAAAAGAGACCCGAACAGGAAACGCCGGAGGTATCTGTCAAAGAAATCGGCGTTGTTCCGGCTGCGGTCGGCGGAACGGCAGAGGCGCCTGCGCCTCAAACTGCTGTTGACGAGACACCCCAGGAACCGCAGGCACAAAAGAAAGGCAGAAAAAGAAGAAGGAGATACAGGAAGAAAGTCAATAAAAATGAATAAAAAATTCTATGTAACCACCCCTATATATTACGTAAACGACATCCCGCATATAGGACACGCCTATACCACCATAGCGGCAGACATTCTGGCCCGGCACAACCGGCTGCTGGGTCGCAACGTGTTTTTCCTCACCGGAACGGATGAACACGGTCAAAAAGTCGAAAAGGCGGCGAAAGAAAAAGGCAGGGCGCCGAAAGAGCATGCCGATTTGATGGTGGACAATTTCAGAAATCTCTGGACCGGCCTGAACATATCGAACGACGCTTTTATCCGTACCACCGACGAAGCGCATATCAAGACCGTCCAGGGGCTTCTTCAGATGTTGTGGGACAGGGGCGAGATCGAAAAAAGGGAGTACGCGGGTTGGTATTGCACGCCTGACGAACGGTTCTGGACCGAAAAGGACCTCGTTGAAGGCAACTGTCCGGACTGCGGCCGGCCCGTCGAGCAGATACGGGAAGAGAACTATTTCTTCCTTATGTCAAAATATCAGCAGAGATTGATCGATTACATAGAAGAAAAAGAGAAAGAAAACGATCCCTATATCCTTCCGGAAACGCGCAAGAACGAAGTCCTCGGATTTCTCAGAAATAATACCCTCGGCGACCTCTGCATATCGAGGCCTAAACAGAGGCTATCCTGGGGGATTCCCCTTCCCTTTGACGAGAACTTCGTCACCTATGTCTGGTTCGACGCTCTCGTGAACTATTTTTCAGCGACGCGCTACCTCGCCCCCCATGCCGAAGATGCAGGTGAAGGCGACTTCTGGTGGCCGGCTGAACATCACCTGGTGGGGAAGGATATACTCACCACTCACGCAGTTTACTGGTCAGCAATGCTGATGGCGCTTAACCTCCCCCTGCCTAAGAATATCTTCGCACACGGCTGGTGGACGATCGAGGGGAAAAAGATGTCGAAGTCCATAGGCAACGTCGTAGACCCGAATGCGATCATCGCCCGCTATGGTGCGGATGCCTTCAGATACTTTCTCTTCAGGGAAGTACCCTTCGGCCACGACGGAGATTTCTCGGAAGAGGCCCTGGTCAACCGGATAAACACCGACCTTGCCAACGATCTCGGCAATCTGCTGAGCAGGTTTCTTACGATGGCCGAAAAATATTACGCGGGCAAAATTCCGTTGCCTGCCGGTACAAGTACTAACGCCACAAATGATCTTGCCCGGGTATGTATTGCTGAGACAGGCCATATCATTGACGAAGATAATTACCCATATTGGTCTCACCTTCGCTTCAATATAATTCTTGATTATATCTGGGAGATCATCAGCGCCGCCAACAACTTTATAGCAACGCAGGAACCATGGAAGCTGGTAAAAACAAATCCGGAATGGCTTGAAACGGTTATATTCAGCCTGTGGAACGCTCTTCGCCTTAGCGCAAGTTTTCTTTCCCCGTTCATGCCGGAAACAGCTGAGAAGATATGGAAGCAGTTGGGCTGTAAAAAGACTATACTTGATGAGACCTCTGAAAATCGCTCCCGGTCTGTCGGCCAAAAGTACCCCGACATTTTCACGTGGGAGTGGCAGCCGGGCTATGAGATAAAGGTCTCAAAAGGTGAGCAGCTATTCCCGAGGATCGAAAAAAATAAGGAAGAAAAAGCCGGGCCTGAGAAGTCCATTGTTCAACAGGCTGCGGAGGAGAACGTCATCTCCATCCAGGACTTCATGAAAGTCCAGCTGAAGATCGGCAAGGTAATCAGCGCCGAAAGAGTGAAGAAGTCTGAAAAACTGATAAAGATGCAGGTCGACACCGGGGAACAGAGACAGATCGTGGCCGGCATAGGTAAAACATACTCCCCGGAAGAACTCATCGGCAAAAAGATAGTAGTGGTTGCGAACCTTCAGCCGGCGAAGCTGATGGGCGTTGAATCAAACGGCATGCTTCTCGCCGCTACCTCCTCGGAGGGGGTACCGGTCATACTGGTCCCCGAAAAAGATGTGGAAGAGGGTTCACGGATTAAATAAACCTTGTGTATAAAGTCTTTATTTATGCCGTTTGCCTGTCGTTTCCCGACCCTCACGGGGAATCTTTCCGGCGGACTTACAGAAGGATTCCCGTCTCCCGAAGGGTTTCGGGATTGCGGGAATGATGACAACCGCTAAATTTAAGACATGCTTCAAATAAGAGGCGGGCATACTTTGACATGAACGTAATCGACTTAATGGCAAGACATCAATTGACGGTGGCAGTCCGCACCGATACCCCCGAGGAGGCATACAAGGCTGCCGTCGCCTGCGTAAAAGGTGGGATAAAACTTATTGAGATTACCTTCAGCGTGCCTGATGCGGCCGGGGTAATAAAGGAGATCAGCGGCTCCGGAGATGTCGCGGTAGGCGCGGGCACTGTTCTGACCGTCGGCGATGCAAAAAAGGCTCTCGCAGCAGGCGCTTCGTATATAGTGAGTCCCAATCTTGACGAAGACATAGTAAAATTCTCCAAAAAGGAAGGTGCCGTATCCATTCCCGGGGCCTGCACCCCTACAGAGATATACAGGGCCTACAGGGCGGGAGCAGACGTCATAAAGCTTTTCCCCTTCGTCGAAATAGGGGGACTTGGTTTTCTGAAGGCGATAAGGGGGCCCTTTCCGTTCATAAAGTACATGCTCTGCGGAGGAGCGACACTGGAAAACATCTCAGCCTACGTTTCGGCCAGGGCGGCCGGAATACTCGTCGGATCGGCCATATTAAAGCGCGAACTCGTAAAGAAGGAAGACTGGCCGGCTATAACCGAACTTTCCCGCGGGTTCGTAAGAAAAGTAGAAGAGGGGCTTTCCGTCCTTAGGCAGACTTCACAGACGGCGGCCGACTAAGCTATAATATCATCTCCCTTTCCATCTTCCGATGTGAAAGGAAATGAATCCCGGAGGTAGCGTCAATGTTTCGTCCACAGATAAAAGTCCTGGATTGTACCGTTCGAGACGGCGGTCTAATTAATCAGTGGCAGTTCAGCGACGAGTTTGTAAAGAAAGTCTTCATCGCTCTTTCGAGGGCTGGTGTCGACTACATGGAGATCGGGTACAAATCTTCGGAGAAATATTTCTCCCGCCAGGAAAACGGCGACTGGAAATTCTGTGCCGAAGAAGATCTCAAGAGAATCGTAGGTGACGGCGACGGGAGCCTTAAGCTGTCTGCAATGGCGGACGTTGGGCGCATAGATCCCGACGACATCCCTCCCAAGCGCGACAGCGTTCTGGACATGATCAGGGTGGCCTGCTATGTAAAAGAGGTGGACAAGGCGATAAGTCTCGTTCATGACTGCCTCGATAAGGGGTATGAGACAACAATCAATCTCATGGCAGTATCCAAGGTTCTGGAAAGAGACCTGGACGAGGCCCTGAATGACCTGTCAAAGAGCCAGGTGCCGGCCGTCTACATCGTTGACAGTTTCGGCGCCATGTATTCAGAGCAGATCCACTCCCTCGCCAGGAAATATTTCGAAGCCCTGCCGGGGAAGGAACTCGGCATTCACGCCCATAACAACCAGCAGCTGGCATTTGCCAACACCATAGAAGCGATCATCGCCGGGGTCAACAGGATAGACGCCACCCTTTACGGGATGGGAAGAGGGGCTGGAAACTGTCCGCTCGAATTGCTGCTCGCCTTCCTCAAGAACCCGAAATTTGACATCAGGCCGGTTTTTGAGGTCGTGCAGGATATGCTTATCCCGCTCAAGGCTGAGGTAGAATGGGGATATCACATTCCATATATGATCACGGGCATACTGAATGAGCACCCCAGAAGCGGCATGAAAGCGATGGCGGCCGAAAAACTGCCCGACCTGAGGAAGTTCTACGAAGACCTCAGGGACGAGACTGAGCTTGATTAGAGCTTAAAAAAACATTTTCGCCGCGGATCAACACTGATGGACACACAGATTCCCCGAAACTTTGAAGCGTTTTAATCGATCACCCGATAGGTGAAGTTTCCCGGAAGGAAAAGACGTGCGTTCATCCGTGGGTAAAGCCGGCTTCTTATCACATTGATTCCAGTATTTCTTTCACACGCTGGTTGACGACCTTGCCGTCGGCCTTTCCCTTAACCTGAGGCATAAGGACCTTCATCAGCCTGCCTGTTTCCTTCGCGCTGGCAACCCCGGTCTCCTCGATCGCCGACCTTATTACGGCGTCAAGTTCCTCCTTCGTCAGTTGTCTTGGCAGGTACCTCTGAATTATCTCTACCTCCCTGTTTTCCTTGTCGGCAAGGTCTTTCCGGTTTGCGTTCAGGTATTGCTCTGCAGACTCCCTTCGCTGTTTGACCATGGTCGAGAGCACACCGACAATATCTTCATCGCTCAGACTCCTGCCGCCGCCCCGCAAGGCTATTTCTGCATTCTTGACAGCGGATTTAATCATTCTGACAACTGATATCACTAATTCCCGGTCTTCCCCGTGACTTTTCATCGCCTCCGTCAAATCCCTGCTGATTTTCTCCAAAAAATCCATAACACTTCCTCCTTAGTTTGCAATATTCAGCCCTGCTCGTCTTTAGCGGCCAGGCTATCGACATATTCCTCCCATTCTATGGGAAGCATATGTTTCTTCTTGTTGTTGCACTCCTTGCATGCCGGCACAACATTGCCCTTAGTCGACTTCCCGCCCCTGATCAGAGGGACGATATGGTCCATGGTAAGCTCTTTCGGGTGGAATCTCCGTTTGCAGAAATAGCAGATGCCCTCAGAGCGCTTTCTCTTCCACCACTGCGATTTTCTCAGTTCCCGAGCCCTGGCGCGCTCTCTCTTTACTTCTTCTTCCCCGACCTCGCTTATAAAATAATCCATACAGTAAGGCCCCCCGGCAAAGCCGGAACCGAAATATCTTCACCGCCGAGACGCAGAGTTTGCAGAGGTTCCTTTAATTTCGTTTTTCGGTGAGAGGCCGGAAAACAAAAAAAACTCATATCGGCGTTTAAATATTTCCGCCCTCTCAACAGAGATGTATAATTTACACTCTCTGCGGCCTCTGTGTCTCTGCGGTTAGCTATTACTTTTTCATGTTTACTGTAAAGCATTTATATTCCAGGGGAAATTATCCCCGGGCTGTCTCTGTCCAGACGACGGCCATGTTCCGTCCGTTGTGTTTTGCATAATACAGTGCCTGGTCCGCCTTTTCGATAAGTCCTTCCTTGCTCTCCGCATCTTCCGGTGACGTCGCGATCCCTATACTGACCGTGACCTTGAGAGACTTACCGTCGGCAGTAAAGGTCTTTGCCATGACCGCCCTGCGCAGTCTCTCGGCTATCTTCTGCGCTCCCTCAGCATCAGTCCCCGGAAGGATGACGGCGAATTCCTCGCCTCCGTACCTGGCGGGTATGTCTATGTCACGTATCGTCTCCCTTATCACAGCCGAGACCCCCTTGAGTACAAGATCCCCGGCGGGATGACCATAGGTATCATTGACCTTCTTGAAATGGTCGATATCGGCGAGGAGAAGGGAAAGCGGATCCGACAGCCGGTTGAGTCTCTTAAACTCACCGGTCAGTTTTTCCTGGAAAAGCCTGTGGTTAAGAAGCCCGGTGAGACCATCCGTGGTCGCCATCTTCTCGATCTCGGAGTGGAGCTTCGCATTGGCGATCGACGTCGATGCGTGGTTGCACATCACCTTCAGAAGATCGATCTGAAAAGTATCGAGGAAACCCCTCTTATCTGAAAGGAGCACGAAGAGTCCGGTGAAATTCGCCTCGTAGAACATCGGAACAGCCAGGAGGGACCGGACATCCCCCGTCCTGAACGGCATCAGAGGGACCCGGCATCCCGCTACATCAGACAGGTAGACCGTCTCCCTGTTTTGGACGGCCATGCTGATGAACGTACCCTTCAGTTCAAGCGCCCCCTGGACTCCCATCCCCCTTTCGCCGCACATAAGCCTGAACCCGCTTTTTTCCGACACAAAAAAGAACGCCTGCGAAGATGCTATCTTTTTTGCCCCTTCGCAGAGCTTCGCAGCGACTATATCGGCCCTCAGAGACGAAACCAGATTGGAACTTTCCTCCCTGAGTATCTTCAGCCCGAAGGTGTCGCGTTTTATCAGCATATATATCCTCTCCCGTTCGAGCACCCTCACCACATGTCTCGCGAACATCACAACCGTGTTCTTCTCCATCTCACTGAATGCCTGATATCGCGAACTGTCGACGGCAAGGATACCCGCGGCAGTGGGACCGTCCATCACCGGGGCGGCAATGACCGATGAAATGTCGCCATTTCTCTTATAGCCAAGTTCAATCCCGGCGTCTTTAACCCCGCCGGACGTATAAACCGTTCCGTCCCTCATGGACGACATGATAACACCGCCGCCGGTGGCGGATACATACGCCTTTTCCTCCGTGGAACAGCGGAGCGAACAGCCATTTCCGTCGGGTACGAACAGACTGACGGCGTCTGCCAGGACGGCCTGTTTCACCGTGAGGAGGATTTCCCGAATCTCCTCGTCGGTCTTAAGCATCAACGAAAAGTAGTGGGCCATCATCTCTCCGTCCTCAAGGGACTCCATGCCGGCCTCGCTCGTTATGTCCCTGGCATGGTCCTCTATCTCATCCAGGGATGCAACGGCGTCGTCCTTTTCCCTGCGCAACCTCCCGATCAAAACCGAGGAAACCACCGCCGTAGCCGCAAGAAAGCCCCAAAATGCGACATCCTCCACCGGACGGACACCGGAAATAAAGCCGCGCAGTTCCAGGAAGGGGAGCAGAAGAGATAGAGAAGCGACTGTTCGCAGACTGTAAACGGCGGTAGCCAGCACCATAGCAGGAAAATATGCCGGCTTGAGCCACGGCAGCCCCTTTGCGTTCATCAGTCCCGCGGCGAACAGGGCGAGTGAAAAAAGAAATTCCACGGAAAACTCTTTCCGTTTTCGAGTGAAATGGAGGACCGCACAGAGTGCAATAGTCGCTGTGCTGAATGAAAACCAGAGAGCCGGCCTTGTGAGCGGGAAATCTGCCAGCAGGCCGAGCCACGATAAAACCAGTAAAAGGAGAGGTGCACTCCTTTTTAACCAGTAGCCCTGCCCTTTTTGATCTCCTCTTCTCTGAAATATTTTTTGTATAGGACTTCCCATTCGGGGCTGCCTTCAACCAGCTTCTTCGAAAGCGACTGGAGTTTCTTCCGCACAATCTCCTCGATCTCCTCCCCCAACTTGAGTTCGAACACAACTGTGCGCTTTATTTCGCGCCTGACGGCCGCCTCATCCTCAACCGGCTCCACCAGGCCCTGGGCGATGAGACTCTTGAGAAGCACATGGCTGAGATGGGAGATCTTATCTTCCGAGAGCATCATAGAACGAGATTCCTTTCCCGCACCAGTTTCTGCTTCGTCAGATCAAAGAGCTTCCTGTAATCCATCCGTCCCCGCTCAATATCCTCGGCGTGTTTCTTAAGGATCTCCCTCACCTCATCGTTCAGCCTGTCTTCCACCATGAGTTCCTCGGTAATGATCTCCTCGGTCCTGGCCACAAACTTTTCCATCGGTACCGCCGGTTTGAGAAGCCCTTTCGAAACAAGATTGTCCGCCATCTTTCTTGAGAGAAGAGGTACCCACGCCCGGGGGATTCGCATCCTACTTCTCGACGAACGAGAGCAGCGCGATATTCCGCGCCCTCATAATAGCTTCGCTGAGCTCCCTCTGGTGCTTCGCACAGGTGCCCGTCATTCTCCTGGAGAAGATCTTTCCCCTCTCCGTTATGTAGCCCCTGAGAAGCCTGATGTCCTTGTAGTCTATGAATTCCGTCTTTTCAGAGCAGAACTTACAGAATTTTCTCCGCTGAAATCTCTTCTGCTGAAACGCCATCTTTGCTCCTTTCGATATATCGG
>JBJKPE010000194.1:0-5422 GCA_046706685.1 Thermodesulfovibrionales bacterium | reverse complement strand
CAATCAGAGTCATAGCCAGCCAAAACCAGAGGAATATTCTTGCGAAGAGACTTTTCATCGGCAGACCGCCATTGAAACGACCCTTCCTAACTCTGCCGGGTTTCACCGCTCTCGGAAGAGCGGACGTACAAATACCCGACGCCTCGAACCGTCTTGATTCTCTCGGTCCCCTCCGTCTCGTGGCCGAGTTTTCTGCGAAGACTGCTGACATGGACATCTATGCTGCGATCGTAAGGAGAAAGGTCCCGCCCCAGAATCTTCCTGCTCAGGTCCCTGCGTGTCACCACCCGGCCCGACAGCCGCAGCAACTCTTCCAGAAGGCTGAATTCCACCGCCGTAACATCTATTTCTCTGCCCGACAGCCGTAAGGTCCGCGTCGCGGTGTCCAATTCGACATCACCCACAACAAGGCGTTCGCCCGGTGCTTCCGCCATCTGCCCGGCGGCAGGAAGCATTCTGCGCTGAATGGCACGAATACGCGCCACAAGTTCACGCGGATTGAAGGGCTTGGGGAGGTAGTCGTCTGCTCCCATTTCTAGGCCGACGATCCGATCGACGTCATCGCCCCGCGCCGTCAGCATTAAAACAGGAATTCTGGAGCGTTCACGAATATGCCGCAACACCTCGAACCCGCTCATACCAGGCAGCATCACATCCAGCACGACCAGACCATACTCGCCTGCAAGCGACCTCTCGATCCCCTTTTCAGCATCATAAACAGTTTCGACATCGAACCCTTCCGGTCTCAAATATTCGGAAAGCAGCTCACAGAGCTCCCTGTCGTCATCGACAACCAGTATCCGGTTCATCGTTATCCCCCGAATGTTCCATATCTGCCAGTATTCTAACCTGAAGGAGGCGGTCGCTGCTGTAAAGAATTGTAAAGATCCAGTGAGGAGACTTAACATATCTTTTCCTTTCTTGAGCGCCCCTTAACCCACACTTAAAGAGATCTGGAGTACCATAACTGCATATGCGGAATATTGCACGATATCGGGGACGAGGCCGGAGAGAACAACCCCGGCTAAACAGAGATTTGTCAATCATCGGAGAAGAAGACCATTGTTCCGGTATGAGAGATCCGCCGGCCCTCCGGAGCGTGCGTTGAAGATGTACGACAGGAAACACTGCATCAAGAAAGGAGAACACAATGAAAGCTGCAAAAGTAAAAGAAGCAATATGGGGAAACAGGACCTTGTCAATAAGTCTGATGCTTTTGTCAGTGTTCGCACTTATCGCCGTCGCTGCCGTCGAATTCTACCCGGCCTCAGCCGGCGCAGAACGATCCCGCGGAATAAACAGGTCGCCGGAACAGATTGTATCCAGGCTGAAAGACCGCCTCAATCTCACGGACCAGCAGGTAAAGGCTATCGAACCCATTATCGGCGACAGTATGGCCAGGAGCCGGGAACTTATCAATGAATTGCGGCAGCTCAGACAATCCACCGATACGAAGATCATCGGGATCCTGACAAAGGAACAGGCCGTGGAGTTTCAGAAGATCCGTGACCAGCGGCAAGAGAGGATGCGGAGGCCTGCCGGTCCGCGATAAAGCAAGAACACGGGAAAGCAGGGTCGGCTGACCCGCGGGGCAGAATCATGCCCGGCCTGGAAGCCGGCCCGTTGCCCCCTGTATCTTATTGTTGACGAATATGCCCGTTAGTGTAAATAATAACTGAGCATTTTTCAGCTTGCGTCTGTTTCATTTTACTTGTTTATGAAAGGCGGACAGGATAGCGGGGAGTCGCCTCCCGGTTCAGGTCTTAAAAGGAGAGGCAGGGAGATAAGGTGATTTCTCAGGTGTTGATGCTATTTTGAGATTATTGAACATTCGGTCTCTATAAAGGGAGGTAAATACATGACAGGGAGGCTTTATATGAAAAGTCTGACATCAGGTACATGGTTGAAGATATGTCTGTTCTTGCTTGGCTTGTCTTCGGTATTGGTCATCAGCGGCTGTGGAGGAGGAAAGCCCGACGCGGTATGGAATATATCCGGTACTTGGTACACATATCATGATACCGCCGGCACAGCGGGCGAACAAGGCCCCGATATTTTCACCTTCACGCAATCCACCAATGACCTTTCAGGCACGACAGCCGCGGGTGAAACCTTCAGCGGCACCATAGCCGGCACTGATGTTTCCTTCACATGGACCGGCAGCGACGGGGCAACCTACACATACAACGGCACTGTTGGCGACGGCAATATGAAGGGTACGTGGAACGCCAGCAACGGACAGTCGGGCACCTGGCGTGCAGTAATAAATTTAGCTCCCATCGTCAATGTGGCAGGCAACTGGAACGTCTTTCAGACGGTTACAGGCTCCACGGAACAGGGACCCGGCGTGTTTTCTTTACTGCAGTCTGGCAACAGCATCTCAGGGACGACGCCGGACGGAGCAACGATTACCGGAAATATCGGCAGTTTATATGTCATTTTGACCTGGACCGCCAGCGATGGCACCACATATATTTACACAGGGACTGTAAACTCCGGCGGTTCGGGCATGTCGGGCACATGGACAACGCCGACCGGACAATCAGGGACCTGGAGAGCAACAAAAAACAGCTGACCTTACGGCTAACCAAAAAGATCACGTCTATCGGACGGCAGGTCTGATGGAACGGCGGGCCCCGTGCGAAGCTCTGCTTTTATCGGGGCCCGCCATCGTTTCAATGGGTTTACGACGAATGCTGTTTAGAAAGACCTCATCTTTCCGGTGAGATTGAAATAAGCAAGAATCTGACTTCCTCACTGAAACTCCATGGCTGACAGACGGCCGGGGCAGAGCCGTACAAAATTCTTACGGACCTTGCAGGCGGCCTCACCGCTCTTCACAGTGATTCTGGTTTCCGAAATGTTCGATAGGGTCCCCAGAGACCTGATGTATTCCATAAAGGCGTCAGCGTCCACAAACCCTGTGTCGAGGCGGTAGCGCTTAGAGTTTTTCAATTCTGTGTAACCGTCGCCGCCGCCGGCCATGAAGCTGTTCGTAACAATCCTGTAAATCGCGCCCGGATCGACATCTTCGTATCCACCTTGAAGGCCCTTCACCTTCAGGAGTCCGATCCGCCGGCCTTCCGGCTTCGCCTCATCAATAGAGAAGGAGATACCAGAAACATACATATAAGGGCTGCCGTTTCCCCTGGTGATCATGAAATCCACTCCTTCCTCCAGCGCCTCCCTGAGTTCGGCGCCGGTCAGGTCCATAACCACAAGAGTATCATCAAAGGGCAGAACTTCATAGACATCTCCGAGTGTTACCGGTCCGGCCGAGAGGTCTCTCCTGACGCCTCCCGAGTTCAGAAGAGCTATCCGCGTCTTCAGTTTCGTGGTCTTCCAGAGCATGCTGTCCGCAACTAGAGGCCCTGGGCCGCTATTCTCACCGATCTTCATATCGCCGGCAGCCCGCGCCACCACTTCTTTCATGAAGGCATCAAGTGGTGCGGAGTAATAGTCGAGCTTCCTTTCTGCGGCAGGCTCTTCCGGGTAAACAGCGGCGACCCCGGAAGACTCGATCGCATGAAGAATGGCTTTATATCGTGCGGACCCCTTCCGGACCCCGACATAAGCCTGAGCCGCATCCTTCAGCTTAAAGCTGTCTCCCAGTACCAGCGTCGGTCTCCCCTTCCACCGTGTGATATTGCCCTTCCCGTCGAAGGTGACCCTGAGCTCACCCAGTACGGCGGCCCACTTCCACGCCTGCACTATGAGCACCTTCGAGCCGCCCGGACCTCTTATGACAGTGGGATAATCGCCCCCCGTAGTCACGCCTATATCGGAAAAATCCCGCCTGTCCCCCAAAAGGGTATGGGAATGTCCACCTACAATGACGTCTATCCCTGGCACCTTGCCGGCGAGGGCAATGTCATGCTTATACCCGAGATGTGAAAGGACGATTATCTTGTTTATCCCCTTCGTCTTAAGCAGTGCGACAGTCCTGGAAACGCTTGTATCGGGGTCCTCAAATTTCAGCGTTGGCCCCGGGCTCGACAGAACCGGCGTGTCGGGAGTCGTTGCGCCGATAATGGCGACCCTCTCCTGTCCGAGCGTGCCGAATTCCTTTATTATGTAAGGCTCGATCCTGCCAGAGAGTTCAGCGTTGGCCGAGGTGTCGATATTTGCGGAGACAAAGGGAAACCGGGCCACGCCAATGAGGCCCGCGAGCAGGTCGGGTCCCCTGTCAAACTCATGATTGCCGGGGCAGATGGCGTCTATGCCGATAAGGTTAAGGAAGTCCATGTCAGCCCTCCCCCGATATTTTGTGAAATAAAGGGTACCCTGAACCGCATCGCCGGCGTGCAGAAAAAGAAGATTCTTCTCCTTCTCACGGAGTGCGTCGACAGCAGACTTCAGCCGCGGAAATCCACCGGCCTGGACCTCGGTCGGTCTGCTATCCAGCATAAGAGTCAATTTAAATGGTGCGAGGTGCGAATGTGTGTCGTTGATATGAACAATATCAAGGGTGAAGGTACGTCCGGCGGAACTCGTCGCACACGCCTGAAATACAAGACTCAGCAGCAACAGGACAACTACAGAACCGGCCTTCAAGATTCCGGAACAGAACCGGTTCTTCGTCATCGATTTAACGCCGCCCACTTGTGAAGAAACGCTCGACTGCAGATAATCACCTTACATTTTCATTAATCCCGGAAGACTCCTCGCGCCTAACCATTACCTGCCTTCTCCCTCAGCCAGGCGACCCATTCCGGTATGCCTTCGCCTGTCTTGCAGGAGACTTCGAATATCTTCAGCTGCGGGTTAAGCGAAAAGGCGTCTTTCCTGATCTTGCCGATATCCACGTCAACATACGGGGCCAGGTCTATCTTATTAAGTATCAACGCCGAAGATTCCTGGAACATGAGAGGATATTTCAGGGGCTTGTCGTGCCCCTCGGTGATGCTGAGCACCATCACTTTCATATCCTCGCCGACCCTGAACTCCGCCGGGCAGACGAGGTTTCCCACATTTTCTATGACGACGATATCGAGATCATCCAGAGGAAGGTCATCCAGGACTTCGGATATCATATTCGAATCAAGATGGCAGGCGCCGCCGGTGTTGATCTGCACAACGGGGACACCGAGTTCATTCACTCTTTCGGCGTCGTCGCTCCCGGCAATGTCCCCTTCTATTACACCCAGGCGCATGCCGGCCTTCCCTGCTATCGTCCTCTCCAGTAGAGACGTCTTTCCGGCACCGGGGCCGCTCATGAGATTTATCACGAAAACGCCGGCACGGTCAAATATCCTGCGGTTCTCCAGTGCAATCCTGTCGTTCGCCTCGAGTATCCTGCTCACTACCTTGACCTTCATCAGGAAACCTCCATATCGATGATATCCATTTCGCGGCCGGCTGTCACGGCAAAGGAACTCCCTCCGCAGACCGGACAGCTCAGCACATATTCTTCCTCCACCGT
>JBJKPE010000193.1:0-6489 GCA_046706685.1 Thermodesulfovibrionales bacterium | reverse complement strand
AGGACCCCTCATTGAAAGTACGGATGAATTATCCCTATTCAGGGAGATCGGACGGCTTCACCACGCATCTTCGTACCCTTTTTGGAGAGAAAGTCTATCTCGGGATCGAAATCGAGGTAAATCAGAAGTACGCACTGGGGGATGAGAAGAAGTGGCTCGGGCTGCAGCGCGCCATTCTATCCTCGTTGAGAGCGGCCTTTGAGGGGCTTCAAAGGGACCTTCCGGTCGACTGAAAACGGCGAGTGCGGTGTCTCTCGAATAAGTTGTATTATCCCTAACGTTGCAGAAACATCATTTGCAGAAGCCTCAGTCTGTCATTCCGGCTTTTCTTCTCTTCTTACTTTCAAGTTTACTTACGAACAAAACGGGGCTCTGCCCCGGGCCCCGGATACTTTTCTTGCACGCCCAAGAGAAGTATCCAAAAGAAGGGCGCCCTACGATAATTTCACCCTCCGGGCCGGTCTGCTCGGTCGGGTGAGCTGAATTTTGGGAACTCGCTCCGCTCAAACAGCCCAAAATTCTTAACGCGCCCCCTCGGTCTCAGACCTGAAATTTTCGAAAGGGGTTAACCGCAGCGGCTTATGGCAGCCGGCTAAACTGCCCATATGAAAGAATCGTCAACCTGGGCACTCTATTCATGAATTGCGTGTGTGATCATCTGACACAAGGCTGGACGGCGTCCCCTCTCTCATTCTCGCTTCACTCCGAGGCTTTTGTCTCTTTATTTTCTCTATGGACACTGCATGACTATCGGCAAAAGAAACCGCTCGGGGCCTCTGTCCAGCCTTGCCTCCATGAATAATCCGGGTCACGTTCCTTCAGTCCAGCCATGGGCGCCGATGAGAGGGACGAACACGCAGGGTGTATGGTATTCCTCGGACATCCCTTTTTCGGTTTTTCTTATCCTGAGAAGCTGCTGGGAATACCTGCTTCCCACGGGAATGACCAGGATACCGTTTTCCCCGAGTTGTTCCAGAAGAGGCTCCGGGATTCCGGGAGAGGCTGCGGTTATAATGATGCGGTCGAAAGGAGACTGCTCCGGCCATCCCAGGGTGCCGTCTCCAGACTTCACGCGGACGTTATCGTATGAAAGCGAACGCAGCCTGAGGGCCGCCTGGTCCGCCAGCTTGGGAATCCTTTCAACCGTGTATACCTCACGACTCAATTCGGAGAGGACGGCGGCCTGGTATCCGGAGCCGGTCCCGATCTCCAGCACCTTCTCGCTTCCGACCAGTTCAAGAAGCTCGGTCATCACGGCAACCATGTAAGGCTGGGAGATAGTCTGTCCGTCGCCGATCGGCAACGCCATGTCGTCGTAGGCATTCTTCTGGACGGGTCCCTCCATAAAGAGATGTCTCGGTACGCGCATCATCGCCTCCAGGACCCTCTTGTCCCTGATTCCCCTCGGGACGAGCTGAGTCCTCACCATCTCCTCTCTCAGTGTCTTATCGTCCATAGGATTTCGCCAAGGATACCTCTTTCAGGATAACCGTTTCAGTATCTCCCTCGCGGCCACCACGCCGGAGGCTGAAGCCTGTATGAGGCCGCGGCTTACCCCCGCTCCGTCTCCGACGGCGAACATGTCCTTCACTTCGGTCTCGAGGTGGTCGGTCAGCTTCAGTTGCATCGAATAGAATTTGACCTCTACGCCGTACAACAGTGTGTGACGTGAGTTTACTCCCGGGGCGATGCTGTCAAGCGCTTCAAGCATTTCCATTATATCGCAGAGATATCTGTAAGGCAGCACGAAGCTCAGGTCCCCCGGTGTGGCATCCCTGAGGGTGGGCTGAACAATGCCCTTCGAAATCCGTTCGGGAGTCGAACGCCTGCCGGAGAGAAGGTCGCCGAGCCGCTGAACGATCACCCCGTTGCCAAGGAAGTTGGCAAGCTGGGCTATATATCTTCCATAGGAAATCGGCTCGTCGAAGGGTTCCGTGAAGTAGGTGCTGACCAGGAGGGCAAAGTTGGTGTTGTTCGTTCTTCGCTTCGCATAGCTGTGGCCGTTCACTGTCCATACGCCTTTCAGGTATTCCTTCACCACCTCCCCGTAGGGATTCACGCAGAAAGTCCTGACCTTATCGTCGAACCTTTTGGAATAGAAGAGGAGCTTGGGTTCGTAGGTGGCCCTGGTGAGCGGCTCGAAGACCGGGGCCGGCAGTTCCACTCTCACGCCGATATCGACCGGGTTTTTGAGAAGAGTGAGATTCAACCTCCTGGATTCCTCTTCCAGCCATCGGGAACCTTCCCTTCCAGGCGCCAGGACGAGGTGGTCCGACCGGAATTCCGTTCCGTCTTTCAGTCTGATCCCCCTGTATCTTCCCTTTTCGACCATGATAGTCGCGGCCTCGGTCTGAAAAAGTACATCGACCTTCCCGTTGATGTATTCCTTTATCTTCTTCAGCAGGGGGCCGCACCTGTCGGTCCCGATATGTCTTATCCTCGAAGGGACGAGAGAGAGGTTGTTCTTCGATGCGAGCCGCTCCAGTTCCTGGATTTCCTCGGGCCGGCTCCCGAACAACTCTTTCGGTGCGCCGTAGTGGACATAGATGTCGTCGACGTAGTGTATCAGCGTATTCACTTCGTCCTTCTCCATGTAGCGGGAGAGGAAGCCGCCGACTTCCGGGGAGAGGCTTAGTTTTCCGTCGCTGAAGGCTCCGGCACCGCCCCAGCCGCTCAAAAGGTCGCACTCGCGGCATTTAGTACATGAAACGTCCCTGATAATGAGGGGGCAGGCCCTTCTGGCGATGTCCTTGCCCTTTTCGATCATCAGGATCTTCGGCTTTTTCCGGGATTTCAGGAGTTCCAGGGCGGCGAATATGCCTGCCGGGCCGGCTCCGACGATCACTACGTCATACTGTTTTGTGCTCTTCATCCCAAATATCCCCAATCGCCCATTTCTTCCTGAAGAAAGTGAGGGCCTCATAGTTTGTGAGATCGAGGTGTATAGGGGTAATGGATATACAGTTTCTCTCCACCGCCTCGATGTCCATGTCTTCACCGCGCTCCCAGTAAGGAGTGCCTCCGCCTATCCAGTAGTGCTTCTCTCCCCAGGGGTTGTAAGTCTCCTGGATGGAATTGTCGTAGACCCTCTTCCCCTGCTTTGTGAACTTCACGCCCCGGATCTCCCCGGCCAGCACATTGGGTATGTTGACATTTAAAAGGGTATCGTAAGGGAGAGAGTGTTCCAGGACGAATCCGGCGAGCCGCAGGGCGAACCGCGAGGCTGTGTCGAAGTGATAATGCTTGCCGGCTGTCAGTGAAAAGGCCATGGAGGGTATACCGAATATCGTGCCCTCGACGGCAGCCGAAACAGTGCCCGAATAAGTGATATCGTCACCGAGGTTCGCCCCTTTGTTTATCCCCGAGACGATGAGCGAGGGCCTTTCCGGAAGGAGCTTGTTCACGCCTACGGTGACACAATCGGTCGGCGTGCCGTTTACACTGAATACACGCTCTGCGATCTCTTCAGCCTTCAGGGGCCTGTGAAGAGTCAAAGAATGCCCGGCAGCGCTTCTTTCACGGTCGGGCGCAACTATGAAGGCATCGCCCAGCTGTTCCATGGATTTATGCAGTGCCACAAGCCCGGCGGAATGAACGCCGTCGTCGTTTGTCACGAGAATGACCGCCATCAATGCATATTCTAGCAGAAACTCCCCGCCGCCGCATCACAAAGTTCCGTCTAATCTCAGGCAGGGAGAAAGAAGGGCATCGCCTGAGAAGACCCTATCTTCCGGCCGAGTGATGAAAAGAGTGAAATTTCCCTAATCAATGTCAATCCGTGCTGATCCGTGTCAAAAAAAGCCTCTTGAGATAAAAACCTTGCCCTTTAGGGTCTTTTTATGCAAAATAAAACCGGTTGAGAGACCTTCCTGAGAGGTTTTGCTATGAAAACGAGAGCGCTTACCTACAAAAAGGCCGGAGTCGATATAAACGAGGGGGACAGGTTTGTAAAGATCATCACCCCCCTTGTAAGGAAGACCTTCAGACCCGGAGTGATGACCGATATCGGTTCATTCGGCGCGCTTTTTAAAATCGACAGAAGGAAATACCGGGAGCCGGTACTCGTGAGCGGGACCGACGGCGTCGGTACGAAACTCAAGGTGGCGTTCATGACCGGCCGCCACGACACGGTCGGCATAGATCTCGTCGCCATGTGCGTAAACGACATTCTCACCAGCGGAGCGGAGCCTCTTTTCTTCCTCGACTACTTCGCAACAGGGAAACTGAAGCCGGAGAAGGCAGCTGAGGTGGTGAAAGGCATCGTCGAGGGTTGCAGACAGTCCGGTTGCGCCCTCATCGGAGGCGAGACCGCTGAGATGCCCGGTTTCTACGAGAAGGATGAATACGATCTCTCAGGCTTCGCAGTCGGTGTTGTCGAGCAGGGCAAGATAATCGACGGAAGCCGGATCAAGGCGGGAGATGCGGTCATCGGTGTTGCGTCGAGCGGCCTGCACAGCAACGGGTACTCGCTGGTGAGAAAGGTCTTCTTTGAAGACAATAAAATGAGTGTCCGGAAAGTCCTTCCGGAGACGGGGCATACGCTTGGAGAGGAACTGCTGCGTCCGACCAGGATATATGTGCCGGCCTTCAATGCGCTCAGCCGCAAGGTGGATATTAAGGGAATGGCGCACATTACGGGCGGCGGCATTCCGGGGAACCTCCCGAGGATTTTTCCTAAAGGAAAGGGAGCCATCATAAACGAGAGTTCCTGGCCTGTGCCTCCGATTTTCGAAATAATCAGTGAGAGGGGCGAGGTTCCGCATGAGGACATGAAGAAAACCTTTAATATGGGGATCGGCTTTATCTTCGTTGTAGACGATACCAGAAGAGAGACGTCTCTCAGAATTCTCCGCGGCGCAGGGTTTAATTCCTATCTGTTGGGGTATGTTGAAAAGGGGATCGAAGGGGTGCGGTTTGCAAAGGGTTAAAAGACTCCTGAAGAAGGCGTTCACCCCCATAACCGTAATGTTCATCCCCCACAGCGACGGCAGCCCCTTAAGATTCAGAGTCCCGTCCATAGGCATAATACTTTCGATTATCTTCTGGGTGGCCGGGATGGTATATGTTTCCTTTATCGCAGTAGACTCCGTTAAATACGACAAGATGAAGACGAAACTGAATTATTACTCGTCGCAGTTCGTTGAATTAAAATCGACAATGGACACCCTGAGAGAGACCGAGAGTGAATTCAGGAAGCTCTTCAATTATAAATCAAGAGACAAGATACTGGAGAACCTTGATACTTCCGACACAGGATCGCTCGACATCGAGGAGTTAAAGAGTCAGATCAGAAAAACCATGGAAACGTCCGGAGATATAAAGGATTATCTTAGCAAACAGAGAGATATCTTCCTGGCCACTCCGAAGGGCTGGCCGACCGACGGGCATATTACTTCGCCCTATGGGTGGCGGGTAGACCCGATGACGGGGGACAAGGAATTCCACGGAGGCGTTGATGTGGCGACCGAGCCGGGAGAGCCGGTGAGGGCGACCGCCGACGGGATAGTCAGTCTCGCCGGGTGGAGCGGCAATAACGGAAACCTTGTCGTTATTGAGCACGGCCTGGGCTTTCAGACCTTTTACGCGCACAACAGGAGGGTGTTAGTCAAGGTAGGACAGAAGGTCAAGAGGGGACAAATCATCAGCTATGTCGGTTCCACCGGGCGATCCACGGGCCCCCACGTGCATTATGAAATCTGGCACGACGGCAGATCTGTAAACCCAGAGAAGTACATCGAAGGGAGGTCTTAATGTTCGGCAAGACTACAGGGAAACTCGAATCCATAATAGGGGCCGACTCTCTTTTCAAGGGAGAGATAGAGACGAAAGGGACCCTCAGGGTGGACGGAGGCGTAGAGGGGAACATAAGGGCCGACTGGGTCATCATTGGAGAGAAGGCGCTGATAAGGGGAGACGTGGAAGCGAGGGGAATAATAGTAGGAGGGAGGGTCGAGGGGAACCTGAGGGGCAAGGAGATTGTGGAGTTGAAGAACAAGGGGAACGTCACCGGTGAGATTTTTTCGAATAAGCTCACGATCTCCGAGGGCGCAGTCTTTGACGGCAAGTCGTCCATGATGAAAAAAGACGATCAGAAGGTCGTGGAGCTTTCGAGCAAGGAAAAATCGGGGTAGCCTTTCCTGGGGCTGCAAGGGGAGACAGCGGGGAAAAAATAACATTGCACCGCTGAGACGCAGAGTACGCGGAGACTTTGAATTATAAATTTCTGCTGAGAGGGCAGCAATTTATAAACTGCCTTTTTGCAGGATTGTGGGATAACACGCAGGGTTTTTATTTTCCGCCCTCTCAGCGGAAAATAAAACTACTTAACTCTCTGCGATCTCTGCGCCTCTGCGGTGAAACATTTTTTTTCTTTACATATCTGGCCATATTCCTTAAACTTTATTCGGGCGGATCGGGAATTTCACACCACCGTCTTTTCGATTTCATTTCTTTAGTCAGATGGGTCTGAAAGCGTCATTTTGGGGGATT
>JBJKPE010000192.1:0-3296 GCA_046706685.1 Thermodesulfovibrionales bacterium | reverse complement strand
TCTTTAAGTGGCTTAAACTTCATAGTTCTTTCTCCTTTCATTGTTTGGGATGTTGGGTTGTTAGCACTCAATGCAAGTGAGTGCTAATATACAAAGAAATCAGTCAATAAGGCAAGGTCACATTGAGGAAGAAAAATCCCAAAAATGAATGTTTTCTCCGTTTTCCTGACAAAAACAAGAAATATCGGCGAAAATCAATGAAGAGAGTTTTTCTTGGCGGTCAGGAAGTTTTCTATCGCTTCAGTGAAAAAATCGCTGATTGCTCTGGTCTCCGCGGAAACCCTGTTCCCATAAAGTTTCTGACCTTCCTTGAGTTCAGAAGCAAACACTGTAAAGAAATTACCGTTCTTTATGGAATCCTCTACCTTGGCGGTATTATAAAGGTAAATATCGTTAATAATAGTTCTGGCAAGCCTCTTGGCCTTCTCTATCTTTTCGTCAGTTGAAATCTGATCCCTGGAGGGAACTGTTTCCCCGGCCACGCTCCCGGTTTCCGCTTCTGCCGACTGCCTTTCGGCCGGCTGGGAGGTTCTGCTCTCCGGCTTGCCTTCTGCCGGTTGCGAGCGCAGTCTGATAGCCTTGTCAAGGAGTTGTTCAGAGATTTCATGGTCTTCTATGTAGTCATCGGCACCGTAAAAAGAGACAGGCTCGCGCCTGTATTTTTTCTTGTCGTATACGGAGGCGACCAATATGAATTTCATGTTCTTCGTTTCCGGCCTCACCTTGAGCCTCTTGCAGACCTCAAAACCGTATATCTTGGGAAGCGCCACTTCCATAACCGTCAGAAATGGACACTCCTTCAGGGCCTTGACGACTGCGTCGATCCCATCCAATGCCGTGATGATGCTGCATCCCAGGGGAGATAGAATAGAGGTAATATTCCTGAGCATTTCAGGGTTTGAGTGGGCAATCAGTATTTTGCCCGGGTCCAGGTTTTTTTTCGGCTGGGCCGCAGGCTTCTTGACAAGCAGCACCACACCGCACTTCGGACACTTAAACCTCGAACCGGCAGGTGAAAGCTTTGTGTCATCCACTTTCAGCTTCGCCTTGCATTTAGGACATATTACTACCACCTGTGAATCCTCCTTGGCAGCCACAATTTGATCGTGAGGAGCCCCGCGGCGAATCCTCCCATATGTGCAAACCAGGCTATGCCCCCCTGATCAGGCCCGTTATGGGCGAGCAGGCCGCTCACGAACTGTATAATAGCCCAAAAGCCGATAACTATCAAGGCTGGAATCCTTATCGCCTGGATAAAGAAGCCGAGGAAAACGATAGTGTGGACCCTGGCCCGCGGGAAAAGCAGGATATAAGCGCCCAGGATCCCTGAAATGGCGCCGCTTGCGCCGATCATGGGAATGATGGAAGAGGGTGCTGTAAGCGCATAGGAATAAGCCGATACCACGCCGCAGAAGAGGTAGAAAATGAAGAAACGCAAATGTCCCAGTACGTCTTCTATGTTGTTGCCGAATATCCAGAGGTACAACATGTTGCCGCCCAAGTGCATGAGCCCCCCATGCATGAACATGGAACTGAGAACCGTCAGGGCCGGAGATATCGCCTGGTCCGAGTTGAAACTTAATATGTTCCTGGGTATCGCCCCGTAAGCATATACGATCTTCCGGGCGTTTTCACCATACACAAACTGGAGGATGAAGACCGCGACGTTCACTCCCACGATGAAATAGGTTACGAAGGGCACCGTCACGACGGGGTTGTCGTCTTTATAAGGAATCAACTCTTCCCTCGTGTTTTATTGCCGATGTGTTAAATGTTTTCCTGCTCAATATCAGCTAAAACGTCCTGCAGATATTTTCTGAGAGGAGCAATGACCTGAGGAGAGTTTATCGGAACACCCTCCAGCTCCGCCTTTATCTGCCGGGTATCAACGGCACACTCCCGGCTGTCCCTCACATAGGAGAAGTCAAAGTCAGCCTTGGGGTTGCCGGTTATCAAAACGATCAGGGTGTCGGCGATGTTCCCCGTGGGTTTCATGTCAATGCTGCTCGGTCTGAACCAGGCGTCCACCACAGTGCCCCTGTTTTCTGCTGATGCTATATCTATGTCGCCCCCTGTTTCCCTTGCAGACTGGGCCAGGAGCGAAAGGCCCATCCCGATCTTTCTCGTTGTCCGGGTGGTGTAAAATGGATCGAGCACCTCGCGCAGGTACTCTTTCGGAATCCCCTTCCCGTTGTCTTCTATGCGGACCGAAAAGATGTCATCGCCTGCGTTCTCCTCGATCCGGATCCTGACAAGGGTGGCTCCTGCATTGATTGAATTCTCGGCGACGTCGAGTATATGCAGTGAGATGTCTTCCATGGTGTTACAGAAAGACCCTTCTCCCCGCCGCCCCCTTCAATGCGAGGGCGAGTTCCTCAAATGCAGAATGGTGCATGACGAAACCGGTCGTTCTTCGGCCTATTTCTTCCAGGGCGTGAGCGTCTGAAGATGTAACCCACGGTATGTGACGGTAATTTGCAAAAGCCTTCATCGCGTCACTCAACATAATGCGCGGCGAGATTTCGAGCGCGTCGAATTCAATGTCCTGCGGGATGAATCCGAGCTGGCCGATGATCCCGAATCCCTCTCTGTCGATATGACTGGCGATGGCCAGCCCACCGAATCCCCGTATAAGATCGACCACCTCATCGACCGAGAGGCCGGTAGCGCCGATCAGGAGCCTCCTGTTGAATCCCATGACCTCGTCGTCTTCATTGGCGACCACCTGCATCCCGAACCTGTCCTCGTCATTTTCTCCGGGCTGCAGACTTTCATATATTATGGTCTGCATCTCCATGGCGCTTTTCATGTTACGGAAGAGACCCAGGATATGGACTTCTTCCGCCGAAGTAATTTCTATTCCGGGGATGGCGGTTATCCCCTTCTTATTCGCGAGGACCTGCGTTACTCCTGCGTTTTCCACCGAGTTGTGATCGCATACCGCGATAACATCGATCCCGAGTGAGGCAGACCTTTCAACGACCGCCCGGGGAGTCATCGAGAGTTCCGCGCAGGGGGATAGGCAGGTATGGATATGGAGGTCGGCCCTTAATTCTACCGGCATCTCAGGCCGAGGGAATAAAGCCTGCCGACGAGTTCGAAAGTGGGCAGGGTGCTTGTGAGTATCGGGATATTCTCGTCCACAGCCCTCTTCAAAGTCTGCTGATCGGGGGTCCTGTTATTGACCAGGATGATCCCGGCGAGCCCTTTAAGGGAGGCTACGGCGACGATGTTGAGGTGCACCTGGAGAGTGACCCACAGGAAGCCCTCCCTTGCGTTTCCGATCACGTCCGAAA
>JBJKPE010000191.1:0-12869 GCA_046706685.1 Thermodesulfovibrionales bacterium | reverse complement strand
TCCACGGCCCGAAGGGCGTTGGTTCGCTTTATGCGGCAAAAGGGGTGGAACTGGAAAGCCTCCTGCATGGCGGCGGGCAGGAGTTCGGCATGCGCTCGGGCACGGAAAATATCCCGGGCATTGCCGGCTTCGGCCGTGCCGCTGAGCTTATGCCCGGGTGGCTTTCAAAGGGGGACCGGGTCCGTGCGCTCAGGGATTCGCTCGAATCCGCCATCATGGGGCTTCTCCCGGAAACGAAGATAAACGGCCACCCGGTGCAAAGACTTCCAAACACCCTGAACGTCGTGCTCCCGGGCTTCCGGGGAGAGTCCGTAGTGCTTGCCCTTGACCGCTGCGGGGTGAGGATATCCTCGGGCTCGGCATGCAAAAGCGGCTCCCCGAAGCCGTCGCATGTGCTCATGGCGATTGGGTTATCTGAAGATGAGGCACACTGTTCGATAAGGATATCCCTCGGGACGGACAGCACGGCCGACGATATGGAAAGGGCCGTATCGGCACTGAGCGAAGTGATCAGAAGTTCGAGAAATGTTCTGAGGTTTGTGCCGTGCAGATAAAGGAGGTTGTCATTCATGCATAGCGCCCCTGCCTCCGAACGTATCTGGATCACAAATCATATGAGAGATACGTTTCACAGAGACATCAGAAGGGATGTCCTGCGGGGCCTGACTTCCGTTCAGAAGTCTGTCCCCAGTAAATACTTCTATGACCCATACGGCTCGCAGCTCTTCGATGCGATCTGCGGCCTTCCCGAGTATTACCAGACACGCACGGAATTGTCCATACTCAGGAATTCTGCCGCTCATATAGTGCGGAACCTCCGTGAGGCTGATATCGTCGAGCTCGGGTCCGGGTCCAATGTTAAGATACGGACGCTCCTCGATGCATGCTTAGGAACATATCGGACCGACATCTGCTACGTACCGGTCGATGTGAGCGAATCAGCGTTGGTGAAGTCGTCGGTCGAATTGATCGACTCCTACCCGGACCTGAAAATAGCGGGCATCGTCGCCGATTTCACGGAACATATAGGGCAGATACCGGCGGGACGGCAGAGACTGTTTTTATTTTTTGGAAGCACTATCGGCAATTTTGCCGGTGAAGCGAGGATCGGCCTGCTGAAAAGTGTGGCCGGAATGATGGGTCCCGGCGACAGGTTTCTCCTTGGCATCGATATGATAAAGCCTGCGGAGGCGCTTGAAATGGCTTATAACGACAGCAGGGGTGTCACCGCTCAATTCAACAAGAACATCCTGAACGTCCTGAACAGGGAATTGAAAGCCGACTTCGCGCCTTCCCATTTCGATCACGTCGCGTTTTACAATGCAGGCAAGGAGCAGGTCGAGATGCATCTCCGGGCAAACCGCAGCATATCTGTCGAAATAGACGGACTCGGCATGCGTGTCTCCATGGAGAAGGGGGAGACGATACACACCGAGATCTGTGGAAAATTCAGCCGGGAATCGGCAGGGGCGATGGCGGCAGAAGCAGGGCTGAGGATCAACAGGTGGTTTACCGATCCGCGAAGCTGGTTTTCTCTGGTTGAACTGACCCGGATGGATCAGGGATGACCGATAAGATACCGGGGGCCTTGCACCTGGAGTTTATCTCCACCTTCCCAGCTTATTCCTAATGATAATCGTGGGTTCCCAGCACCACCTTGATTCCGGTCTTTTCTTCAATCATTTTGGCCAGGTCCTCGGGACTCGTATACGGACATCCCGGCCTGGATTTGGCCAGGCAGGAACTCAAGTGAATAACATCCGGCTTGATTTCCGAGAGTTTCATCGCCATTCCGATATTGGGGATAACCGTACGCCCGGGGCATTCACATGTAAAGAACGCCACCACATTGGATTTCTCCTGATAGTTGCCGTCACCAAGGGAGGCTGCTTTCAGACATCTCCATTCCCCGGGACAGCCGTACCCGCTGTTCATGTACGCACCACAACCGATAACCGCTACATTTTTCACCTGAGATTTCCTCCTCGATATTTTTCATGATGAAATAAAAAAACCGTCATTTTTGGCGGTTCTCACCTTTTTACGTCTGTTGTTTCATGCCTCCGAATACCACAAAAATACCGTTCTTAAAGTAACAGTCCACATCCGCAAATCCTGCTGATTCCAAGGCTGTCAACTGCTTTGCCAATGTATCCGGCCTGTTCATGCTTGAAGGGTCTTTATAACGCCTTATTAGGTCATCAGGCGTTTCGTCCTGCACATTGTACCGGCTCATCATATCGGCAAGCCAGTCCTTCCAGATGGCAAAATACCATCCAGCCAGTTCTTCTGACGGAGGCAGTACGACATCGACATCTGCAAAACGCCCCCCGGGCTTCAGCCATGACGCTATAAGGCGGAAGATGGAAACCTTTTCATCCATGTCAAGGTGGTGAATCGCCATGGAAGAAACAATGAAGTCATAAGTTTCCGGCTCCAGCTTGATCTTACCGCCCAACAGGTCCTCGAATGCAGCATGAATAAAAGTCGTATTACGGTATCCCTTCAGTCTTTCGGCGGCTTTCCGGATCATGCCTTCGCCGCCGTCCAGCAGGGTAGCAGACACGCCATTATTGGTTTTAAGTAATTCCTCCGCCAGAGCCCCGTCTCCGCACCCCAGCTCCAGCAGTTTAATATCCTCTTGGCCATGACGAAAATGGGAAACCAGTGAGGAGACAAACCCGAACATTTTCCGGCGTTCCACGATATATATATCGGCTTTATCGAGATAGTTCTGGGCAAATTTATTGTCCGCCCATGCCGATTTGTTGAACTCACTCATACATCTCTCCTTACGTCAGATTATCGCTTTGAGGGTTTATGAAAAGACACCCCGTAAACCACGCGGTGCTCCCTTTCAAGGATCTGAAATTATAGCGCAGATGGGGATCGAATAGAAAGACTGCTGGTTTCCTGACGCCGGTATCTCTAACAATGGAGTGCTTTGGCCTTTTGAGGTTGATCCATAACCTCGTCGTTCGAAATCCTCTTCTGGATTAAGGCACACTGATTCCCGAAATAATGGAGACATGCCACACATTTTTATCTGCCATATCCTGTCTTATTCTGATTGCCGCATTTGTAAAGGTTAGCAGGCTGCCCCTTCTGATATCACTACCTTTATCTTCCTCCGGCTCAAGCGTAATCGAAACAACGTCAACAACATACCCGGGGGTTCCCATATATGTCTTTTCGGACAGGGGCGTACCTTCTATCTTTCCGATCTTCAAATCTACAACTTTATAATGGCTGCTTTCAAAATAATCCGTGATTGCCTTCGCCACTGTGGTTTCGGACGGCGGAACAGAACAGCCCCACAAGGCTACAATCAGGAGGATCATCAGTGATACTGATAAGGAAAACCGTGCCACATTCATATTATAAAACATGTCAAGTTCACATGGGGTCCTGGCGAGACTTTTGTAAGGATGCTCACGATATGCTGCCGGCAAAAAGGGGGAGCGGGGATCTGTTTCTTTCTTTAGGCGTGGCATTGTGAGGCATGGAGTATCCTGCTAAGAGTGCCATGCATGAGGACCACATAAATATTCTCAGCCTTGCAATTACCTTTCGCTTTCTCACAGGAGCCTGCAGTAACAGTGCTCCGGCAAACCCTGTGGAGTATAAGAGGAAAAAGTGACCGCGTTAAACCACACCAAACAACCTACGGAGCACTGCCCGAAAGAAACAAGACCTGACCCCTTTTCTTTTTCCAGTCGGAAACCATAACAGCATCCCAGCTCAACTATCCGATCCTGCCTTTTCCTTTATCGCCAGAGCTTCATGCATATTGATAGGCGGCAGTAACAGAGGGGGGATGCCGGCTTTCATAGTGGCATTGCCAATCGTCTCACGCACAAACGGCATCAGATGAGCAGGTGCGTGAACAGCAGCAAAACTTTTCAGTTTATCAGCATCGTCAGCGGTAAAAGTACCTTCCATAGAGACGTTCATGGAAAAGGGGCGGTTTGCTGTCTTCTGAAAGAGCGACGCCGAAAGTGTTGTATGGAGTGTCTTCTTGTCCTTGCTGAAAGTATGCGCAACCGCAAAGCCAAGCTCAACAGGTGTTCCGTCCTTCGGCGGCTTGAATTTCCTGTTAACCGTAAAGGTCATATCGACCAGGTGAACACTCACAAAGTTTATTCCTGTATCAATCGCCAATTAATTCCTCCACTTTCACGCCGAAGATTGAAGCAAGTTTCTTCAAAGTTTTTGTCGGCACGTTATAGCCGGGCTTCTCGATCCGGCTGATGTTAGGCTGAGCGGTTCTCAATTCCTTTGCGAGAGTCTCCTGGTCCATACCGCTCGCCAGACGATGGTATCTTATCTTGCTCATCTTTCCCTCTTTTTCAAGTGCAGCCCATTCGCGCTGTCTCTCTTGCCAGGCGTCGGTCCATGCCTGCTTTCCCTCGGGAGTGCTCGTAAGCTCTTTTACCATATCGGCAAGGGAGACGGCCGGTGCATCGAGGGCGGTCTTGAGCTCAAGTGAGTGCAGTTCTTTACGATGGAACTCGACCAACTCTTTCAACTTCCTGTTCTCTTTCTTTAAGCGGGTTATCTCTTTGTCCTTGATATCGTCGCAGGCTTCGCAGATATCGTTCATTGATACGGAGAATAAACCTGGTGATTTCCTGGCTTTTACGTCCCATTTATATAAAAGCTCATTGCTATACGTTATAGTTTTGGTTACAAGTCTCATTGACATTCCCTCCAGAATTTATAGAGAAGCTGTATTCTCTGATAGTGCTCCGACTCCTCATTATAGGCCTCGCCATGTTGCCCTCCCGAGGCATAAACGACGGCATAGACGCAAATTAAA
Source organism: Thermodesulfovibrionales bacterium (assembly GCA_046706685.1). Taxonomy (GTDB): domain Bacteria; phylum Nitrospirota; class Thermodesulfovibrionia; order Thermodesulfovibrionales; family UBA6898; genus JARRRD01. Next base: position 8,050 of record JBJKPE010000191.1, on the reverse strand, counting down.
CCCGATTTCCTGACACAGTAGAAAATCCGGTATCTGTCGACATCGACACAGCGGAGTCGCTTCACAAAGACTTTTCTCTTTGCCAGGTTTTCCACTATTTTTGATTTGCAATCTTCATTGTTCGGGCCGGGGTCTATGCCCAGCTCCGCGATTCTCTGTAAAAGCCTAGCGGCCAAAGCCTTATTTGAAATAGCGATGGCCTGAATTTCTCTCCTTACGGCGTCGTGAATTTTTATCTTGTCGGGAAATTCGGGTATGCTCATTATATATCACTTCTGATATGTCATGTCAAGAAAAAGAATTAAGGTATCTCCCCAGAGCTGTCATTCCCGCGAAGGCGGGAATCCATTTTCCTTCAGCTTCTTAAACTATCGTATAAATCCGTCCAATCGGGATTGTGCTCCTCCACGAGCCTGAATTTCCATGCCCTGTTCCATTTTTTCAATTGTCTTTCTCGCGATAACGCCGTTACGGCATCATATGCAATCTCATAATAAACCAGGCGATGCACACCATATTTCTTTGTGAAACCTTCAACCAAGCTGCTCTTGGGTGTTCATAAACCCTCTTTGTCAGATTCGCAGTCACTCCAACGTACAAGGTCCCTCTTGGCTGGCTCGCCAAAATGTAAATGTAAAAGTTTTCCTCCATGTTATTCTTCGACTCTCGTTGCCGTCATTCCCGCGAAGGCGGGAATCCAAGTTTTTCCCCGTTTTCCTTATAAGGCAAAAATGGATTCCCGACTACTGCCTCGGGAATGACGGACAAAGCCGCTACTTCCCGTACTCGGCCTTTTCCTCTGCCGCCAAGGATGTTTCCGACTTCACCGGCTGATATCCGTTTCCTCCATCACCAGCAGCATCGGCTTTCGCATTGTCTTCTTCTCCCCAGACCCGATTGATCGTCGCTTTGATCTTCTCCTCGAAGATGCGGATCAGCTCTTTGTTGGCATTGACAAGACGCTGCTCTTCTTCGATCTGGGCGACGATGGCGCGTCGAATGGTCATGTCAGGAAAAGGGAGTTGTATTGAATTGAGTGCTTGTTGGTTCAGCTTAGGCTGGGCTGCACCAGTGACATAGGTATCTATCGATATTGAGTTGATATATAACTCAACATATTTCTGCGTTGAAAGATCCGGAAAACGAAGTACATGCGCATGATTATTAACCCAAATTTTTCCGGAGACGGAAAATGCTATTGGAGTGGTTCGCGCTAATAGATTTGCACCATCCTCTGAAATCAACAGTAAACCCTCATCGAAGATATACCCGTCAACATAATCGACAACACCAGATGCGCCATAATAGGGATATTGGCCTTTCTTGCGAGCGCCCTGCGTAATGGGCACCCGTTTGGAATCCAAGTTTTCACATATCGTTCCCAACTCCACTACTGGCCAGTCCGGATCAATTTGTATACGCGGCATGTAATTCTCGACCACTTGACGTGCGCCATCAATGATTTTCTGATACCCCTCGATCTCTCCCACGATCTCCTTCTGAACTTCTATCGGAGGAAGGGGGATCTTTAGTTCAGCCAGAAACTTGCGAGTAACTCCTCTTACGCCAATGCCCTGGGCATTTTTCTCAACGATGCTTGCCAGTTCTTTGGAAACCAAGAACAGATACTTTGAGTCGAGAATTGATTTGTCCTTCGGCACAAGAGCCGTTAAGTCTTGGTTAATTGCGTACCGCTCGGTGGCATAGGCAGTCTTTCCAACGGAAACTCTTGTAATAAGGATAACTGAATCCTGTGGCGCAATCCCCGTTGAAGATTCAAGAGCAGCTTTCTCGGTAATCAAATCGTACCCAATAATATCGCCCCGGTCGTCTATATATTTTGATGAGATCCACTTTACTGATCCATTTGACCAATACTCTTCATTGCTTTTAGCTGGGGTCCCACCACCGATCAAATCACAGACAGCTCCGAGATTGATAAGATCAAAATTTGATTTATGAGCAATGATCGTTTGATACCTCACCCCGCTCAAATTCCACTCGCCGTTTTCACCTATTCGTTCCTTTGGGACAAGACTCATGTTACGAATATGATCTATGCTTTTGTTTGCAGATTCAGTTTCCGTCATTCCGGCTTGTCCAGAATCTTTCTTTCTGAGGGATTCCCGTCGCGCTTCGCTTGCGGGAATGACAGCACTCATACTCGACAGCCATGCTTTAATATTTTTCGCCGCATCCGGCAGATCGTTCTCGTCTATAGGTCTTCGCTGCGCCCCAAGGTTAAAACCATCATTTTCTATCTTTACGAAAAGAATCTGGTCAGTCTTTTTCGACAAACGTTTGTCCATAACCAAAATTGAGGTCTTCACGCCGGCATAAGGGTTAAATATACCCCCTGGCAATGAGATGACCGCCACAAGATAGTTTTTCACCAGCATTTCTCGAAGTTGCTTGTAAGCCGTGCCGGATTGGAAAATAATGCCTTCCGGCACGACCACGGCGGCCCTGCCTGTGGGCGTCAGATGCTCGGCGATATAATCCACGAAAAGCACTTCGGACCGCTTGGCCTGAACAGAAAACCGCTTGTGAGGTTTGATGCCTCCCTTCGGCGACATAAACGGAGGATTTGCCATGATGATATCCGCCATCTCGTTCCATTTCTCATCGCTCGTAAGCGTGTCATATTCAACGATGTGTGGGGCGGTGAAACCATGCAGATACATGTTCACGAGCGACAGCCTCACCATATCGGGGGAGATGTCATATCCCTTGATGTTATTGGCGAGGCGAGCCCTGTCGTCGGGCGTGAGTAGGTCGCCCTTGTACCGCAGCGGGCTTTCTATCGCAAGGGACTCGATGGGCACACCCTTTTCATCGTATGCCTCATGTCCGTTTTGTTCTCCCTCATCCCCAGCCCCTCTCCCAGAGGGCGAGGGTAGCTTTCTTGAGTTGTGCTTCAGGATATGTTTATAGGAAGAGATGAGAAACCCCGCCGTGCCGCAGGCGGGGTCGAGGATCGTTTCATCCTTTTTCGGGTCGATGATCTCGACCATGAAGTCGATGATATGACGCGGGGTGCGGAACTGTCCGGCCTCGCCCTGGCTGCCAAGAACCGACAGCAGGTATTCGAAGGCATCACCCAACCTCTCCGAGTGGTCGTAGGTGAAGCTGTTTATCTCTTTCAGGAAAATGCGAAGGGTTTCGGGGTCGCGATACGGCAAGTAGGCATTTTTGAAGATTTCGCGGAACAACGGCGGAATGCCGGGGTTCTCGTTCATCTTCTGGATGGCCTCGGAATAGAGGTTTAACACATCAAAACCACCCATGTTAGGCGCCATCAGCTTCGACCAGCCGTACTTCTCGAAGTCGCCAGCAAAGAAACTGCGATCGCCTCCAAGCTCTTCCGCCTCGGTATCCATATCGTCCATAAACTTGTAAATCAGGGCGATGGTTATCTGTTCGACCTGGGATTTCGGGTCGGGCACCTTTCCGACGAGTATATCGCGGCAGGTATCTATTCTGCGTTTTGTATCGGTATCAAGCATTGCTCTTCTTTCTTACATGAACTTATTGAGAGAGACGTAATCTTTCACGTACTCCGGGATGCGCATGCGCCATTTGGGAGGCACCGCCTTAAAGTCAGCCATGCTGAATGTCGGATTGACGTTCAGCTCCGTCAGGCGCCTGTGGTCGATGATGTCCCGCAAACGGCCGTCAGTAACATATGCCTTAAAAAAGTACTTCATCGCCATGATCTGGCCGGCATCGGCTGGCTTGCAGTCCAGGATGAACTTCTGGAACTCATCTTCAAGCAGTTCGTCCTTTGCCTTGAAATAGGGAATCAAGCCGAAAATCTTCTCAAGAATTTCACGGACGGAGATGCGCCGGTCCACGCCCGCGGCCTTGCGGAGTTTTTCCAAATTGAAATACTCCTCAGGCTTTTCAAACAAGTGGTCATGGACATGCTCAACCGCCTTGTCCCACTGCTCACTCTCTATGGTCTCTTTAAGGATCGGATCGTCCTTGGCCTTATCTTCGAATTTCTCGAAGAACATGCGGTCGATCTTCATGCCATTGAACCCTATCTCCACCTGTTCAATTTTGTTAAGCTGATCAGGCATGGAGCTTTCATAGGCTCCGGTGGGTGGTTGCGGCGGCTCGCCGGGTCCCTCCGGCCCCACGCCGTCACCGGAGGAAGGCCGGGGGAGTTTGATTACCTCGTCGTAGTTGTACTTCTCCTCGAAGTATTCGCAATTGGCGAAGAAGTCGAAGAGCTTGAACCGTAGCTTACCCGGCTCCTTGACCGCATCTTTTATTTCCGGATCGAAGAGCTGTTCGAGAAAGTTATGCCTGCGCGTGCCCCTTCCCTTGATCTGCACGAAATCCTGGGGCGAAAAGATAGGCCGCATAAGCCCAAGATTGAGGATGTCTGGGCAGTCATAGCCCGTTGTCATCATGCCTACGGTAACACAAAGGCGGGCCTTGCTGGTCCGATAGCTTTCCAGAAAATTGGCCGAGCCCATCAGGTTGTTGTTAGTGAAATTGATTGTATATTGTTGTGCCTCCGGAATGAGGGATGTAACCTGGACGGCAAAGTCAGACTGATACTTGCCGGGAAACATCTGGCCGGCAATCTCGTTAAAGATCTGCGTTAGCCTTGCGGCGTGGTTCTGGCTCACTGCAAAGACAATCGATTTGCCTACCTCCCTGCTTATCGGGTCCCGAAGGGCATTCTTAAGGAAGGTTTCGCAGAAGACCTGGTTTGTCGCCCTTGAAAAGAATTTCTTCTCGAAATCCCTCTGGTAATAAGTCTGTTCTACATCCTCCTCGTTTTCGGTGACAGCCATGACGGAATACCCCTCATCTGCAAGAAGCTGCGTGGTAATGTCCGTTCTGGCATCGACCACAACAGGATTGACCAGATAGCCGTCCTTCACTCCGTCTATTAATGAGTAGCGAAATGTTGGCTCCCCCGATTCGCAGCCGAAAGTGCGATAGGTATCGAGAAGCAAACGCCGCTCAAGTTCGCGCGAATCACGGGGATTTGCCTTGTTGAACTTCTTCAGGTAATCCTTTGGAGTTGCTGTCAACCCCAGCTTGTAGCCGACAAAATACTCAAAAACCGCTCTTGCATTGCCGCCTATTGAGCGGTGGGCTTCATCAGAGATTACCAGGTCGAAGTCTGTCGGAGAGAAGAGCCGCTTGTATTTATCGTTAAACAACAGGGACTGAACAGTTGTAACAACAATCTCGGCCTTGATCCAGTCTTCGCGCCGCTCTTTGTAGATTACCGAAGTGTAGTCGTTCTTAAGGAGAAAGTTAAAGGCCTTGTTTGCCTGATCTTCAAGCTCAAGCCGATCGACCAAAAATAACACGCGCCGTGCATTTCCGGTGCGCAGAAAAAGCTTGATCACAGCCGCCGCCGTAAGAGTCTTTCCGGTCCCGGTAGCCATTTCAAACAGGAAACGGCTCCTGCCTTCTCCAACTGCCTTTTGAATTGAGCGTACTGCGGGTAGTTGATACTCCTTACGAAGAAAGCGCAGCCGATTCTTCGTGATAAATTCAGGGCGTTCGGCAACATTTTGCCAGCCGGCCATAGTATCGTAGCCGGGCAACTGGGTCCGCACGATATAGTCCGTATCTATAGGCTCCCTGACGAGCCGATCCGGGTCCGGGTGGAATTTGTTGTAGCCTTGGATAGAAGATGGTGATGGGAACCGGCCGATAATATAGGGATTGCCCCGCCGAAGATCCCAGAAGTAATGCAGGTTGCCGTTTGAAAGAATAACAAATCGACAGTTTTGAGCCTTGGCATATTTCCGTGCCTGCTCCTTGCCTATGAGCGGATTCTTATCTTCGGCCTTTGCTTCGAGGACGGCTATCGGGAACTTATTGTCATCAAGGAGGAGAAAATCAACAAAACCGTTCTTGGTTTTTTCGAAATTGTCGCCCATTTCGCTGACCTTGACGGACGTGATTTTGACATTCAGTTCCAGCGCAACATTCGCATTGCCCTTTTCATCATCGATCAAACGCCAACCTGCTTCTTCGAGCAGCTTATTAATCTTGATCCGGGCCTTTGCCTCTTTAGCAGCCAAACTGATCCCCTTTTCCCATTATCCTATGTCCTGACATCGACGCAGTATTTTATAACAAGCACTTATGAAAAAACAGCCTTGGCAATCGATCGCATGAGGTTGTGTTGTGCGCTAACTTCTGAGTCGACGTCAAGTTCAGGCTTCAGCCGAGAACCAACACTTGCTGTCACAATGCCACGGTGCGGAGTATCAGTCACTATTAATAACCGGAGAACGACTCGCTCGCAGAATTCCCTGCTCCCCCTCGGGATCGGCAGAGTACAAAAAGAAAGTCCATAGAACTTCTCACCAGAAATTAGCGCTGTTTGCAATTTCCTATTTGGCGAGGATCTCGCTGCGCCTCGTGATCGCCGTTGATCATCGAGCAGCATCGACGCTCGATTTTGTCTTTGGGAAACCCTTCAACAGTATGCCTGCCGTCTCCACCGCCTCCACGACAGTAAGAAGGTGGTCAGAATTTATGATTATGTAGATGTCGAAGTGCCCATGCCGGTTCGCATATATAAGAAAAGGCTCCAGGGCCATTGGGGCGATAGGATATTCCGTTAAGGAAATAGCGAATGGCTCTGAGCCATTTTGATGACGGCAATTTTAACCCTGCCGCTGATTCCGATGCAAATTGCCACGCCGGGGCAATTGGTGCATTATGCTGCACAATGGTGTATACTAATGTATGGCTACAACAGAGAAAGCAATTCGTCAAAGCGTTTCACTCCCACCTCCACTGGCCAGGAAGGTGAAGGCTTTGGCGAAAAGTCGAAAAGTCAGTTCAAATCGGGTATTGGTAGACCTTGTCGAGACAGGGCTGCGATCGAAAGAAGAAGAGAAGCGCAAATTCCTTGAATTGGCTGAGCGGCTGAGCGAAACAACTGACGCGAAAGAACAGCAGGATTTGAAAGAACAACTCGCCCGAATGACCTTCGGAGAATGAGTGCCAAAAATTCAGTGGACCAATCTTCCTCCAGCTCTTCGCGACCATCTCTTTGACCGGCTGAGGGAGCGTCAAATAACCGCCGAGGATGTCTATAAGCTGAAACTCTGGCGAGAGTCTGAGCCCGTAGCCCCAGATGGCGATTGGTACAAGGATTTCGGCTCGTTCAAAATCTGTGGTAGGGGAAAGTATCCCAAGACCTTTCTACTTCGAGGGCAGCCCGGCAAGGGTAAGGCACTGTAATACAACAGCTACTTGGAGAGGTTCAGTAATCGGTCTGGAGTCAGGTCTTGTTCCTTGCAGGACAGCACAGCATGAGACCAATCCCCCACCTGGACAAGATCAGTTCGGCAGTGAAGATTTCCGATCGAAGCCACACCCTGACGGAAGAACTCGCTAGGAGCGGGACCTGCCTCTTGACGACAGTTAGTGATGACAGTTTATTTTAGGGAACGTCAGTTCCTGAAGCAGGCGAAGGGTCTTCAGCCAGCAAGTTCGTGCGCCAGACGGTGGTATTTTTCGTGAACTCCTTCCCCGACCTCTTCCTTCTCGACCTTGTCAAAGGCCTCGGCAAGCCTCCTCTGATCTTCGTCGGAAAACATGCGGTCGGCCATGGGATAGAGAACGTCATCTTCCTTGGCTATATGCGCTTTGAGACGGTCGGCATATGCCGCCAGATTGTCTCTTACCACTGCAACAGCAGACTCTTCCCCGGCTGCCGCTTTTGGCAGCGCCTCTGACACGGCGGCAACATTCTTCCTGTTCTCCTCGTGTTCCCTGAGCATAACGAAGATCGGCCCGCTGTCAGAGGGCATCCCTTTTTCCTCCATTCGTACAAAGAATATATTTTCCTCTTTAGCATGGTGGCAGCGATCCGCGAAATTGCGCAGAAAATCGATAATTTTTCCCACCTTCTCGCCATCAACCCTGCCGGTCCTGCCGATCTCCTCCACCTCGCGCTCCGCGGCGCTGATGACAAGCAGAATGGTCTGATGTTCCTCTTTCAGCAGTTGGGTCGGCGTCATATGATTCTCCTCCCTATCTCTTCATTTCAGCTAAT
>JBJKPE010000190.1:0-32531 GCA_046706685.1 Thermodesulfovibrionales bacterium | reverse complement strand
ACGTCCGCTCTTCCGAGAGCGGTGAAACCCGGCAGAGTTAGGAAGGGTCGTTTCAATGGCGGTCTGCCGATGAAAAGTCTCTTCGCAAGAATATTCCTCTGGTTTTGGCTGGCTATGACTCTGATTGGAGCGATCGGAGTTGTGGTTGCCCTGACGACCGATCCGAGGGCCGCCCTTCTGGCCCGCCACGAGAAAGAGATCGCCAAGGCCGGGAAAATGTTAATCAGCGTCTATGAAACGGGGGGACCCGCGGCCCTGGCGCTCCAGAGCAGTCGTCTTGAACGGCGCACGAACATTCCGATCTTTCTTTTCAAAGGAAATGAGGGGCCTCTTTCCGGACGTTTCCTTCCTCCAAGGATAAAACGGCTGGCAGAAATGGCGATGCTTACCGGAGAGCGACAGCGTGGTCCGGGCAGAAGGGCAATATGGTATGCACTTCCTGCAGACGGCAATTATGTCGTGCTCGCGGCTTTGCCGCGGCCCTCACCGATGGCAGTAATACTTGACCCCCGTCGCATAGTCCTTCGCCTCCTGGTGACCTTTATGGTTGCAGGAATTGTCTGCTACCTTCTCGCCCGATCGCTGACCGGGCCGATACTCCAACTGCAGAAGGCGGCACGTCGATTCGCGGACGGAGACCTTGCGACCCGGGTCGGGCCTGTCTTCGGCCATAGGAAAGACGAGATTGCGGTGCTGGGACATGACTTCGACAGGATGGCGGGCCGGATCGAGAGCATGGTTGATGCCCAGCGGAAGCTGTTAAGGGACATCTCCCACGAATTAAGATCGCCGCTTGCCCGCCTGAACGTTGCGCTTGAACTGGCGCGCCGGAGTTCCTCCCCTGGAGCCGGCAGCGCCTTTGACCGCATGGGACGGGAGGCGGAGCGGCTAAATGAGTTGATCGGACAGTTGCTGACACTCACAATGCTGGAGGGAGGAGCCGAAAAAATTGAATGGGCGGATGTCGCCCTGTCGCGGCTCGTTCGGGATATTGTCGAGGATGCGAACTTTGAAGCTCTGGATCGCAACCGGATGGTAAGGGTCGTTGCCAGTCAGGACATATCGGTGAAGGGTTCGGAGGAGTTGCTGCGCAGGGCCATAGAAAATGTTGTCCGCAACGCGGCACGCTATACCGATGAGGGCACCGCCGTGGAAGTCAGCCTCTCGATGGAGGTTGAAGAGGGAGGGAGCTTTGCCCGAATACGTGTTCAGGACCATGGGCCGGGGGTGCACGAAGAGGCGCTCAAGAGACTCTTCGAACCTTTCTATCGTGTAGGAGATGCCCGCGACAGACTGACGGGAGGAACCGGGATCGGGCTGGCCATTACAGAGAAGGCAGTACATCTGCATTCGGGAGCGGTGAGAGCCTTGAATGACGATGAGAGGGGCCTGATTGTCGAGATTGATCTGCCGGTGGGCGATCGTTTTCGATAGAGAGAATTACTTTGATGTGGTCACTGTACCGTCGCGCCTTCCGTTTCTCTCCGTTCTATAAATATTACTTGACAAGAATGGCTATTATGTTATAATCATTGTAAAGAAAGGTTGGGGGAAGATGAGTAGCGCAGGAAGTAATATGGAAAGATACAAAGGCATAGGTCTCAAGCTCACACCTCAAAGGCTGGCTATTCTTCACCACCTGGATGGAAATAAAATGCATCCCTCGGCGGAGGAGATTTACACGGAGGTGTCGAAGGCGTTCCCGACCATGTCACTTGCTACTGTATATAACACACTGGAAGCTCTGAGGCAGAAGGGGAGAGTCCAGGAACTGACCATCGATCCTGACAAGAAGCGGTTCGATCCTGATATCGAACCTCACCATCACCTCATATGCACAGGTTGCAGACGAGTAGTCGATGTTCATGTGAATTACAGTCTGAGTGTGCCCGCGGACGAAAGAAGCGATTTCGAGATTACGGGAAATCATATAGAGTTTTACGGCTTGTGTTCAGCGTGCAGGAATGGGTCCGGCGGCGAGACGGAGGGAGTCTCTGTTAAACGTACGGCCGGTCCCGCGCCGGAGAGGAGAAAAGCTGATGAAAGAAAAACACATCAGACACAAAGAGAAGAATAAACCGGGTTTGAAGCATCCCTCTTTGCCGGGGATCATCACTTGTACGAGATGTGGTTTCGACATGGAATTGTGGACCGACGAATACGAGACCAGATGCATGAACTGCGGACATAAATTTTTCAGACGGGAGTCCACGGTACACTGAAATCGCCCCGGAATGGGCGCTGTTTATATCTCTTGTCTGTCATTCCTGCTAATCCGGCCTGACCCGACCCTCACGGGGAACCCTTCCGACGGCCCTATAGAAGGATTTCCAGCCCGGTTCATCCGCTGGAATGACAGCACTTCGGCGAATCAGGCAGTTTATAAGCGGAATTTGTGCAATACGTCTGTCTGCGTGGCATTTTTTTAACGTGCCGCCGATTTGAGAGAGCCGGTTTTAGTGGTAATATTTTATAAAAAGTAAGGAGGTCTGAGATGGGTGAGCATTGTTGTGGTCTTACAACGGGACAGAACGTACCTGACTTCAAGCTTGATACCTATGAGCCTGAGAGGGGAGATTTTGGGGAGGTTAGTCTTCAGGCGCTGAGAGAAAAAGGTAAATGGACGGTCTTCTTTTTTTATCCCGCGGATTTTACCTTTGTCTGAGCGACCGAGTTTGCTGCTCTGGCAGAGCAGCAGGAAAGATTCAGGGAGATCGGAGCCGAGATTGTGACGGTCAGCACCGATACTAAATTCGTCCATCTTGCCTGGCGAAGGGAAGAAAAAATGCTGGAGAACGTAAAATGCTCGATGGGATCGGACCCTACAGGCAAAATCTCCCGGTTATTCGGTGTATATGACGAAGAAACCGGTCTGGCACTGAGAGGGACTTTTATAATCAATCCCGAAGGGAAGCTTCTCAATTCCGAAGTAAACTATTATAACCTGGGGAGAAACATCGAAGAGTTGCTGAGGAAGGTAACCGCAAACATCTACCTGGGAGAGCATGGCGATGAGGCATGTCCGGTGGGATGGAAGCACTCGGGAGATAAGACACTCAAGCCGTCGGCAGGCTTGGTGGGCAAGGTTTACGAGGCAATGAAGTAAGCTGTTGAACGATTGCCCAAATTCTTATATGACGTACGAAAACTATTCAAGTTTAATTTTTTTACACGGAGGAAATTGAATGTCGAAAACCGAAAAGGATCTCAGGGACGCTTTTGCAGGGGAATCACAGGCCAACAGGAAATATCTCGCTTTTGCGAAGAAAGCGGAACAGGAAGGTTACGGCCAGATTGCGAAGCTTTTCAGGGCCGCAGCCGAGGCCGAGACGGTTCACGCACACAACCATCTGAAGGAACTGGGCGGCATTAAGGGAACCGCGGAAAACCTTACCGAGGCGATCAACGGCGAGGTCTTCGAGTTCCAGAAGATGTACCCCGGGATGATCAGGGACGCGGAAGAGGAGGGGATCAAGGGCGCCCTGAGAAGTTTTACCTTCGCAAACGAGGTCGAAAAGATCCATGCGGACCTCTACAGAAAAGCCCTGGAGAATATCGGAAAGAACGCGGATGCCGACTATTATGTGTGTCAGATCTGCGGCCATACTGTCGAGAACGAACCCCCCGACAAGTGTCCGGTCTGCTCGGCCGGCAAGAAGGCTTATAAGAAAATCGATTAGACGGCTTTGCCCCCGCAGCCGTCAGGCTGCGGGTTTTTCATCCCTTTTTTTTTAAAGTAATCCGGATGTGTTAATATATCGAAAAAACCCCCAAGGAGACAGTCAAGTATGCTTTCCGAGAGAGCAAGGAAGATTAAACCTTCGCCTACTCTGGCGATAGATGCGAAGGCGAAAGCGATGAAGGCGTCCGGTGCGGATGTCATAAGCTTCGGCGTCGGCGAACCTGATTTCGATACGCCCGACAACATAAAAGAGGCGGCCGTAAGGGCCATGCAGGAAGGCTTTACGAAGTATACGGCGGTCGGGGGAATAGACGGCCTCAAGGACGCGATTATAGATAAACTTAAGAAGGACAACGGCCTCACCTACAAAAGGGAAGAGGTGATAGTGTCCTGCGGGGCGAAACACAGCCTGTACAACATAGCTCAGGCCCTTTACGGGCCGGGTGATGAGGTGGTCATTCCCGCGCCATACTGGGTCTCATATCCGGACCAGGTGATACTGAACGATGCAACGCCGGTCTTTGTCAGGACCTACGAGGCCGACTCTTTCAGGGTCAGTCCTGAGGCACTCAGTGCTAGTATAACTGAAAGGACGAAGGCGCTGATACTGAACTCTCCCTCCAACCCGACCGGGATGATATACGACAGAGAGGCGCTTGATAAGATAGCGGAACTGGCGGTGAAGCACAACTTTTACGTCATATCGGATGAGATTTACGAAAAGCTGATCTACGACGGTGCCGAGCATGTAAGCATAGCCTCGCTTGGCAGGGAGGTGCAGGACAGGACGATCGTGGTGAACGGACTTTCAAAGTCCCATGCCATGACCGGATGGAGAATAGGCTATGCTGCGGGCCCGGCCGGCATCGTTAAGGCCATGACGAATATCCAGAGCCAGTCGACCTCGAACCCGGCATCGATTGTTCAGAAGGCCGCTGTGGAGGCACTGACGGGGCCCCAGGACTTTGTGGGTATGATGCACCGGGAGTTTGACCGGCGGAGACGTTTCCTGGTCAAAGCCCTTAATGAGATCGAGGGGATAAGATGTTCCATGCCCGCGGGAGCATTCTACGCATTCCCGAACACGTCAGAGATTTATGGCAGGTGGTTCGGCGACAGAGCGATTTCTTCGTCATCGGACCTTGCCCTGTACCTTCTTGAAGAGGCCGGCGTGGCAGTCGTGCCAGGGGCTGCTTTCGGTGACGACGATTATATACGGCTTTCCTATGCGACTTCCATGGAAGATATCGGAAAGGGCGTGGAAAGGATAAAGAAGGCACTGGCCGGCCTGGAAATCAGGGGTTAAGTGTTGTCGGCTTTCCGTTCCGGATATGTTTCTCTGATCGGCCGCCCCAATGTCGGCAAGTCCACTCTCCTGAACGCCGTCCTCGGGCAGAAGATCGCTATCGTAACAAAGAGACCCCAGACCACTAGAAACAGAATACTCGGTATAAAGACTTCCCCGGACGCTCAGATAATCTTCATCGATACACCGGGAATTCATGAGCCTCATAACCTCCTCGGAAAGGCCATGGTTACATCCGCCAGGGAGGCCTTGAGAGAAATAGACCTTGTCGTTTTTGTAACAGAGCTTGGTGCCCATGACGGTAAGGACGGGGTAGTTTTACAGGCCCTGGAAGGAATCGTGAAGCCGGTATTCCTGCTGATCAACAAGATCGATTTGGTGCAGCGGCAGGAGCTGCTTGGCATGATCGACTCTTACAAGGGTCTTTTCCCGTTCAAGGAAATCATTCCGGTATCGGCACTGAAAAAGGATGGCTTGGACATACTTCTGCGAAAGGTCCGCGAATACCTGCCCCCGGGCCCCAGATACTATCCGGAAGACTTGGTTACAGACCAGATCGAGAGGTTTATGGCGGCGGAGATCATCAGGGAAAAGATCATGGCAAAGACCGCTGAGGAGATACCTTATTCGGTTGCGGTAGAGGTCCTGAACTGGTCCGAAAGGGAGGACGGTGTGGTGTCGATAGCCGCGAACATTTATGTTGAAAGGGAAGGTCAAAAGGGTATAATAATAGGAGACAAGGGGAAAAAACTGAAGTCGATAGGCACGCAGGCCCGGATTGACATCGAAAGACTGCTGGACGCAAAAGTTTTTCTGCAGCTGTGGGTAAAGGTGAGGAAAGGGTGGCGTGACGACCATAAGGCTTTGAACGAACTGGGGTACTGACAGATGTATGTGGAAATGAAAGTTGAGGGGCTGCTTTTCGATCCCCGGAGTAATATGTATATCCTCCTCTTAAGAGAACTGGACGGGGCGGGGACACTGCCGATATGGATCGGGAAGCCTGAAGCTGATTCGATTGCATTGGCCCTTGGAAAGGTCGCGACCCCCAGACCCCTGACTCATGATCTTGTAAAGAACGTGGTCGACGGACTAAAGGTCAAGATAACCAGGATTGTGGTTACCGAGATCATCGACAACACTTATTATGCCCTCATACATGTGAGTGACGGCAAAAAGGAGACCCTGGTTGATTCGAGACCGAGCGACGCTGTTGCCGTGGCGCTCAGGGTAAACGCCCCGATTTTCGTGGAAGAGAGCATCATGGGCACGAGGACAGCGGATGAGCTTGACGAGTGGCTGAAGAACCTCAAGCCCGAAGATTTCGGCAACATTATGTAATGCTTCAGAGGACAGAAGGCATTGTTCTAAAGACCTTACCTTTCGGAGAAGCGGACCTCATAGTTACCTACCTTACGGAAAGCCACGGAATTATCAAGACCTTCGCCAAAAGCCCGCGCAAGACCAGGAGCAGATTCGGCAGCAGCCTTGAGCCCCTGACGTACTCGAGGATTGCTTTCTGGGGCAAGGAGGACGCGGCGCTGCCGAGACTGACGCAGTCGGACATTATACACTCATTCAGCTCGCTCAGAAATTCTCTGAAGTGCTTCCTGCCCGCTGCGCAAATGATTGAGCTGACGCTGACTTTCGTGGCAGAGAAGGATGCGAACAGCAGGGTGTATGCCTTGCTGATGAATACGCTGCGGTCGCTGGAAGCGGACTGCGGCGCCCGGCTGCTGCCGGTTTACTACAAATTGAAGCTGCTTGCCATTGTCGGATATCTTCCCGGCCTGAGCGGTTGCGGCAGGTGCGGAAAGGCCGGGAACGAGTTCTATCTCTCGCACGGTACGATCCTCTGCGGGGGTTGTTCCAAAGGAAACGAATCGTCCTTCAGGATATCTCCAGGGATGATGCGTCTTTGTGAAAACCTGCTCGGCTGGAGCATTTCCAAGCTGAACAGGATCAAACCCGCGGAATCGCTTATTGCGGAGCTTTCCGGGCTTCTGGACGAACATGTGAAGTATATAACAGAGAGGACTTTGAAGACAGAGACTTATCATAGATACAGGCAATAGGCAAGACAGTTTCTTTTCTCACTAAGCTTCGCGATCCTCGCCGACAGTATAAGCGGGAAGTCCGCAAAAAATATTGCCCTCGGTCAATATGATACTTTCCAATGGGGAAAGATGTTTTTGTCCCGGGGCAATGGCCGTGTAATAACATCCGGAACTTTTCAGAAATGCCATTTTGGCAAGCTGACCTTTAATAAGAAGGCGCCCGGGGTTGATAAATATCTTTTATAAAATTTAGAATTAAGGATTCTTTAAACCGTTCTGCCGGTGAAGAGCAAGGGACTTGGCTCGGCCGCATATGCATAACCTGATTGGAGCGATTAAAAATGGGATTTTTTGACAAACTTAAAAAAGGCTTAAGCAAGACAAAAGAGAGTTTTATCGGAAAAGTGGACTCCATATTCACCAGCCGGCCGGTAGATGAGGAGACTCTGGAGGAACTCGAAGAGATACTGGTCCTGTCAGACGTCGGCGCCAACAGCGCGGCGGAGATAGTCCGGCATCTTAAGGAGAAATCCGACAGAGGCGAGATAAAAGGAAAAGGCTCCGTGAAGGATTTCCTGAAACAGGAGATGGTATCCATGCTGGGCGTAAGCCATCCCTTGGTCGCCTTCGAGGAAAAACCTTTTGTCATTCTTACCGTCGGTGTCAATGGTGTGGGGAAGACGACGACTATAGGTAAACTGGCGAACAAATTCCGCGACCAGGGATATTCTGTGATGCTTGCCGCCGGAGACACTTTCAGGGCCGCCGCTATCGAGCAGCTTGAAATATGGGCGGAGCGGGCTCACGCCCAGTTTGTTAAGCATCAGAGCGGTTCCGATCCTTCAGCCGTCGTATTCGACGCGATAGAGGCTGCCAAGGCAAGGGGAATAGACGTGGTTATCATAGACACCGCCGGCCGGCTTCATACCAAGAGCCCCCTCATGGAGGAGCTGAAGAAGGTCAAGAGGGTATGCGGAAGAGCGATGCCCGGTTCCCCGCATGAAGTCCTCCTTGTCGTAGACGCAACTAACGGGCAGAATGCGCTGAGACAGGCACAGATGTTCAATGAGGTCATCGGCGTCACTGGAATTGCGCTGACGAAGCTCGACGGCACAGCGAAGGGGGGCATTGTCTTTGCCATAAGGAAGGAACTCAACATACCTGTGAAGCTCATAGGGGTGGGTGAAGGGACGGAGGACCTCCAGGACTTTTCTCCCCCCGACTTTGTCAAGGCGCTCTTCGAATAAACTGCCGGGCCTCCTTTTCCTGTAGTTCTTTACTATCATCCTGGAAACGTCAAATGGTCACAGAAGTCACAAAAATAATATAGAAAAAACAGGTTGAAAAGGGGGGAATGCTCATCAATTGGGTGAAGCATTTCACTTACATAAGTTTTTGATCTTTTTTTGTGTTCTATGGCTTTCTGTGGCTCAACTGCTTTATTTAGGATGATGGGAGGCGGACTGATTCCTTATTGTCCCTCCCGAAAGTGAAACGCGCCTGCCGGCAGGCAGGCAAGCCGGAATGACAGTATTTCGAGCTATCTCTACTTATTTGCCGAAGTAATATCGTCCGGTGAATTGTCAGAAAGTAGAAGGGTCTTCGGGGGGAAGCTCGTTTTCGTCAAAAGGCAGAACTCCCATTTGTGTCAGGGCGGATTCCATATCAGCAAGGTACCTCGTGTAATTGTACCCGGGCATTTCATCAGCGAGTGCCTTGTCGACGATCCTGTCGATTGTTGCAAAGTCGAGTGTTCCGCCGATGACCCCGGAACGCTTCAATACTTCAAACATCGTCCTGTCATCAGTCATGTCGTCAGTCTCGGTAATGGCAAGCATCTTCCTCTTATCTGTTTGTGCAATGTACCACTTCATAGCGGAGACCAGGGCGTCGTAAAAAGTGACAATGCCGGCTGATATCTTTCCTTCCAACAGCCTTCTGCGACCGCACCGGATATGCAGCTTGGCTCTCATGAGAGGGCCTTCTACCGGCCCAAGCGCGTCCTCATTCATCAGTCCGAAGTGCGGCATGAATTTATCTCACGGGTACGTGCAGCGGAGGGAATCTCACGTCCTGAAATATCCCAGATCTTTCATCTGATCAAAGGTCCAGTTGTCTGCCAGGATATCGTCGGTTCCCACATCCGGAAGGCTGACGGCGTACTCCCTCAAGAAAAGGTAGGCAAGCTTCTTCTGGATCGAGTTGAGCCTTTCACCCCGGTCGACTGCAGCGTTGTCCAACTGGTCACGAATCGTCATCGCCCTGATTCGTTCATCGATAACCCTCTCGGACACTTCCTCTTTTACTAACATCAGGCAGCCCTGTCCGTTCCTGGAAATAAGTTTGAACGGCATCTCCCCGTCAGTTTCCGGTACCCCGTTCTCTTTGCACCAGCCCACTATATCTTCGACAAAAACAATAGACTCGGGCAACAGACAGCGCTTTTCCATGAGATACCTGAAAAGCTCATAATACTCTTTCGTATTCATTCACTTCCTCCTTTTTCATAGCATACGACCCGCACAATCCCTATCGTCTCTCCCGTATCGTTGGTAGTGGCGATATCAGATACAGAGGTCACGTTTATTATATCTTCCCCTGCGAGGAAATTGTTCACGAGCCCATCCAGGGCGGCCAGTTCGTGCATGGTCTTAAGCGGCCTTATCTCCATCCCGAAGGTCTTGACTTTGAACATTGCTCAGCCCTCCCGTTTCATCGTCCGCGCAGCTCTAGACTGCGACAACTTCTTTTATCCCCGGGATTTTTTCCCTGAGCTTTTTTTCGATGCCCATCTTCAGCGTCATGGTCGACATGGGGCAGTGCCCGCAAGCTCCAACAAGTTTGATCCTGACAACGCCATCTTCCATAACCTCAATCAGTTCGGCGTCTCCTCCATCGGCTTTCAGGTACGGCCTGATCTCTTCCAGAACGACTTTCACTTTTTCTTTATCTATCAATGGACCTCCTCAAAGGGAAGAATGGCGCCTACCCTGAGTGATTCCTGTCCGACAAGAGATCGTTCTTTATGAGTATGCCGGGCAGTGGTTTCCTGTAAAGCGCCATCTCTCCTCTTTCGACAGCGGATGTAACGCTGCCTGTATAAATAAAGGCTATCATACGGGGAAAGAATGTCAAGAGATCGGGCATTGCCCGCGTAAGCGGTGATTTGAGGTTTCTCAAAAAAGGCGTTGCATATAATGCTGAAACTGAGGCATCGCATCAGCGGCCTATGAAGTCGATACAGTCTTTCGCGACGAGTCTGCTATCGACCTTGTGCTGTGTACGGCATATTCTATTATTCTTCAGGAGCGGGGGGAGTATACTACTTTTTTCTCCCCTCTTCTTCCATGTCCAGAGTATATCCTTCTCTTTACGCATGGACTATGTCATCCTCGCGGCATATACCGACGCTTCTCCGATGATTGGGGGGACGGACCATAACCGTCCGCCTGCACGACGGAGCAGCGGGTACTAAGGTGACTTTGCATGATCCGTGTCAGCTCTTTGAGATGTCATCCTTTATCTTCTTGAACTCTTCGGCGGTTATTTCTCCACTTGCATACCTCTTCCTGAGAATATCGAGAGCCGACTCCTCCGTTGCGCCCTGCCTGCCGCTCCTGGCGATAAACTTTGCGAGCATGACGATGCCCAATATTACAAGCACCCAGAAGACGATCATCAAAATCCATCCGAAGCCCATCCCCCAGCCGTAATAACCCCAGAACATGTTATACCTCCTTATCGTGACATTCTCGCATGATTCTCGTATGACCTTACATCAGGGGCTCAGGTCAAGCATTTTCTTTAACTCTTCAAGGGTGTATTGATCATATTTCTCCCGGCGCCACCTGAAGCCGGCGTCCATGATTTTGCCCGGAGTCCTGGCAGTATAGAGGGTTTTGAAGGCCACCGCCAGCACTGCCCTCTGTTGTTCAATCTTGAATGGCTCCCCCAAGGGGTGACCGAAAGGCCAGTGCAGGAATACGGACCTCGGCGGCTTTATCTTCTCGGTATATTGCCTTACAATCGTTATGCTCACCGTGGGTATACCCGCCATCTCGATCACGCGCTGTATCAGGCCGACGGTCTGATTGCAGATGCCTCACGCGGGCGTGAGCAGGACCGCGTCCACTCCGTCGGACTTCAGCTTCTCAGCAACTTCCGCAGCATTCACTTTGACGATGGTATCGATATGGCGTCCCAGGACGTGCCCCATAAACCCGTAATGTGTGTCGGCTACACGGCCTATGATGCCGGCCTTCTCAAGTTCCCGGAGTCTGTCAACGGGAAAAACGATATTTATGTCGTGATCGGCATCGGTGTGATCATAGTAGTCATGGGTGATGATGAAATCGTCGATGGGTCTCCTCACGTCCAGAACGCGATATGAAGGGTCGCCGTCAGTATCTGTCATGTCAAACGGCTTCTGATCACGATGGTGAACACCCGCTGTGGTGACTATAGCTATCTTGCTCGCCCGGAAAGGTTTCGTCACAGCAGTCCATGGCACCACTTCCAATGCCTGGGGGCGGTACAAAGAGGTGAATATTCTTTCGAGGAATGGAAAGATACCAAGAATCCGTGCAATAAACCTGTTCTTCAGCCTGCCCGGCTCAAACATTAAAGCGCTGCCTGCAACCTGTAAGCCCGCCTGGATCGAGATGGAAAATCATGCGGGAATTCCCTTGGCCATGCCGCAGAGATTCTTGCCGATTTCGAGTTCCTTTTTCTTTGTTTCGTCAGGCTCCAGCAATCCCAGGTTCACTTTTCTTATTTCCTGGTATCTCTCGGGATTTTGAGGCAGACTTGACATCACATAAGCATCGAACGCCGCGGGGTCCTTGATGCCGAACAGGTCAATGCCCTTTCGCGCAGCGCCAAGCGTGGTGAGAACGATGCCATTATTATCTTGCTCACGTATTGATGCGGCGTGTGTCGGCAGCACTACCAGCTCGTCCGCATAACCGGAAAGTTTTGCGAAGAGTGTATCATGGAGAAGATGCGACCAATCCGCCGCCCTGTTGCCGAGGTCGGGCCTCCCGATACTCGTTTTCATAATGGTGTCCCCCGTGAAGAGAAAGTGTCCGTTCAACAGAAGTGAAGTGCTGCCGGGGGTATGGCCGGGTGTATGAATAATATCGAGGGTGCAGTCACCAAAGCGTATAGTCCCTCCGTCTCTCAGCGGCTCGAAGGCATATGCAGCTCCTTCGACATCCAGGGGATGAATGTGATAAGGTGCGCCGGCTCTGCTTGCTATTTGCCGTCCCCCGGATATGTGATCCGCCTGGAGATGAGTATCGAAAACGTGCGTAACGGCCACCCGCAGCCGGTCCGCCAGTTTGATTAATAAGTCAGCGTGTCTTGTAGCATCGATCACAACGGCCTCCGCTCCGGAGGCAATGAGGTAAGATATGCATCCGCGGGCAACCCGGTATGTCTGGTAAATAACCGGTGCATCGCCAGCCTTATGAGTTTCGTAATACTCGCTCCAGGCATCCATGCCCCCCTTCAGGCTTACCGCGCTCAGGCCCTTGTTCCTCAAAAGCTCCGCGGAATATTTTGACGAGTCTCCGTGTGCGCATACCGCCGCAATCCGCCTGTTTTTGGGGAACCTGTCCAAGTACCTCTCCTCCTCGCCGACGAACCTTATTTGGGGGATGTTCAATTCCTCTATATCTGAACGGCCCTCAATACGCCAGGCCTCAAATTCGTCCTTATTTCTCAAGTCGAAGATGAAGTCCACGCGTCCCGTATCCAGCAATTCCTTCAGTTCCCCGGGGGAAACCTCGTTTTTGTCCGGCACCTGAATCCTCCTGAAGCTTCTTTTTTGCTGCTATTTTATCAAACGCTTGAAGATAATGTAAGATCATTTGGTCTGTTGTCGGAGATAAACCTTGAAGTGGACGCCTTCTGCGTCAGGCCGTATAGTGGGTAATATTTCAGGGCATCCTGATTGCAATCTCGTAACTGCCTACGCCGACCCTGTCCGCAATCCCGTATTTCCACAGGAGTTCCATGGCCCTGACCTTCGAGTTTGCCGGCACCATGAGGATCAGCTTCGAACCCGACCCTGTCATCTTTTTCCATTCCTCCGCCTTTTCGGGAGTGATGGACTTTTCTGTCTCCACTTCTACAACCGCCAGCGTAAGGCCATGGTTTCCAAGAACGATATCCGGGCTGCCTTCGGCGTTTATCCTGATCTCCTTATATCCTCCCGAAAATTTGTCCCTGAGCTTGTCTACGATAAGATCATGCAGCAATTTATCTTTTTCCATAAACGCCCCCTTTACTTATAATTCCGCCAATTTAGCATATCCTGTGCAGACATTGCAAAGTCTCCGCGGAAAGTCTTTACGGGCTGGCGGCGACACTGCGGCCGGGCATCAGAAGGACACAAACCTGTGAACGGCAGTTAATACAGAATAGGCGCAGATAGAGACAAGTATTTCCACCTGGGAAGACCCTCGCATGTTGGGTGGGTGATGAAATATTCTCAACGTTCCTGGAAAGCAGCGGCTATCCGTGTTGATCCTGTAGAATGTTTCTCGACGATCGGGGTTGATAAGCGGTCATAATGTCCGAATGTTAAGCAAATTAACGGCTGACGGAGCTTTGGCGAAAAAAGAAGAGAACAAAGGCCCGATTTATCGACATTGGACTGAAGCGGCTTCCCGCCGACCCTGAGGGCAGCGGTAAGTAGTTGCGCATATATGAATTGCGTAATATCCTGAAATTGAGAGAGGTGGGCAGGCGCGGCAACGAGTCTGCCTGATATTAACCAAAAAAACAGAGAAAGGAGGTAAGCTCAATGAACAGCACACTTCAGACGGTGCACGAGGCTGGGCATGAGGCACGGGTTGAAAGCGGCGCTTTAAGGGCGGTGATGAGCGGCTCTCTCGCGGAGGGTGTTCTAAGCGGGATAGCGCTCGTGCTGACTCTTATCGGCCTATCCGGTATTTACGCGGCGTACATGCTGCCTATAGCGGTAATAGCTTTGGGTACAGCTTTCCTGGTTGAAGGAATGGCAATTACTGCCCGGTATTCAAGGCTCCTTGCCGAAACCAGCAAAGATCGTCTGGAGAGAACTGAGTTCAGTGCAGGTTTGACCTCCGAATTCCTGGGAGGCGCCACTGGAGTAGTTCTCGGGATACTTTCACTTCTGAATATCTACCCAATGGTGTTAAGCCCGGTCGCATTGCTAGTATTTGGAGCAACGCTTATGCTGAGCAGTGGCCTGACAACGCGCCTGAACTCACTGGAAACTGAATCCGGTGAGGAAAGCAGGCGTTTCAGGAGAATCGCTCACGAGGCGATGACGGCTTCGGCGGGTGCCGAGTTTATGCTTGGGCTCGGCGGGCTTGTACTCGGTATTATAGCACTTTCAGGAATTCTGGCGGCTACCCTCAGCCTTGTGGGCATGCTTGTCATAAGTGTGTCCGCTTTTGTGACGGGTGCTGCAGTCACTACACGGATGATCAGTCTATCCAGAAGATAAGACGACGATG
This sequence comes from Thermodesulfovibrionales bacterium, assembly GCA_046706685.1. Taxonomy (GTDB): domain Bacteria; phylum Nitrospirota; class Thermodesulfovibrionia; order Thermodesulfovibrionales; family UBA6898; genus JARRRD01. Next base: position 17,981 of record JBJKPE010000190.1, on the reverse strand, counting down.
GGAGGAGGATGTTGCACTGGGTGCGGCGAAAGCATCCGGGACAGCGCCTCTTTTTCCCATTTTTTTTATCCTTCAGTAGACGGCTCGATAATCACAACGCTCGTGTTACCGTCGAAATTCATCGAGGGAGGGGGCATAAATTGTTGATCCCGGGTTAAAATAACGATGGATCAGAACTTACGAATGAAGGGAGCCATCATATGGGGAATGTGAAAAGCGCGCTTGAGAAGGCCATGGAAAAAATCGAAGCTGTCGAGGCCCTTACGCCCGGTGAAAAAGAAGAGCTGAGAGACCAGGAGAAGATAAGACCGGTGCTGGCCGCCTTCTACAGAGGAGAACTAAAGAAGGATGAGCTATGGGAAAAGTTGAAGGGGTTCAAGCCGGCCCTTTTGAGAGAGGCCCAGCGTAACATGGCTGATTCGCTCAGGCTTGGTATTCTGCAGGACGAATTTCAACGGAGGAAAGACGGTATTCTGGCGATAGAGTCGCTCAAGGGGAAGCAGAATGCAGCGGCTATAGAAGGCCTGATAAATACGATCGAGAAGATGCGGAGTGAGTTCAGGCAGATAAAAGAACAGGCCGTTGAAGAAATGAGGGCGGCAGTGGAACAAAATCCGCAGATGAGGATGCGCCCGGTGAGGACAGCCGATGGAAGGACGGTCCTTCAGTCTTCCTTGTCGGTGGACGAGGCGGTTAAAGAGAGATTGGCTCAGTTTCTCGAAGAGAACGGAAAAAGATATGAAGAGATGTTCTCCAGGGGCATAGAGAGGTTGAAGCGCGAGCTGGTTTAACTGCGGCGGGAGGCCGGATATTGTGTGATGGTTTTTGCCTGTCGGCATTGAGCGGCAGCCGGAGCAGAGGGGATCGCTTAGCCGAACATTTTTTTCGCCTGCCGTCATGATTTCTTTTTCATGAGAAGGCGGCGGAGATCTTCGAGCAGAGGGGCTTGTCCCGCGTTTATCCTGGCTTTGGCCTCTTCAATTCCGAACCATGCAGCGCGGTCTGCCTCCGGAAACTCCTCTTGCCTGCCCGATTTGGGGGGCCATTCAGTCGTAAATGTGTTGCTTTTGATGGTCGTGGGATCACAGTCGCCTTCGATGGCCCAGGCTTCGATTATCTTGGTATGGACCTTTACAGGGGCAAGCTTGATGAAGCTGCCGGAGACAGTGGTCAAACCTGTCTCCTCCCCGAACTCTCTCCGGGCCGTGGCCAGCGGATCTTCGCCGGGGGCGGTGAGGCCCTTGGGGATGGACCAGGCTCCGAGGTCTTTTTTGGCCCAGTAGGGCCCGCCCGGGTGGATAAGCAGTACCTCGATGTTTCCCTCCCGAAAACGGTACAAAAGCAGTCCGGCACTCAGCTTTGTCATGTACATATTGTATCTCACTTTATGGTCATTTTGGCCCGCAAAATATACAGGCGCCGGAAGCGGTTGAAGTCCTTCTTCGTTTCCCAGGTTCGCAGTCCGAGTAAAAAATTGTATTTTCACTGCCGCTTATTTTACTCTGTAAGAACAGGAACGTACCCTAGCAGGGTGCCAGTTGAAGTCAAATGTATACTGAATACTTCGGACTAAAAGAACCCCCTTTTTCGATCGCGCCTGATCCACGCTATCTTTATATGAGCGATAAACATCGGGAGGCGCTGGCTCACCTCATTTACGGAATCAGGGGGGACGGCTTCATTCTTCTCACGGGAGAGGTAGGGACGGGGAAGACGACCATCTGTCGTCGTTTGCTCGAACAGCTTCCTGAAAATACAGATGTCGCTCTTGTCCTTTATCCCAGGCTCACTGTCCGTGAGCTTTTTGCCACTATCTGCGACGAGCTGCGCATCTCATATTCCCGGGGCAACGCGAACAATAAGGACCTCCTGGACAACATAAACGCCTATCTGCTTAATTCCCACGCAGGGGGGAGAAAGACGGTGGTCATCATTGAGGAAGCGCAGAACCTCAGCACTGAGCTTTTGGAACAGGTACGGTTATTGACGAACCTTGAGACCAACAGCCAGAAGCTGCTGCAGATTATTATGGTTGGACAGCCGGAACTGAGGGATATCCTCTCGCGCCAAGACATGCAGCAGGTGGCACAGCGGATTACCGCCCGCTATCACCTTGGGCCGCTTTCCAGAGACGAAGTTTCGGCCTACGTGTCGCACCGTCTCGCGATAGCGGGCGGAAAGGAAGGACTGTTTCCCGCTTCAACCGTAAGTAAGCTTTTCCGGTTAAGCGGAGGCGTGCCGCGAGTGATAAACCTTCTTTGCGACCGGGCATTGCTCGGCGCGTATTCCGAAGGTAAGAATGCCGTAGCGAGCTCGACCCTTACGCGGGCCTGGCGGGAAATATCGGGTGCGCCGGATGGAAGGAGGTCCCTCTCCAAAGGTCTGAGGCTTATGCTGGCCGGCATCGTTGCTGTGTTATGCGCGGCGGTCTTGGGTGCGGCATATTACGCCCATGTGAAGGAATCGGAAGTGATCGCAAAAGAGGTTCCCGTGCAAAAAAGAGGTGCTCAGAAAGAGACCTTGGAATGGCCGGTGGGACAACCGATCGAAGAGAGCGCCGATATGTCATACAGGGCACTTTTCCGGCAATGGGGCGTACGTTACGAGGGCAGGGGCGAGGATACCTGCCGCGGGCCGGAGTCTCCGGGTTTCCGGTGCCTGCATGGGCTCGGCGGCCTGGATACCCTTGCCAGGCTGAACAGACCGGCGGTATTGACGCTATTTGATCAAAATGGGAGGAAATATTTCGTCGTCTTGACGGCTCTCCGCCGGAACGAGGCGACGTTTAAGGTGGGTTCTGAAACCAGAAATGTGGATGTCGGCCGGATTGCGAAAACGTGGTTTGGAGACTTTGTTATGCTATGGAAGGTGCCGCCGGGTTTCCGGAGCGATATCAAGCCCGGTGACAGAGGTGTTCAGGTCCAGTGGCTTGTCCGCCAGCTTGCCGGTGTTCAGGGAGCCGGCGTGGCAGAGGAGGGTACCGTCGTATACAATAAAGAAATGGTCAGGAGGGTAAAGAAGTTCCAGCTTGCAAACGGCCTCACTCCCGACGGCATTGTGGGACCGAGGACTGTTATTCTTCTGAACGGCCAGTTGGGCAGCGGAGGACCGAAGTTGAACGATGTACAGGGTGTTAAATAGCGGTGTCCTATATCCTTGATGCTCTTAAGAAGGCTGAGAAGGACCGGAGGCGCGGGGCTGAAGGAAACGTCACTGCCGTGCGGGACGCCCGGCCCGCAGACAAGACAGGCGGGCGCAAGATATGGATCTATCTTCTGCTTGGCGCCTTGTTCCTGAATGCCGGGTTGCTGGTTTGGCGGCTCGGGTACCGGAATGCTGAAAGATCGGCCGGGTCCGTGCAGAGCGAAGGAAGGGAAAGAGTGATTGCGGCAACCGAAAAAGTCGGTGATGCGTTTGATCCTTCAGCGCCTGTCAAGTCTCTTCCGGCGGAAAAAGAAAGGCCCATCCTTCGCAACGAAATCGCGTCTTTGGCCCGGGTCGGGAAAACGCCGCTTCCTTCAGAAGAGGTGGCGGCTGCGGTAAAAGAGAAAGGGCGCCGGACGTCGGACTCCGCAGACATCAGAGACCGTTTTTCCGAAAAACCTGAAACTGCGGCCGAGGTCAAAAAAGGCGTCGGGGAGGTTGCGGCTGTCCCTCTGCCCTCGGCCGGAAAGAAAATATATGCGATGAACCAGTTGCCCTCTTCGCTACGGCAGGGTCTGCCGGACCTCTCGATGTCGCTTCACTATTTCACCAATGACCGTTCCTCCCGGCTGATAAGTATCAACGGGCAGACGTTTCGGGAAGGTCAGGAAGTAACCGCCGGACTGCGTGTTGAGGAGATCACTAACGACGGCGCTGTCTTTGACTATCAGCACTACCGCTTTTTTGTCGGCTTGCGGAGGTAGTATCAGCTCCTGAAAATCCTGTTTCATCCGGCTGAACAGATGGTCAGGATGTTCATTTCAGGTTAATAAGCCCTTAAGCTTTTCGAAATCCCGGATAAACGACTCTTTCCCCTCAGGAAAGCGCAGGGCATAGGCCGGGTGAAAGGTGATCAGACAGGTCATGCCGTTGACCTTTACGATGTTTCCATGGTCTCTGGCGACCTCTACTTTTCTACCGAGCACAGCACGGCAGGCGACGCTTCCCATGAGGACCAGAATTTTCGGTTGGATTACCGAAAACTGCTTCGTGAGGTGCTCCCTCCCGTGAAGAATATTATCCCTTGTTGGGGTCCCGCGGTGCGGGAGATATTTGACAGGGCTGGTGATGAAGACGTCCTCTTCCCTAAGGCCGATGCCCCGTATTACAGATCTCAGTAACTTTCCGGAGCGGCCGATGAAGGGCCGGCCGGTCTTTGCTTCTTCTTTGCCCGGGGCCTCGCCTATGAAGAGTACATCCGCGTCAGGATTTCCCTCTCCCGGCACCGGCTTCCCTCCTCCCCATTCCCGGCAGAGGACGCATGAATCTATTTCCCCGGCAATTCTAGCTAATGCTCTTTTCTTATCCATAAATGGCAGGAAGGAAGAAGCCGGGGACGGTCATTTGCCGCAACACTTCTTGAATTTCAGCCCGCTCCCGCAGGGGCAGGGATCGTTGCGGCCGGTCTTGGGCGCTGCACGGACAACAGGCTTGGGTGCTACGGCCTCCCCTGTCTCGAAGTACCAGATCCCGTCGACTTTTTTGAAATTGCCCAATTCATGATGTGTCATTCGCGTGCCGTTCTGTGTGAAAGTGACTATGAACTCAACCTGCCCCTCGGTATCCTCCGGCCTTCCGTTCCTCGTTTGAATTATCTGCATGCTGTGCCATTCGGAACTTTCGGCCCACTGCCTTGTGTTCTTCTCGTCAAAGTCTTCCCTATGTTCCGGATGCAGAGAGGTCCGCAGGTATTCTATCTGATGTTTTGCATAGGCAGAATAGCGCGAACGCATCAACTCCTCTGCAGTGGCGGCGGGTCTCCGTCCCTCGATTACTGGCTCGCAGCACTCAGCGAAGGAAAGGTTTGAACCGCAGGGACAAATATCCATGATCGACTCCTTTGATCTGTTTGTTACGCCTATAGCAGCGATTAAGATACAGGCTGATATAATACATCATTTTGACAAGACAGTGGCAGCAGGAATCCGGCGGTCCTTTATTACAATTGAATATTTTCAGGCACATCGGATAAAATTGTGGGTGTTTAGGCTAAAGGAGGTTTTTAAATGGAGCTCGATATAAGCTTGGACAGCGATTCTCTTTCGATTAACATTGACAACCCGTTCCATATGGATGTCGATTCCCTGATGAAGCAGATCGGCAGCTTTCTTTCGGCAAGAGGGGAAGAGTTGAACGGGGTTGATATCAGCGGGCTTCTCCCGAGAATGGTCCGGGGCATCGCCGGGTGTGAAAAGGGTTGTCCGGCGGATGCAAAAAGCCTGGTATCTCAGGGTTTCGATAATTTTGAGCTTGCTTACGTCGAAGGGGGGATTCTTACCGCCAGGACTGTGACAGCCGGGGGAAAGGTCCTTTCCGTCAAGATGTTTCCGGAGTTCTGATACCGGGAATATACTTATTCATTGTTTCCCCTTTGCGGTCGCCTTGATACTTTCCATTGCAATATCCAGAAGGCGATATGCCTGCTCAAGGTCGTCAAAGGAACGATAGACCCAGCGGCTTCCCCAGTAAAAGTTGCAACTCGTCTCTGCTTTTAATATGAGGTCATATGCCTTCACTATCAATTGACGTATATCCTCCGGATCGCGAGCCTCTTCCTTCCCTTTATCAAAGGACTTTTTTACGTTCTGGTAATATGCGCTGGCATTCCGAATTTCGTCCCAGCCTCTCTTTTGTAAGAGCGAACCCGTCCACTGAGTGAAATCACCTCCCCAGTGGTGTCCTGTATTCCATGCTCCCTGGTGGACCTCAACTTCTTCGGAAGGCGGATATTTGTACAGGTACTCACTGATATGCACAGGCGTGAAGCCGAGGGTGCCCTCCCTGAACCTGTTCAAAATAGTGTGGTAAAAGCGGCCCCAGAAGCCGCTTTCAATGTGAGTGGTCCGGAACCAGCCCCCGTTTTCGCCGTCGGTCCAGGTGGTTACAAGAGCCGGGAAGTCGCACCATTTCGTCCTTTCGTAAACTTCATGCTGAAACCACCCGGGGTCAAGCCCCGATTCCTGGGAATCCGAAAGCTCCCGGTCCCGGGGAATAACGATGATCTCTTCTCCGCCGTAGCGTGCTATATAAGGGCGGTAGCGCAGCTCCTCCCACCTCATTTCCCTTTTGGGTTTGATATACCAGGAATCGACGAGCACGTATTCATAGCCGTGACGCCTCAGCATAGGGATCATCTCCATGCAGAAGCCCATTTCAGGCGGCCAGAAACCCGTGAACCGTTCTCGGCCCAGAAGGTGTTTACCCAGGCCGATCCACCATTCAGTTTGCGAGTCCCAGTCGGAGAGCGGTGTCAGGGGATAGACCGGGTGATACAGGCCGGTCCCGACGAACTCGATGTTCGAACGTCTGTACCGCGATAGAAAATCCTCAATGTTAACAACATCATGGAAGGTTTCCCTGATTGCCGGATCTTCCAGTTGTTTCAGGAGAGTGCCGGAAAGACTCATGTGCAGTCTGGCGATGTCCTCATATCCTTCCAGCATGCGGGTGGGGCGGTCGTAACACCAGAGAATCTGCCGCGCTTCCCACTTCTCATCGGAATTGTTGAGTGCCAGAAGATTTCCGAGCGGCTGATGCATGTTAAGTCCGAGCGCGTGATAAACTTCGGCCATATCAATTCATTCCGCGGACTTTATCACTTTTCCCGTATATATTCATAAATGTTAAGGTAGTGCTCTGCCGGATGGTTCCATGAAAAGTCATATCTCATCCCGTTTGTCATGAGTTCCCTGAAATGCTGAGGATACGTATACCACATGCCAATTGCCCGGTGCATTGCCGACTCCAGTCCCTCGTAGTTGAAGTCGCGGAACACATACCCGTTGCGCTCGTGATAAGGTCTGTGGCAATAGTCTGCGTCGAACACGGTGTCCCTTAGTCCCCCTGTCTCCCTCACTATGGGGACAGTCCCATATTTTAAAGAGATCATCTGGGTCAGGCCGCATGGCTCGAAGAGGCTGGGAACGACGATCATGTCGGAACCGGCATAGAGGAGATGTGACAGTTCTTCGTTAAATGTGAGCTCGATGTGGCAGTCAGGGTTATCGTTCAACTGGTGCTTGAGATGCCAGAAATGACTGTTTATCCCCGGGTCCGGGCTGGAGCCGAGGAGCACGAACTGAGATCCGTTCCCGAGGGCATAGAAAAGCGCCTGCCTTATAAGGTCCACTCCTTTCTGGTGGTCCAGCCGTCCTACATAGGAGATGAGCGGTTTGTATTCCCGGCGGAGCCACAGCCTGTTACGTAGGGCCTCCTTATTCCCGTATTTCGCCTGTATGTCATCGATGCCGTATCTGTGGGGGATATATCTGTCGATCTCGGGGTTCCAGACATCGTAGTCGACTCCGTTCAGTATCCCCCCGAACTTGTTTCTGTGCACATGAAGAGTATGCCCGAGGCCATAGGACAGGCCTGTGTGCTGTATTTCGCCTGCATAAGTCGGGGACACGGTGGTCACGAAATTGGAATATACGATGCCGGCCTTCATCAGGTTTATTGCGGAGTGGTTAAAGTTGTCCTGCAGCCGGTCCGTGTGAAAGTAATAGTCCGGCCTGTTCAACCCGGTGGCGCGCAATATGAACTCGCCCGTGACCCCCTGATGTTTCAGGTTGTGAAGGGTGTAGCATACCCTGGGATGGTTCATACCGAGCTGCTTGTATATGTCGTAAAGGAGAACAGGCACGATCCCGGTCTGCCAGTCGTGACAGTGGATGATGTCGGGGTGTTTGCCGGTCCTGAGCATGAATTCAAGCGCCGCCCTGGAGAAAAAAGCGAACCTTTCGGGATCATCGTGATGACCGTAGTAGATGCCCCGGTTGAAAAAGTTCCTGTTGGAATGAGGTTCTATAAAGAAACACTTCCTTCCATGCACAAATCCGAAAAAAACCGAGCAGTGAATCTGATGATCGTAAAAGGGAACCCACAGGTCGTCAAAAACTTTCTGGAGGGCGTAGATATGATCGTACCTCATGCAGTCGTACTTGGGCAGGATGATCTCGACCATATGTCCACGTATCTCAAGTTCGTGGCTCAGACCGTATACGACATCCCCCAACCCCCCCACTTTGGCTGCCGGTGCGCATTCAGACGTAATAGTGACTATGTACACTTTTAATCTCCTCGGAGTGGGCCATAACTCCTCGCCGCATAAGCGGCTTCCATTCCAATTCTATCACTCTTAACGACGACCTGCTGCGATTTCCACTCCCGGTTGCGGGGCTGTCCCGTCCTTTGAGGTCAAGGCGGCAGCCCCTCTTACCGGGACAGTTTTTTCTTGAGAAAAAGCACTGATTTTATGTATTTTATCTTATTCGCGTCTTTTGGTGAAGAGAATTAATTCCCGAAACTTTACAGAGATCGTACTCTTTCAGGGAGGGAGCGCGAAGAGGTCGCATCAGAGGCTTTTTTCCCTGAAGGACGATTGTTATTTCGCAGCAAGAAACGGTATTACGGAGTCGATCCTGCTGTCAGTGGGGGAGAGTGTCGTGAAACTGCACATTGTAACGGAATGGCTGGATATGTTGAAGATTGCTCTCTGGACCTCCGGCAAGCCGTCGTCCTCCGATACGCTCGCCCTTATAGAGAAGATAAGTCGGCTCCCTGAAGGACTTAACGCACCGAAGACGGAAGATCTGAACGATATCTTCCGTAGGTTTTACCAAAGTGGGAGACTGGATGTGTTTAGAAACGTCTGTCAGATAGCGAAGATCACGGTGGAATCGAAGATCGGGAGAAAAAAACTGCTCGTGGACTGTCACCTGGTGATCGATGAAGAAACGGGGATAGTAGCAAGCAGCCTTTGAAAATGCTGACCTGCCCCCCGTGAGGGTGCTGAAAGGGATGGGAAAATTGTCCGGTTCGGGAAAAAGTGATGCCGGGACGGCGCGGAGGGACACATTGTCAAGGGCCAGGGTGTTGCTTGTAGAGGACGATCCCTTGCAGGCGAACGTCACAAGAAAGATCCTGCAGAAAACCGGTTATGAAGTCGTATGGGTCCAGGACGGCATCAGCGCAATCAAAACCGTGAAGACTTCCGATCTCGATATTATTCTTCTGGACCTCGTTATGCCGGGCATGGATGGTTACGAAGTCTGCCGCTGGCTAAAATTGGAAGAAGAGACCAGGGGCATCCCGATCATCATGCTTACGGCCAGGAAGGAACTGTCCGACAAGATCTCAGGGCTTCGTGTGGGGGCGGACGACTACCTGCCTAAACCATACAACGAACTTGAACTGAACGCACGGATTTACGCCTCTCTTAGAACGAAGGCGCTTCAGGACGAGTTGAGAAAAAAGAATAAGCAGCTGGAAAGACTGCTCTCTAAAGTTGAACAGATGGCCATCACGGACGCGCTTACAGGTCTTTACAATCGTCACCGGTTCCACGAATCTCTTACAAAGGAGTTCGAGCGGGCCAGGAGATATTCCACGCCTTTTTCCGTTGTGATGTTCGATATTGATCACTTCAAGAAAGTGAATGACCGCTATGGACATCTGGCCGGGGACACGGTCCTGAAGGGGATCTCGAATATCCTTCTGGAGAGCATAAGGGAGATAGATACCGCTGCCCGCTACGGCGGAGAGGAATTCATGGCTATTCTGCCGAACACCGAAAAAAGCGACGCGGTGGTGCTTGCCGAGCGCATGAGGAGTAAAATCGCACAGCACGTATTCGCTGAGATTGACGGCCCCGTAACGGTGAGCATAGGTGTTTCCGGTATGCCCGACGAAGCGGTGGAAACCGAAGACAAGTTGATCAGATGTGCCGACTTCGCCCTCTATCAGGCGAAGAGGAACGGCCGTAACCGCATCGAAGTCTCCGAAGGCAGGGATGTGGAAACGGCCCTCAATCAGGAAATCCTCTGATCCCGCTTTTTAAACTGAACTCAGAAGTTGTATGGTTGTATAGTAATAGGGAGAGACGCGTATTTTTTTCAACTGTGAGGACATATTGAAAAAGAGCATATATCTTGAGAATACTCCGCTGGAGAAGGCATTGGAGAAATGGGCGGCCAGGCTTGATTTGGAGTGTGTCGGCCCCCTGGATGGGGAACAAGTGGCTGTCAAGGATTCTTTGGGAAGGGTCACTGCCGGGGCTATAACGGCGGTGATTTCTGCTCCTTTCTATCACGCCGCAGCGATGGATGGCTACGCTGTGAGATTCACCGACACCTTCGGCGCATCGGAATCCACCCCGAAGAGGCTCAGTATCGGCCGGCAATCGGTTTATGTAAACACCGGAGAGCCTTTGCCGGAGGGCTTTAACGCGGTCATTATGATAGAGGATGTAAACCTTACGCATGAGGGCGGTCCGGCATCGTCAGGCAAGGCAATCCGGGCAGATACATCCATCAAAGAAGAGTTCATCGAGATAATTCGGCCCGCTACGCCCTGGCATCATGTCAGGGTGATCGGCGAAGACATTGTAAGTACGGAATTGATTTTGCCCGAAAACCATGAGATACGCCCGGTTGATATCGGGGCGATGCTTTCGGGCGGGCATGTCTCGATAGATGTCAGACGGGAACCGGTGGTGGTGATAATACCTACCGGCAGTGAGCTGGTTGAGCCGGGAGCCCAGCTGAGGAAAGGCAATATCATTGAATATAATTCCAGGATACTGTCGTCGCTTGCAGAGGAGTGGGGCGGCCGGGCTCTGAGGGTTGCACCGGTCCCCGATGACCCTGAACTTATCAAGGAGGCTATACTCAGGGGATGCGAAAAGGGCGACCTTGTGGTTGTGAATGCGGGCTCGTCCGCAGGCTCGGCGGATTACACGGCGCATGCGATAGCGGAACTGGGGGACGTGATGGTCCACGGGATAAACATAAAGCCCGGCAAACCCGTTATCCTAGGCTGGGTCAGGAACACGCCTGTACTGGGGATACCCGGTTATCCTGTTTCAGCTTATATTACTTTTCATCTCTTCGCAAAAGGGCTTATTTATAGATGGAGGGGACTTGACAACCCCGAACCCCGGTTTATCCAGGCTACTCTTTCGAGGCAGGTTGCATCTGCCCTCGGCCAGGAAGAGTTCCTGCGTGTGAAGGTCGGCAAGGTCGGCGAAAGGATGATTGCGACACCGGTGGAACGTGGCGCCGGCGTGCTCATGTCCCTTGTGAGGGCTGACGGTCTGGTGAGGATACCTGCGATGTCAGAAGGGATGGGCGCCGGCTCGGATCTGAGAGTTGAACTGTTCAGGTCTGAAAAGGAGATAGAAAATACTATCGTCTGCATCGGCAGCCATGACAATGCACTTGATCTGCTTGCCAATATACTGAAAAAGAATAATCCGCGGTTTTCCCTGTCGTCGGCTCATGTGGGCTCCATGGGTGGACTGGTGGCTCTGAAGAGAGGGGAAGCCCATATAGCCGGCGCCCATCTGCTTGATGAGGAGACAGGCGAATACAATGTTCCTTTTGTCCGGCGAATTCTCGGGGACGCTAAAATAGTGCTGATGAATCTTGTCTATCGTCAGCAAGGGTTGATTGTGCCTAAAGGCAATCCTAAAGGCATAACGGACTTCCACAGTCTGGTCAGACAGGATGCCACCTTCATTAACAGACAGGGAGGTGCGGGCACAAGGCTTCTCACGGACAAATATTTAAGGGAGTTGGGCATATCTCCGGGAGACGTGAGAGGCTATGACCGGGAAGAATATACACATATGGGTGTCGCCTCGGCGGTGCTTACGGGTATTGCCGACGCCGGTATGGGTATACTCGCTGCCGCAAGGGCACTTGGCCTGGACTTCATCCCTCTGGCAAAGGAGAGGTATGACCTTGTGATACCGGCGGATTTTATGAAGAAGGAGACTGTTGCGGTCCTTCTCAGGATTATCAGGGAGAACCCGGAATTCAGAAGCTCCGTCGAAGGGCTCGGCGGCTATGACACCTCCGATATGGGGAAAATAATGTATGAGTCCTGATCCGCTTGTTTTTTGCCGCGAGGTGCGGATGGAGCCCCCTTCACCGTCTGACAAGAGGGCCGACGCGGACCGGTTGAGGGAGGCCCTGGAGAAGATGGGGGTTGGCGGCGTCGACGTCCCGCTCGACATAATGAAAAGGCTGCCGGGTGAACTCCGGCGTAATAATTTTAGGCTGAAAGTCGTGGTCGGTATTAACCGGCCCGTCCATTTTTCCGCCTGTCAGAAAGACGCGGGGCAAGTCAGTGCCGGGAGTCGTACAAATTTCGGGCACACCGTTCTTGATATAGGGAGACGTGATATATTCGGTATCGCCATAGATATCGGTTCTACGAATATGGAGTGCTCTCTGATCGATCTTCAGACCGGGGCTAAGGTTGCCGGAGCAAGTGCTGAAAATCCCCAGGCGAAGTTCGGAGTTGACGTCCTTACCAGGGCTCAGATGTCTATGATGGGGGAGTATGATTCGCTGTACGGCGCTCTGCTGGAAGGTTTAAACGGCATGATCGCCGGCGTCTGTGACAGCCAGGGCATTCCTGTTGATGATATCTTTGCCTTTACTGTTGCGGGCAATACGATTATGAGCCATTTCGCCATGGGTCTGGACGTTACAAACATACCTGTGACACCCTATGTTCCGGCTGTGAACTCCCCTGTATCCTGCAGGTCTGCGGAAATCGGTCTGTCAGGCAATCAGAATGCCCTGGTCTATGTGTTTCCGAATGCGGGCAGTTACGTCGGAGGGGACATTATCAGCGGCATACTTTATTCCGGCCTTCACAGGGAGGGAGAACCGGCACTTTTTATTGACGTAGGCACGAACGTCGAGATCACCCTTGGCTGCCGGGACTGGATCATGACCGGTGCGGGTGCAGCGGGGCCTGCGCTGGAAGGCGGGGTGGCGGCGATCGGGAAGAAGGCCGAAAGGGGCACCGTATCGAGAGTAAGGATTGACAGACACAGCAAAAAAATAGATATGAAGGTCATATCGGATGTCGAGCCGGAAGGCATTTGCGGCTCAGGGATGACAGACCTCATTTCGGAACTATTTTCCTCCAATATCATCGACCAGCGCGGAAGGCTGGTCGATTCCGCAGAGGGCGTGGTGGAAAAGGACGGTTCCAAGGTCTTTATGCTCTACAAGAGTGACAGGCGTGAACTGTATCTGACAGAGGCCGAAATTCAGAATTTTCTGCTTTCGAAGGCGGCCATGTTCTCTTTCCTCTATGTTTTCGTTAAGTCCGTCGGGCTTACGTTCAGTGACATACGGAAGATCTACATCGCAGGCGCCCTGGGCTGCGGGATCGATCCTGAAAGTGCAATCAATATAGGCATGCTGCCTGACATGCCGAGGGAGAGGTTTATTCCGCTGGGCAATTCATCGCTCAGCGGGGCGGAAATGGTGCTGCGGGACCGGGAACTCCTGTGCGAGGTGGAGGAAATAGCGGCAGGTATCACTTACAGGGAAATGAACGAGGACGGTGAACTCATGAACGTGCTTCAGGGCGCTATGTTCCTCCCCCATACTGAACCGGAACTCCTGAAAGGTGATGCCTGAGGTCTGCGTGAAGGAGGACAAAGTGATAGGTGTGCTGCTTCTGAATCTGGGGGGGCCGGATTCTCTCTCCGCAGTGAGGCCGTTCCTGTTCAACCTCTTTTCGGACCGTGATATCATCAGGCTCGGTCCGTCATTCATGCAGAGACCGCTCGCATATCTTATATCCGCGATGCGTCATGTAAAAACAGAGGGGTTCTATAGACAGATAGGGGGAAAATCGCCTATTTTCGATATTACGACGGCCCAGGCCGGGGCACTCGAAGAAGCGCTTAACTCTGACGGCGACAGAAGATTCAGGGTCTTTATAGGCATGAGATACTGGAATCCTTTCATAGAGGATGTGGTCCCCGCGATATACCGCCAGGGTATCGACAGACTGGTGGTCCTCGGCCTCTACCCGCACTATTCCGTAGCCACAACGGGATCGTCGGTTTCGAAGTTCGAACAGGCGGTCAGGGGTCTACCGATTCGTTTTCACACGATAGAATCCTGGTACGATCATCCGCTTTATATTGACTCGCTTGTAAACAACATAGAAAAAGGGGTGAGCAACTTTCAGAAGCAGGCGGACTCTCTGCATCTCCTTTTCAGTGCACACAGCCTTCCGGCCAAATTCATTGAAGAAGGAGATCCATACGTCGACCAGATAAAGGGTACGATCAAAGAGGTAACGCGGAAGATCGATCTTCCCTATGATCTTTCTTATCAGTCCAGGTCCGGTCCGGTCAAATGGCTGGAACCTTCGACGGACCACATGATCGGCAACCTCGCCGGAAAAGGCGTCAAAAATCTTCTCGTTGTCCCCATAAGTTTCGTATCAGACCACATAGAAACCTTGTACGAGATTGATATATTATATAAGCGTATGGCTGAAGGAATGGGGATGAGACTGGAAAGGGTGGAGTCTCTGAATACTTCGCCGCTTTTCATTTCCGCCCTGAAAGATATTGTCTTAAGGGGGGGCAAGGACGCAGGCTGGGACTGTTAGACGGTCCGCGTGCAGGCGTTTTTTTTGCCTCTGAGGTGACTTTTGTTGCGCCCGGTACGACAGTTGAGCTAAGGTAGAGAAAATGATCAGCAGAAAGGAGGCGGGTAATGGCTGAAACCAGGGCCGTAATAGAGACCAGTTTTGGAAACATTGAACTGAATTTTTTCCCGGATGTTGCTCCGGGCCATGTCAATAATTTTATCGAACTTGCGAAGAAGGGGTTTTATGACGGTACGACCTTCCACAGGGTCATCCCGGGATTTATGATCCAGGGGGGTGATCCGAATTCAAAGGAGCATGATAAATCGCGGCACGGCCTCGGTGGTCCGGGGCATACCATTAAGGCGGAATTCAACAACAGACCGCACAAGAGGGGAACTTTGTCCATGGCGCGGGCCGCGGATCCGAACAGCGCCGGGTCCCAGTTCTTCATATGCGTGGCGGACGCACCGTTTCTTGACCGGAATTACACGGTTTTTGGGGAAGTCGTGTCAGGCATAGATGTTGTCGATACGATTGTAAGCCAGCCGCGGGACCAGCGGGATAATCCGGAGGAACGTGTAGAGATGAAGGTCAGGATACTCGAAAATCAGTGATTTAATGATCGGTGGTACCACTGCGGGCTTCTATCTTCTCCTGGGCCACCGCTGATTTCTGTTCTTGATTCTGTTTGATAATTTTACCTGAAAGGTTTATGCTAAAAAAAAGGGAGGTATGCGAATAAAACCGGCAGATTATTCGATCGAAGTTTCACACCCTGATAACATCCATCACACTTCTTTATTTTCCCAAACATTTCTTCTTTTCCACGACATTGGGTCGGCGACGCCGGCGGTTTTAATAATTTTTCCCGAAAGGAGGAAAAAAACTTGAAGGAACAGGAGATCGTTGACAGTCTGACGAGGGAGAACTCGGAATTCAAGAAATTGATGGAAGAGCATCATAGTATTGAGGGCATATTGTCCGAGATAGACAAGAAAGTTTACCTGACCGCAGAGGAAGAGCTCGAGAGGAAGAAGTTGCAGAAGCAGAAACTTCTCAAGAAAGACAAGATGGCGGAGATGATACGGGACTTCAGACAGAGCCATCTCCTAAATTAGAATATTTATATAAGAACTCTTACGGGCGAAAAAGAGGTTTTCCCGGCGCGGCCCCTCTCTGTTTAAGATGAGGGGCCGCAGGCGGATGTGAGTCTTGAGCTTTTCGCCCTTTTTTTTATTCTTAGTCAGTGCATAATTGTTCAAGGGGGTATTATGAGAAGCGATATGATCAAGAAGGGTATCGAGCGCCTTCCTCACAGGGCACTGCTTTACGCCACCGGAATCCCCAAATCGGAGATCGGGAAACCCTTTATCGGGGTTGCTACCAGTTTTACCGACCTGATCCCTGGCCATATCGGCATGAGGGACCTCGAAAGATTCATTGAGAAGGGTGTGCATACAGGGGGGGGCTATCCGTTTTTTTTCGGTATCCCCGGTATCTGTGACGGCATCGCCATGGGGCACGGGGGGATGCACTATTCCCTTGCATCGAGGGAGCTGATCGCCGACATGGTCGAGACGATCGCCGAGGCCCACAGACTGGACGGTCTTGTCCTTCTGACCAATTGCGACAAGATAACGCCGGGTATGCTGATGGCCGCGGGGCGGCTGAATATACCGTCTGTCGTAGTTACAGCAGGGCCGATGCATTCCGGGCAATACAAAGGCAGAAGGCTGAACCTTACAAGCGATACTTTTGAAGCCGTTGGAAAGTACAAAAAGGGCCTGATAAAGGATGAAGAACTGGAGGTCCTGGAGACCTGCGCCTGCCCCGGTGCGGGTTCGTGTCAGGGTATGTACACGGCAAATACCATGGCCTGCGTCACTGAGGCGCTGGGAATGAGCATCGAAGGATGCGCAACCGCCCTGGCCGTCTCCTCCAAGAAGAGAAGGATAGCCTTTGAAAGCGGACGCAGGATCGTCGACCTGGTTAAGAGGAAGGTAACGCCGAGAAAGGTCATGAACAGGAAGGCATTCGAAAATGCGATAATGGTCGACCTCGCGCTCGGAGGCTCAACCAATACCGTACTGCATATCCCGGCGATCGCGCATGACGCTGGAGTCAGTCTGCCCCTTGAGGTATTTGACATGCTGGCCCGGACTACCCCTCATATAGCGGACATGCTCCCGGGGGGGAAGAACTACCTGGAAGACCTGGAATACGCTGGGGGGATACCTGCGGTTCTCAGGAGGTTGCGGGAGAAGCTTCATGACAATATAACGGTGGGAGGCAGGACTATCCATGATATAGCTGATGCTGCCGAAATTCTGGATGAAGACGTTGTAAGGCCCCTTAACAAGGCCCATCACAAGCAGGGCGGAATCGCAATTCTGAAAGGCAACCTTGCCCCCGGCGGAGCGGTGGTGAAGCAGTCCGCTGTCAGCAAGAATATGATGAAATTCCAGGGAACCGCCATTGTATACGATTCCGAGGAAGAAGCAATGAAAGCGATACTCGCCGGTGAAGTGAAGTCCGGCCATGTGGTGGTCATACGGTACGAGGGGCCGAAGGGAGGTCCCGGTATGAGGGAAATGCTCTCCCCGACAGCGGCGATTGCCGGCATGGGCTTGAGCGAGTCCGTAGCCCTTATCACCGACGGCAGATTCTCCGGGGGCACAAGGGGACCATGCATAGGTCACGCATCTCCGGAGGCCATGGAGGGCGGAGCGCTGGCGGTGGTCAGAAACGGCGATCGCATCAAAATCGATATCCCGGAGAGGAGCGTCGATATGCTGGTGTCGGAGGACGAGATAAAGGGCAGACTCCGGTCATGGAAGAAGCCGGCACCCAAGATTACAAAAGGTTATCTTGCGAGGTATGCAAGGTTCGTCAGTTCCGCAGGCGAAGGCGCTATAATGAAGTAAAGGCAGGGGGAAGTCTGATTACAGCCGGGACAGGCGCATGACATGGTATGTGCAACTGCGGGTTATCTTTACAGAATCGGATGGCATGTGCTAATCTTACTCTCAACAGAATAATAAAGGAAGGTGCTGATTTTATGGGAATCGAGAAGAATAAGTCACAGATAATAAGCGATTTCAAACTCCACGAGAAAGACACGGGTTCGCCGGAGGTACAGATAGCCATATTGAGCGAGAGGATAGGATACCTTACCGAACATTTCAGAATTCATACGAAAGACCACCATTCGCGCCGGGGATTGCTGAAACTTGTCGGGCAGAGAAGGAAGTTACTTGACTATCTGAAGAAAATAAATAAAGAGCGATACGATAATATTATTGGTCGTCTTGGAATCAGGAAATAACGAATGATAAATAGTGTTGATGTTGGTGTTGAGGTTCGCG